>CAYTAP010000018.1:0-17905 GCA_964435775.1 uncultured Tepidisphaeraceae bacterium
GAGTGAAGACTGACGGAAATGCCATTGATCGGGCAATCGATGTGATCTTGGACGGAGCTATGCCACGAGGCCATCAGGTTTGGATTGGCTATACATACGAGCGATGCGTCACGGATAAGTTGGTGAACGGTCAGCCAGTTGGACACTTTGAAAAGAGTGGGCCAGTTTATGCGCCATATTACGAAGTGCGTAACAATAAAACTGTTGACATATTTGGGGGGGAGCCTGCATTAGGCAACCCGGAAAGTCCTGACCCAGCCGACTTAGCAAAAGCGCTGTCGCGTGTATTAGCCGATGGAAGGTTTGCTGTATGATCATTTTCCGCTCTGACATGATATTCTACGTTTTAGCGGCATATGTCTTCGTCGCGGGTTGCAACACGAGGTCACAAACGGCCTCACCGAGGGAAGCCGCATATACGGTGACGCTTCGCGAGTTGGACCGCGAGATTAGTGATCCACCCACCATTGCGGGCGAGTTCAAGGATTCCGCTTTTATCAAAGCATATTATGTCCCGCACCTGCGCACTGCCAAGGCGAGCCTCAGCGACCTTCTGATCGGCAAAAGAGCTCGTTGCCGCGCTTGTCAGGCCGGCTGGGAAGGAGTCGATCATTTTATGGTTCATGTGGCTCCAGATCGACAACTCACCGCGGACGGTTGGATTGTTTAAGGGAGACGTTCGAATTGCTAACTTTTCCGTTCCTACTCCTGACAGTCCATATGTGAGCCTTACGACATTTATTCGTGTTGAAGTATTCCAGTTTAAAATGGAGGGTACGAGCGTCAGTCGCGCCGGTACCTCACAGCCCACATCGAAGGACGTAGAAAGATTGCTGCATTCCAATGATATCACGCTTGCACTATACGCGCATGATATTCTCAAAGATCGCATTGATGTTGCCACATTGAGCCAAGCAGATCCGACGAGATGGCGATAAGTGCGGAATGTGGGCAAACCGAAGGGGACGGGAGGGCTCTGTCTCAACCCTCGCCAAGTTAGGCACCTGTTCGGTGGCGCTCTGTCTGCTTGCAGTATACATGATGAAGGATGCTGACATGTAAATCGCCACGGAAGGTGATATGCGTTGCGTACCAATTCGCGCAGCAGGTCCTTCCCAGGTATTCATCCCGCTTCAGCCGCCATGACTTCACATTGCCCCAGCTGTTTGCCTGCCTGGTGCTGCGGGAGCATCAGCGCAAGGGAAATGGAACGGGGACGCAGCTAGTTTATGGACGGACTGAAGCGGACGTGGCTCTTCATGCCGAGCTCGCGGACCACCGCGCGCCATTCGCCCGCCGCTCACTGAATCTCCAACTCATTATTCAAGATGCGCGTCCCGCCGATTTCCTGAATGCCGGCCCGCAGTTTGGTTTGGCCGCCGGGCGGCACGTTCGTGAAACGATACCGTTTGATCGTCGTTTTCCCCGGCGCCAGGTCGATGACCAGTCGCTCCATCCGTGATTTGCCGGGATATACCGCAAACGCCGAGTAATTGATCGGCTTATCGCCGTAGTTGCTGATGATCTGTTGTACGACCACGTCGTTCCCATCCCGCAGCGCCAGCGTCTGCATCCCCACATTCGACAACCCCAGGTGCAGCGTGATCGGCACGGTGAATGTTGAGTTGCGATCCGCCTGCACGATGAAATCCGCCTGGATTGTTTTCGGCCCGGCGTAGCTGTTGTAGGGGAACTGAAGGGTGATTTCCTTATCGAACGTCTCGCCGGGATTCAGGTTGAATGTCATGGTGGGGGGGTTCACAATCCACCCCTCCGGCGGATGAAGCTTCACACTCCCCGCGATGGCGGTTGGATAGGGATTGGTGAAATGGATCCGACGGGTGTGCGGCTTGAAGCTTGATTCCAAAAGCGGCCGATCAATACCGACGCTCGCGCGGAGCTGCGCAAGCTGTCCATCGATATCAATCAGGAAAATCGGCATCGGACCAAGCTCCAGATTTACCCGGCAATTTTCCTGATCCATCGCCGACCCCAAAAGCGGTGTCGCGTTCCCCCACAAATCCAGCCGCACCGGCGCCTTGCCCAGATTCAACGCCAATTGCCGCACCCCGCTTGTGTTCCCCCGATCCCACAACACCAGGATGCCCTGGCCGCTGCGATCAAACAAGAACGCCTCCACCCCATCGGCGATGGGCACCTGTCCCTTGTACGTCGTCCCCGACAGCGTGCTGAGCAGCGTGTGCAAAATGAGGAGCATCTCCCGCGGCCGGCCGATTACCTGCTTGCCTTTTCGTTCCACCGTAAAGGGCAATGGAATGTCTATGCGCTGTGCGTTGGCCGCCAGTGCATAAACGACGCGCTGCACGAGGTCTTGAATCTGTGCATCGCGTCCATACTTCGACGCATCGAGCAATTGCAAACTGAGCGATAACCGGGTGTGCGACTGGATCGATGTGCGGCTCGCTTGCGTCGCCATCCCCGCCGCCGGCGCATCGGGTCCGATCTCCTGCATGTACAGCGGCAATTGCGAGGGCAGCACCGCCGGCGACACCGACAGCGCCACCGCCGCCGGCAGCTTCCCGCTCAGCTCATACCAGCTTGGCCAGGGCATCGCCACATCCGGCGTCTGCACCAAATCCGCGAAGCGTGCATACACCATGTCATACACTCGCCGCATCGCGGGATTCGTTACAAAGGCATCCGATCCGTCGGCCCCGAGCTGCCACCGATCCACATGGTTGGCGTGGCGCGAGATGAGAAACGACAACTGCGGTTGCCAACTGGCCGTCGGTGCGGTGAGCAAACTTGTCCAGTCCGACCCACCCACTTTCTCCTGCAACAGCGGCGGCAAATCGAGCAAACACCCCGTCGTTGTGATGTTCAATGCCTGCAATTTTTCCAGGAGCAGATCAAACGTCTCCGGGTCCACCTGCTGGATATCGCCCGACTTGCTCCAGACCGCCAGCTTCACCCGACCGGCCGACAGCAGCGGCAAAATCCCGGGCAGTTCGCTCCACCCGTCATAGGGAAGATCCGTCGCGATGATTCCGAAGCGCGGGTCAGGCTTGGTCCGTCCGCTGTCGGCCAGCACGATCAGATCGCACTCCTCGCGCGCCAAGGCTTCCCCCTGGCTTTGCACGATGAGCTCCGCCGCATACCAACCCGCCGGCAGTTGCGGCAATGGCAGCGTCAACTGCTTCGTCCCCGGCCCAACAGTCTCGGCCCGCCCCATGTCCAGCGCCCCCGTGTGCTGGTAGACCACCCGCCGCCGGGCATCGCGGATCAGCAGCTGCGCTGACAAATCCTCCATGAACCGGTCATTGATCCGCACCTGCAACTTCGGCGTCTCTCCTTTTCGAAAGATATTCCCCGACCGCCCCGTCTGCAGTATCACATCCGGCACCTGCGCTACGCTGATGTCATCAAACCATGCGCTGCCGCGGATGTCCTGCGGAAACAGCGTGTGCTCCCCCAGCGTGCTTGGTTTGTAATAAACCGGTTGCAGCAATTCGAGTTCCACGACGAGGAACGCCGCCTGCGGATCATCGGCCGTCAAATCAATCGCCAGCGGATGCCACTGATCGCGCCCTCCCGTGGTTGCATAGAGGTTGCTGTGAACCAGCGTCTTGACCAGCGGCCGCTTGTCGATGTCCGTGAAATACGCGCTCATCCGCGCCCGCGCATGGGGCAGGGGGGTCGTCTGCACAAAAGTTTGAACGTGATAATGCGCCCCCACGCGCACCGGCAGCTGCGCCGGATCATACCGATAAATGAGGCTTCCCCCGTCCAGGTCAAACCGAAAGCTGTACTGCCCCGACCGCGCCCGATCCGTCGCAAGAATCCCCTTAACATAATGCGGCAGATGCTCCCCATCCACCTTCGTCCAGTGCATCGGGAGGTCTTCGACGTTTCCCAGCCGGCGCTCCTCAAAATCGACCCGCCGCAGCACCCGGCTCACCTCCGCCGGCTGCGCGCAGGCCCATCCGCACATGCCCAGCAACACCCCCGCGAAGATGACCCGTCGAAGCGCGCGCATGGTCCGATAACATCCTTATCGGCCCATTGCGCGTGGGAACTTGATGTGTGTGGCAGTGTGATTGGCTGCAGCGGATGGTCCGCAGGGGGCTGCGGACCCTACGGAAGTGATCATGCAGAGATCAATTTGCCGCGAGGTTCGGGAATCTCACGCCCCAACGATCGGGCCGTTTCGATCCATTCCCTCGCCACTACTTCAACCGCCGCCAGCGCCTTGGCCTTGGTTGACCCATCCGCGATGCACCCCGGCAGTTCCGGAACCTCGGCGATGAAAGCCTGATCGACTTGGCTCCAATAGATGATGATCTCGTACTTCATGATTTCCTCGACAGAACCAAGCCATACTTTGCAATCACCTGTCGCACCTGCTTGACCTGATAGGCCTTTGCCTTGCCTCCGGGCAGTGGCTGAAGGTTCAGAATCTCCACAATTCCATCACGACAAAAAATATGGTGATCGCCTTTGATTCTTTCGATAAAGTTCAATCCCGTTAGAACTCGCCTAACTTGATCGAAACGTATGCTCGCATCGGACTGGCCAGCCAAAATTGCTTGAAAGGTTTTGGATAGTGCCGCCATGGGAGTCGCAAAAAAGTAAGGATGCCGCTCAGCTCACCCCCGCCATTCCCGTCTCAATCGGCGCATTGACGTATTCCCTCGGGTCCGTCACATGCCCCGTCAGCGCGCTGGCGGCCACGGTCAGCGGGCTGGCGAGATAGACCGACGACCGCGTCGATCCCATTCGTCCGGGGAAGTTGCGGTTGGTTGTGCTGATGCAGACCTCGGCGTTATTAAGCCGTCCGAACGTGTCCACCGGTCCGCCCAGGCACGCCGCGCATCCGCTGGGACCGAGCAGACATCCGGCGTCCACCAGAATATCTGCGATCGATTTCTCATTCTTATCCCGCTCGACGCCGCGCAGGTTGAGTCGCTGCATGTCCGCATGGACTTCGGTCGATCCGGGCACGACGAACGTCGGGATCTTCACCATGTGACCCTTGAGCAGATTGGCCGCGAAGATCATGTCGGTGATTTTCCCGCCGGTGCAGGAACCGATGTACGCCCGATCCAATTTCACATGCCGGCAGTTGTGGGCGGTGTCCTTGTTGTCCGGCGAATGGGGCTTGGCGACCATCGGTTCCATGGTGCTCAAATCCCATTCATGCGATGAGTAATACTTGGCGTCCGGGTCCTCCGTCACCACATTCCATTCCTTCACCCGGCTGCGCTTGCGCACATATTGCAGCGTCTTTTCATCGACATCGCACACGCCGTTCTTGCCGCCGGCCTCGATCGCCATGTTGGTCAGCGTCATCCGGTCTTCCAGCGTCAGGCTTCCGATCCCATCGCCGTTGAAGTACATCGTGCGATAGGTCGCCCCATCGACGCCGATCTCGCCGATCACGGCCAGGATCAAATCCTTGGCCGTCAGATACGCCGGAATCTTCCCATGAAACGTGAACCTTCAGCCACGTCTTGCCCGTTCCCATTGCAAACGCCGCATCCGTGTTCCCGACGCCCGTTGAAAATTGTCCAAACGCCCCGGCCGTGCAGGTGTGCGAATCCGTCCCCAGCATCAGTTCGCCCGGGCGGATGTGCCCCTCCTCCGGCAACACCTTGTGACACACCCCCCGATAGCTGGTCATCTTCGGGTCCAGATACGGATTGGGCATCCCCTCGCTTTTCACGAACTCCGGATCATAGTAATACGGCAGCCCCTGTTCCTTCACGAAGTCGCGGAGGATTTGCACGTTCCGATGACACTTCTGATCGGCCGTGAAAATGTAGTGGTCCGGGATGATGACCACTTTCTCCTTGTTCCACACCTTGGCGTCGCGCCCAAACTTTTCATGAAAAATGCCGATCGTCCCCGGCCCGCACACATCGTGCGTCATCAGGATATCGACGTTCACCCAAACGTTCTCCCCCGGCTCGACGCGTGTCTTGCCCGAGTGCTGCGCCATTATCTTTTCCGTGATCGTCATGCCGGCCATCGAACTTCTCCTCATCAACAAAAAATCACACGCCCAGGCGTTTTTGCCCCGGCGTCAGTCGCACCCCAGTATAGCAACCCCACCTTTCTTATTCTATTCGCGAGCCGAACCCTGAACTCTTGTCATTGCTCTCGGCCTTATAATTTCCGATGATGGGCGAATAGTTCAAACTTCACGGAAAACGAGACATTCATGGCTTCTTCGCGCTATTACATCACCACCCCCATCTACTACCCCAACGGTGAGCCGCATCTGGGGCATGTGTATACAACGTTGGCGGCCGACACGCTGGCGCGTTTTCATCGCCTTGCGGGTGACGATACGTACTTCCTGACGGGCACGGATGAACATGGCGTTAAAATGGTGAAAACCGCCGCCGACCTCAACGTCGAGCCGCAGACCCTCGCCGACAAAAATGTCGCTGTCTTCCAGAATCTCTGGAAGGAACTCCACATCACCAACGACTTTTTCATCCGCACGACCTCCCCGCTGCACAAATCCGCCGTTCAGGCGATCGTCGCCAAGCTGGTCGCCAGCGATGACATTTACCTGGGCGCTTATGAAGGGTGGTATGATGAGGGGCAGGAGGAATTCGTCACCGAAACCGAGGCCAAGGAGCGCCAATACCTCGCCTTTAACCGCAAGCCTCTTTCCCGCTATAAAGAGCCGACCTACTTCTTCCGCCTCAAGAAATACGTCCCTCGCCTGATCGAATACATCGAAGCGCACCCCGGGTTCATTCAGCCCGACAGCCGGCGCAACGAAGTCCTCAGCAAGCTCAAACAAGGCGTCGAAGACCTCTCGATCTCCCGGGCCACGCTCAAGTGGGGCATTCCACTGCTCAACGATCCCGAGCACGTCGTCTACGTCTGGATCGACGCCCTGAGCAATTACATCACCGCGCTGGGTTACAGCACCGCCGACGATTCGAGGTTCCGCCAATTCTGGCCGGCCGACCTTCACCTGATCGGCAAGGAGATTCTCTGGTTCCACAGCGTCTATTGGCCGGCGATGCTCTTCGCCCTCGGCCTCGAAATCCCCCATCAGGTCTTCGCCCACGGCTGGTGGACGGCCAACGGTCGAAAAATGAGCAAGTCCGAAGGCAACTTCATCGACCTGGAAAAGCTGCGCTCCATCATCGCCAGCCACGGCGAGGATGCCCTGCGTTATTACCTCCTCCGCGCCGCCCCCTTTGGTTCCGATCTCGACTTTTCCGACGCCGATTTCGCCAAGAGCTACGCCGAGCTGTCCAATGTCCTGGGCAACTGCCTCAACCGCACGCTCAAAATGATCAACAACTATCGCGGCGGCGTCGTTCCCCCCGTGCATGAACTCGACGCCCTCGATCAATCGCTGCTTGGCCGGATGAAGGGCCTTCAAGGCGAACTCGCCGGCGCCTACGAGCGCAACGCCCTCCAGGATTGCGCCACGCTCCCCATCGAACTCGCCCGCGCCGTCAACGGCTACATCGATGCGACGGCCCCCTTCAAGCTCGCCAAGGATCCGTCCCAATCCGACCGCCTCGACACGGTATTGAATCTCTGCGCCCAGGGAATCAGCCGCGCCCTTTACGCGCTGCTCCCCATCCTCCCGGCCAAGGCCGCCGCCGGCCTCGGGCAACTGGGTCTCTCCTCAGATGCGATCAGGTTGAACGATGCGATGTCCCTGTTGATTCCCCCCGGCGCCAAGCTCGGTGAAGGCCATCCGCTGTTCCCCCGGATCGACAGCGCGTGACGGGAGGGCTCAGGGTTCGGGGTTCGGGGTTCAGGAAGGACATGCGCCGCGGCAACGGCAATTGCCCCCGGCTTCCTGGTTGCGCGGAGGGGCGGCGGGGCGGGGGCGTTGCGACTGAACCTCGACCCTCGACCCTTGAACCTCGAACCCCGACCCCCGAAACCCGAACCCCGACCCCCGAAACCCGAACCCCGACCCCTGAACTCTTTATGCCAAACAAAGAAGTCCGGTAGGGTCCGCACCCTGTGCGGACCTTTATCACCGGCGGCGTCATGGTCCGCACGGGGTGCGGACCCTACAACACTTGCTTTCGCCTCCGTGCCCTCCGTGTCCTCCGTGGTGAACCCTCTTCTCCTCTCCGCGCTCTTTGCGTCCCTGCGGTGCGCTTATCTTGCTCATCACGCCGTTGTTGCCAACGAACCCGAAAATCGACACAATCACCCCCCGTGCATTGAGGGGAATACTTTTTGACAGGAAAAGGCGGTTGACATGAGTGGGCAGGCGTTTGGCATTGTCGGGTTGGAAGTGATGGGGCGGAACATCGCGCTGAACATCGAACGCAACGGCTTTCCCATCGCCGTCTACAATCGCACCTATGCCAAGACCGA
Organism: uncultured Tepidisphaeraceae bacterium; assembly: GCA_964435775.1. GTDB lineage: Bacteria > Planctomycetota > Phycisphaerae > Tepidisphaerales > Tepidisphaeraceae > CAYTAP01. The sequence continues at coordinate 8,332 of CAYTAP010000018.1, forward strand.
GCATTTCATCAATGAACTGGCCAGGGGGAAGAACGCCAAAGGGGGGAAGACCGTCGCCGAGTTTGTGGCGCTGCTGGAGCGGCCCCGGCGAATCCTAATCATGGTGAAGGCGGGCGCGCCCGTCGATGCGGTCATCGCCGAACTCAAGCCCCTTCTCGAACCCGGCGATATCGTCATCGACGGCGGTAATTCGCTGTTCACCGACACCGAGCGGCGGGCGGCGGAATTGAAGCCGACCGGCATTCGCTTTTTCGGGATGGGCGTCTCCGGCGGCGAGGAAGGAGCGCTCTGGGGGCCGAGCCTCATGCCCGGCGGTGATGAGGAGGCGTACAACCACCTCGCTCCGATCCTCAAAAAGGTGGCCGCCAAAGCGCCCGACGGGCATCCGTGCGTCACCTACCTCGGCAGGGGGGGCAGCGGGCACTTCGTCAAGATGGTTCACAACGGGATCGAATACGGCGACATGCAACTGATCGCCGAGGCGTACGACCTGCTCAAGCATGTCGGCGGATTGAACAACGCCCAGCTTGCCGAGATTTTCAACGAGTGGAACCGGGGGGATGATCTCAAGAGCTTCCTCATTGAAATCACCGCGCAGGTGATGAACTTCAAGGATGACACGACCGGCGGCAAGCCGCTCGTCGAATTGATCCTCGACAAGGCGGGTCAGAAGGGGACGGGCAAATGGACCGTGCAGGCCGCGATGGACTTGGGGATCGCGATTCCAACGATCACCGCCGCCGTCGATGCCCGGTGTTTGTCGGCGCTGAAGGACGAGCGCGTCGCCGCCGCCAAAATGCTCACCGGGCCTTCGCCCGACGGCAAGTACAGTGATGATGTGAAAAAGCTGATCGAGGATGTCCGGGCCGCCCTCTATTGCTCGAAGGTCTGCTCCTACGCACAGGGCTTCACGCTTTTACAGGCGGCGGATGAGCAGTTCAATTTCGGCCTGCGGATTGGGGAAGTCGCCGGCATCTGGGAAGCCGGGTGCATCATCCGCGCCGTCTTCCTCAAGGACATCACCCAGGCGATTGGGGAAAACCCCAAACTCGCCAACCTGCTCCTCTCGCCGCGCTTCCGCGATGCGATCATCCAGCGCCAGGGCGCCTGGCGGCGGATCGTCCATCTCGCCGTCACCACCGGCGTCGCCGCCCCGGCGTTCAGCGCGAGCCTCGCGTATTACGACACCTACCGCCGCGGGCGCGTTCCCGCGAATCTCATTCAGGCCCAGCGCGATTTCTTCGGCGCCCACACCTATGAGCGCACCGACAAGCCCGGCGTCTTTCACACCGAATGGGCGGGATCCCAGCCTTCCCATCCATCGGGTGAATAAAGCCGCACACGCATGATGATCCTCGGCCTCGACATCGGCTCCTCCTCCGTCAAAGCCGCGCTGTTCCACAACAGCGCGGCCGGGGGGAAGGTCAATGCGTTCAAGTTCCCCACCCGCCGATCGGGCCGGCGCGTGGAAGTCGATCCGGGCGCCATTCTGAAAGCGATCCGCCAGGCCATCGGGCATCTTGGCGCGTCGGTCCGACAGGTGGATGCCATCGCGCTGTCGGTCATGAGCCCCTCGTGGCTCGCCATGGACAAGCGCGGCCGGCCGCTTACCCCCATCATCACCCATCAGGACCGCCGCAGCCTCGAAGAAGCCGAACTCCTCGAAAAGCGCATCGGCAAGCGCCGCCATCTTCGCCTCACCGGCAATCGCCCCGTCCCCGGCGGCATCTCCTCGACCACCTGGGCATGGCACAACCGCCATCACGCCGCCCTCATGGGCAAGGCCGACCTCGTGGGGCACCTGAACACGTTCCTCCATCGCGAGTGGACGGGCAGCCGCGTCACCGACCCCTCCAACGCCTCGTTCATGGGGGTCTACCACACCCTGACGCTCAAGGGATGGTGCGATGAGTTGATTGAAGCGGTGGGGGGACGGCGCTCCCAATTGCCGGACATCCTGGAAGGCAACGTCATCGCCGGGGCGCTGACCCAATCCGCCGCCGCCAACCTCGGCCTGCGCGACGGCACGCCCATGATGACGGGTTTGATGGATGGAAGCTGCGGGATGATCGCCGCCGGCGCAGCGCCCGGCCAGCTTCTCAACACCAGCGGCTCGACCGACGTGCTCGCCCTCTGCACCGACAAGCCATTGGCCGACGAACACCTCCTCACCCGCGCCCTGGGCGTCGGGCGGCTGTGGCTGGCCGTCGGCACGATCGCGGCCGCCGGCTCCAGCCTCGAATGGATCAAGAACCTCCTTTTCCCCGACCACGACTGGGGGGCGTTCAACCGCCTCGTCGCCTCCCTCGCGCGCAAGGGTGAAACAAACGGCGTCAGTTTCGACCCCCACCTCGCCGGCGACCGTACGAGCATTCGCCAGCCGCGCGGCGCATTCGCCGGGCTGACGCTTTCCACGACGCGCAATGACCTGCTGGCCGCCGTGATCGGGGCCCTCATCGCCGCCAGCGCCCGCAGGCTGCCGCTCCTCGAAAAGCAAAAGGTTTCGATCAACCAGAACGTGATCGTCTCCGGCCCGCGCGGCGCAACCGCCTCCCTCTATCGCCGCGCCTGGCCGGGCGAATGGTCCTTCCGCGCCATGGATGAAGTGACCATCCGCGGCCTGGCGAAACTAAAACCGGATGCGCGATAGTCCGCCGACTGGCCACAGGCCGACAATCCCTTTACCGTAGACCTCGATCTTTGTCGCTCGCATCGACACGAACACGGATGGTTCATGATTCTCCCCCTTCTCCTCCTCGTGCCCGCGCTTCTGCTCATGGGCATCGTCACCTATGGCACGTCTCCCGACTGGGCTCAGTATCAGCATGGCCTGGACATCATCCTGATGACCCGCCGCTTGCAATGGCCGCTCGTCATCGTCGCCGTTCTCCTGTGCCTCATCCTCATCGCCACCGTCATCAGCGGCAAGCGCCGCGCCTGGTGGCTCATCGGGCTTGTCCCCATCCTCGCCCTCTTCATCCACCGCTTCGCCGATCACGGCCGATCCGTTTCCATCTCCGACACCCCCGCCTTTGTGTCCGCCGCCGATGCCTCAAGCTTTGTCCGCGATGAGGATTTCGTTGTCGGCCTGCAGTTCGGCGAAACGTATTACGCCTATCCCTACACCATCCTCTACACCACCCCCGTCGTCGTGCAGCCCGATCAAAGCCGTCGGATGATGCTTCTCTGGTCCCCCTTCGCCAACCGCGCCGTCGCTTATTCCATCGACCGCCAGATCAAAACCCGCGAGCTTGAAATCGTTTCGATGCCCGCCAACGCGCTGCTCCTCTACAACTCCCGCTTCGGGCAATTCATCAACGGCCTGACCGGACTCACCACCTCCGGCGTGGCTCCCATCGGTTTCAATGCCCCCATCCCCACCAGTAAAATGCGCTGGCGCGCCTGGCGCGAACTGCACCCCAAAACCAAAGTCCTCTCGCCGCAGGGTCGCCCTCTCGCCGCGGCCGCCAGTTCTCCGCTTTTGCCCTATTACAAACTTCCCCCAACGCCCGGCCCATTCCCTCCTGATACCGCCATCACCCTCATCGCCACCACCCAGCCCGTCGCCGTTCCCAGCGACCAGATCACCGACCAGCCCGCCAATCTTCAGGACGGCGCAGTCGCCATCCTTCTCTTCCGCGATCATGCCACCGGCCAAATCCGCGCCTACAGCCGCGACATCGGCGACCAGATGACGCCCCTCTTTCACGCCGCCGACAACCCTGCCCGCGATCCCAGCAAAACCCTCTTCGTCGACGCCGACACCCACTCCACCTGGGACACCACCGGCCGAGCCGTCTCCGGCATCCTCGCCAAAAAGAAACAATCCCTCACCCCGATCGATGTTGAAGACAACCTCTACTGGGGCCCCATGAAGTTCTGGTACCCCGACCTGAAACTCCTCCCCGTCAATCCCCAAAAGAATTGATCCCCTAATGCGAGTTGCTGGGCCGTGATTGGATAAACCGCGGGCGGGACGCCCGCGCTACGCTTTTCGAGCCTGCGGCCTGCGCGGCGAGCCTTTTTTCCGTCCGTCGCTCACGCTTGCGGCTCGTCAAGAAATTTTCGATTTTTGATTGTTGATTTTGGATTGAGATCAAAAATCGCAAATCCAAAATCAAAAATTCGTCCCTCATCCTTCATCCTTGTCCTTCATCGCCTCCACTCCCTCTCGCGGATCCGCCACGATGGTGAACAGCTTCCGCGTATGCGACGCCGCCAGCACCGGCTCGATGAACTCCGTATGCGATAAAATCAGCCGTCCTCCCTTGGTTTTCATCAACTGGTTCATCGCAATGAGCATCCCCAGCGCCGCGCTTCCCATGTGCCGCACATATTTCAAATCCAGCACCATCCGATGATGTCCCCCTTCGATGAGGCCCAGCAACTGCTCCTGCAAATAGCTCACATCCAGCGTCCCCATCAGATTTTCCGCGCGCAGCCGCACGACCGTCACATTCCCCTGCGTCCGCAGAATGTACTCCTCCGAATGATCCTTCATACTCGTTGCGCCCCGTTGCTGTTTTCCCACCACCGATCACCCAATTCCACGTCCCGACTCTATCGATGCCCTCGTCGAAAGTCATCCTCACAAACCACCAACGCCCTCACGCTACCCCAATCAAAAGTCAAAAATCAAAAATCGAAAATGTGAACATTTTCCCTCCGCCACAATGATGTGGACCGAATCCCCGCACCATCGATACAATGAGTCCCATGCCCGCCCCACATCGCAACCGCCGCATCTTGTGGATCACATCGTGGATTGTCGCCGCCGCGCTGTTCATCGGCGTCGCCGGGTCCGCCGTCGTCGATTACTGGCTGAAACACATCGAGGCCGGTCCGCGACTTCTCATGGACCATCCCGATCTTCCCGCCATCCTCCGCGCCTGCAACCAGGTGCTCAGCGATCCCGTATCCGTGGGTTTCCCCCCGCTCGTTGATGGCAAGACCTCCATCCACGGCCGGTCACCCGAGCAGCCCGTCCCACCGGCGTTGCCCCAGGTCCTCAAAGACCTCCATTTCGATTTCATGGCCATCCACAACCACACCGTGGGGATCTACTTCGGCAACGGCTTCCATCACTGGGGATACAGCACCGCCCCCTCCCCCAGCCAGCCCCAGCGCGAGCTCATCCCCGGCCTGTGGTTCTGGAACAACCTCGGCATCCCCCGCAACCTTTCCCGGCTTCCCTATTTCCTCATCACCAAAATCCTTCTGGTCGCCGCCTCCATCGCTCTCATCCTCGCCATTACACTCAAGCCCCGCATCCAGCTCCCCGCGCACGATTGATCACGCGCGGGGAGCGAGACACAGGAGTTCATGCGTATAAGATGGCCCGGCTGCGGGCGGCCTCCGGGGGTCATCGTTCATTTGGGTGCATTGATGATCGTGCAGTTGACCAGGTGCCCGGCCTCTCCCGGAAGCACCTTGGTCGTATCAAACTTGACGTTGGTGAAGGTCGCCTCATACGAACCGATGAACGGCGCCTTCTTGTGATGTCTGTCATACTCGACCCATGCGTCCTTGAATTGGCCGCCCACGACATAGACATCCGCCTGCGAGGACATCGTCACCTTCACGCGATGCGCTCCCTCGGCCTGGGATTTTTCAAAAACGTTGTCGAGCAGCGAATACTCCTGTGTCCGACCGTAGAAAATGCTTTCGCCGCTGAACGTGTTGTTGGCGAAGACCAGCCCGATCCCCGCGCAGGTGATCACGTTGATCCGCGATTCAAACCGGTTCCCCTCGATCAAATCTCCCTGCATGTATTCCCATCCATCCTCCCAGTCGATGTCGCAGCCGGGCATGCGTCCGCCGTTGCGCCGGAAGGTGTTGTCCTTGATCAGCCACTCCTGCCCGCCGCACGCCGCGAAACCACACGAATAATTGTCCTCGATCGTGCAGCCGATCATGTAGTTGCGAACGGGTATCGCGCGGTTTTCAACGAACGCCACGGCGTCGCCGAAATCGGCAACCCCGCGCGCCGGCACGGCGTCCTGGTAAAGCGTCACCTGCATGTAAACGGCATTCTTGGGCAGCGCATATTGCCGATACCTCAGCAGCCCTCGATCGCCTGAGATCAGCTTCATCTCCTTGTCGTAAAAATACACATCGTAAATGCGGCTGTTTGCCATCGGATACCCCATGTATCCCAGGGGCAACCCAATGTTGTAGTAGGGCGTCTTCAACTTGCTGATGTCCAGCGGCTTGATCGTGCGGATCAATCCCTTGGCCGCGATGGGCTTCCCCTGCTCATCGAACCCGCCCGGTTCCATGTTCCGTGTTGAGATCGGATATTTCGCAAATCGCACCACGCCGGCCGAATTGCTCCCCAACCGGCTGGACATGTTGAAGCCGATGCTTTTGCGCACCGTCAAATTGCGAATCCCGTTGTTTGCGCCTTCGCTGAAAACGATCGTACAGGCGCCTTCGGTTTTCGGAATCTTTTTCCAATTGGGGAGATATTTCTCCTTCTCATCGCGCTCCCCGGTCAGTGTGCCGTTGACGATCGAGGCGTTTTCCAGCACACGGACATGATCCTTCTCGGCGAACTCAATGGCTGTATACCGCTCGTAATTGTTGGGACGGAGACGAATTTCCGATCCGTTCAGATCCCACTGCACGTTGCTGACCATGTGAATCGTGTCGCTGGGTTCGATGTACAGCATCTTCCCCTTCTCCATCAACAGGCGCGCAAAGCCGTTGTCGGCGGTGTATCGCAGCGCCGCGTACAGGCCGGCGCTGTTCGCCTTGGCGGCCTCCTCCGACGCATCGTCATATCGAATCCCAAACTTCTTGGGTTCAATCGTGTACGTCTTCCCCGAGTTGCCCGTGTCAGGACGGGCGACAACCTTGAAGTTGATCGAATCGGAAAACTTCCCATCCAAAGTCTTCACGGTCACCGTTGCAGTCCCCTCCTTGAGCGCCTTGACCACCTTGGCCGCATCGACGGCTTCCAGAACCGCCGGATTGGAGGATGAGATCGTAAATGGGTTGCCCCCGATCACGTTGTACGGCAACACATGCGCGATGATCCGCTCGATGTCACCGACGAGCAGTTCCCCATCGGCGTTGCCGGCGAGAATTCCCTCGAGCGCTGCGCTATTTTGGGCGACGGGCGCCGTCCCCTCCGCCGTCCCCGCCGCACTGACCACCACGCGAACGTCAGTCCGCTGTCCGTCGGGGGCGGTGATCGACACCACGGTCGTGCCTTCATGAACGCCTTTCAGCACACCCTTGCCATCAACAGTGACAAATCCTGGGTTTCCGCTTTCATACGCCAGCGTCTCGCCGGCCTGCAGCGGCGGGGTCACCTTCACAACGATCGCCTTGCTTTGTCCCACTCCAATCGCAATCGGCTGCTCCGGCACCGCCAGGGTCCGCTCTCCGCCCAGCACCACCCCGACGCTCCCCATGAGACATACCGCCAGCGCAGTCAAAAGAATCACGCTCAGATGACGATGAAAAATGAGGGTATTCATGCGGTATTCATCCTTAAACAAATAAAAACTCGATCTTACGATCAAGCTATCCGATCAAATCCTTCCCTGTCAAGAAATACCTGAAATACGGCAAGTTGTTGCAGACCAATAACTCGATTTTCCTGCGGCATTCGTACCAAGGGAGGCGCACACCGTTTCGTGACCAATTTCTCTCTCCTCATCCTTCCACCTTATCCTTATTCCCCACACGCTGAATTGTGATACCCCTCTCGCTGTGTATAATCCCGCCCATGCCTCCACCGTCCTTCGATGGCCGAGGCGGCGTCGCCAGCCGTTCAACATTCCTAACCCCGATCAGGAGATCTATTCATGGCAGAAGCCGGACCCCAGGACTTTCCCACCGTACTTGGACCCGACGCCAGCTTCAAAGGCGAGATGACCTTCGAGAAGGGGATGCGCCTGCAAGGTCGATTTGAAGGAAAAATCACCACCCCCGGCCGACTCCACGTCGCCCGTGAAGCCAAACTCCAGGCCGACGTTGAGGCCGGCGCGATCATTGTCGAAGGGGAAGTTAAGGGAAACCTCAACGCCTCCGACCGGATTGAGCTCAAGCAGAGCGCTCACTACGAAGGAGACCTCAGGGCGAGCAAGCTGGTCGTGGATGAAGGGGCCATCTTCTCCGGCCACGTCACCGTCGGCCCGGAAGCCGTTAAAAACCGACCCGCAGGCGTGCCGCAAAATCGTCCGCAGTCGATGCCTCCGGCGGTTGGGCAGAATCAACCGACGAAGTAGCGAGAAGTCGTAAGTGGGAAGTGAAAAGTGGGAAGTGAAAAGTGGGAAGTGAAGAGGGGGAGGTGAAGAGGGGGAGGTGATGAGGCGAGTTACCGGCAACGAGGTGGCCGATCAATTTTACTTCCCACTTGTCACTTGCAAACATCCCCATGCCTTCGAGCAATTACAATCCGCCCTCCGACCGGATCACCATCACCTGCCTCTATTGTGAGAAGCGGCAGGAGGTGGCCGCGCGCGCGATGAGCGTCACCTGCAAGTTCTGTAACAAGCCGCTGCGGATCGAGGACCTGCGGATCAAGGAGTACCAGGCTCGTCGGAGCATCGACACCGTCGGCACGATCACGGTGGAGAAGAAGGGGAATGTCGTCGCCGATCAGATCCACTGCGGTGCGATGATCGTGCGCGGCAAGATCAAAGGCCACATCACCAGTCGCGGGCCTGTCCTCATCGGGCCGGAGTCGGAGGTGAAAGGAGATGTCACCGCGCCGGCGCTGGCGGTGGGGGCGGGGGCGATTCTCGACGGGCATTACGACATTGGACCATCCGGGCCGGATGAGGCGACGGCTTGAACGCGCATCAAGTGCGCGTCATCGACCACGCGGCGCGTTGCAGCCGCGCCTCCGTGCGAGACGTGTGGATTTGATCTCGCGCAGAGCCGCGGAGACGCAGGGAAAGAGACGGGAGAAAATTCATTTTGAAGGACGCAATGAGCGAAAATGAGATTGGCTCCATCTGTATCGAGGTCGCGATCGCGTTGCATCGGGAACTGGGGCCGGGATTGATGGAATCGGTTTACGAGATTGTCCTGGCGCATGAGCTGACTCAACGCGGTTTGCGTGTTGAGCGTCAGGTCTCGGTGGCCATTCGCTACAAGACACTCGTATTTGAGGACGCGTTTCGTGCGGACCTCATCGTGGAGGGGAAGGTCATCATCGAATTGAAATCAGTGGAGCAACTGAGCAGAGCCCATCGCAAGCAGATCCAGACGTACCTCCGTTTGACGGGACTGAAGCTCGGCTACCTGTTCAATTTCGGGGCGGCGCTGATGAAGGAGGGAATTGTGCGTGCGGTGAATGGCCTGGATGAAAAATTGGTTTGAGCATTCGGTTTTCTCATCGCCTCAGCGCGAGCCAATCGGAATTGATCTCGCGCAGAGGCGCGGAGGGAGAGACGAGGTGGTCCATGCAATTGGGAAATGGTTTTGCCACCCCTCGGCGGCACTGCGTCTCTGCGCGAGACGTTTGGAATTGATCTCGCGCCGAGGCGCAGAGGCGCGGAAGGGGAGACGAGGTGGTCCATGCAATTGGGAAATGGTTTTGCCACCCCTCGGCGGCACT
>CAYTAP010000018.1:18005-32449 GCA_964435775.1 uncultured Tepidisphaeraceae bacterium
GCGTCTCTGCGCGAGCCATTCGGAATTGATCTCGCGCCGAGGCGCGGAGGGAGAGACAAGACAGCATGCGCATTCTCTTGTTGCCCGTGATGACCGACGTATTTTCGACGTTCGCTCATCCGCGTTGCAGTTGTTTGCTCGCTTCGGCGAGTATCGCCATGGGACCAAGCCATCGAAGGCATGACTGGTGCGAACAGGTTCGGGAGTAGCACGGGGAGCAGGGGATGTCGAGGCGGAGGACGGTGTCGGGGCGGTTGAATGGCCCGGTGCGGAGGGGGTTCGTGGGGCCGAACAAAGTCACTAGTGGGCGGCCGAGGGCGGCGGCGATGTGCATCGGGCCGGAATCGTTGGCGATGACGAGGCTGGCGCGTTCGAGGAGGGCGACGAGTTCGGGTAGGGATGTTTTGCCCGTTAAATCGAGCGCGCCGGGAATCAACCGGGCGAGGGGCGCGGCATCCGGTCCGCCGGCGACGACGGATTGCAGCCCGTGACGTTCCCGCAACGGTTTGACCAGCGCCGCGAAATGCTCCACCGGCCAGCGCTTGGTCTCCCAGTTCGTGGCGGGAAGGAGAACCGCGTAACGAGAACCCTGCGGCAGATGTTGAGCGATTGCGCCTCGCTCGGCGTCGCCGATGCCGAAATGAAACTCAAGCGGTGCGTCATCGCATCCCAGGGCGCGGGTGATGTGCAGGTATCGGCTGATCGCGTGCTGCTCCATCGTCTCAACTGGAACGCGATGCGTGTAAAAAAGCCATGCAAGTTCGCGGGCGTTGGCGAAGCCGATCCGCGTCGCGGCGCGGGTGTGCCACGCGAGCCAGCCACTGCGGAATAGCCCCTGCAGATCGATGACGAGATCGAATTGCCTGCGTCGAAGCGACCAGGTGAATCGCCCAAGCCCGGCGGCCGCGCGCGGGTTCCACCATCCCTGCCCGAAACGCCTCCGCTCGAACAGGATGATCTCATCTAGCTGCGGATGATTTTTGAGCAAACCCGCCGACACCGGCGTCAGCAGCCACGCAATGTGCGCGCCCGGCCATTTGCGTCGCAGGAGGTTGAGGATCGGCAGCGCATGGACGACATCGCCGATCGCGCTGGGCTTGATCAGCAGGATGCGTCTCGGCGGTGTTGACAGTGGAAGCGATGGCATGGGCGGGTTTGGTGATTGCGCGCGGATCAAAGGAGCCTGCTATTCATCCTTTCAGCGATTGAGAGTACATTCCCGCGTGCAATGTCCGCCAGCGCGGGGCGGCGTGCAATGATCGGCGGCGGACCTCTGACAACGGAATCACATGATGCCCTTATATCCCCTGAAGTTCCATCCCCGGTTTGTTCCAAAAATGTGGGGCGGGCGAAAGCTCCAGAGCGTATTGGGCAAGGCGCTGCCGGCGGAGATCGCAGTGGGCGAAAGCTGGGAGCTTTTCGATTTTCCGCCGGGGGTAATTGATCGCGGCGGCGAGTGGGTCAGCAGCGAGGTGTCCAATGGTCCACTTGCCGGGCTAACGCTCCATTGGCTGGTGGGGGAGGTTGGATCCGCGATTCATGGAACGACGCCGCTGCTGGCCGGAGGGCAGTTCCCGATCTTGATCAAGTTTCTCGATGCCCGCGAGCATTTGTCCGTGCAGGTGCATCCCGATGAGGCATATTGCCGGACACATCCCGAATCGCATCTCAAGAGCGAGGCGTGGTATGTGCTGGAGAATGACCCGGGATCATTTTTGTTCAAAGGATTGAAACCTGGGACGCGGCGCGACGCATTTGAGCGGGCGATTGAGGAGGGGACGGTTGAGGCGCTGATCGAGCAGACGCCGGTTAGGCCGGGAGATTGTCATTACCTGCCCAGTGGAACGATCCATGCGCTGGGGGCGGGCGTGCTGGTCGCGGAGGTGCAGACGCCAAGCGACACGACGTTTCGGGTGTACGACTTCAATCGTCCGGACCCGGCGACGGGAAAATTGAGGATACTGCACATCGAGCAGGCCTTGGCGTGTATCGATTTTTCGGGAAAGCCGACAATCCCACCCGGGCAGCCCGGCGTCGCGAGCCTCTTCACGACTTCTCAAACGCTGTGCGCCAGCGAGTACTTCAAGATCGCCCAGGTACATTTGCCGTCGGGAATCGAGAAGGCGATTGCCTACAATCAGCCGGTCATCTGGATCATGCTGGATGGGCGGGCAGACCTAAGCGTCGCGGATGTTGCGGAGAAGACGACGCTCGTCAAGGGTGAAACAGTCCTGCTCCCCGCGCAAATGCGGCGGCCAACGATCAAAGCCGCGACGGACGTCACTTTTCTGGAAGTCACCTTTCCATCCAAGTGACGGCGGCGCGTGATCGCGGCGATGCCGCCATATCCAAACGCCCGCCCGCACGGCATAATTGATGATGTGAAAGAACGAATCCAGAAAGTATTGGCCAATGCGGGCGTGGCGTCGCGGCGGAATGTCGAGGAGATGATCCTCCAGGGGCGCGTGGCCGTGAATGGCCGCGTCGTGGTTGAACTGCCCATTCTCATTGACCCCGTCAGGGACAAGATCAAGGTGGATGATGAGCCGGTCCGCCTGGGGGCGCGGGAAACGGGCAAGCGGATCTACCTCATTTTGAACAAGCCTCGCGGGGTTCATTGCACGAACGTCGCGCAGGGGGAGCAGACGCTGGCGATTGACTTGCTGCCGCCGAATCTCCCGGGGCGGGTCTATCCGGTGGGGCGGCTGGACGCCGAATCGAAGGGGCTACTTTTGATGACCAACGACGGGGATTTGACCAATCGCCTGACCCATCCGCGCTATGGAGTCAACAAGACGTATCGCGCGGTGGTGGATGGATTCGTCAAACCTGAATCATTGCAGGGGCTTGAAAAGGGGGTGTGGCTGGCGGATCGCAAGACGGGCAAAGGGTTTAAGACCGCGCGAACGCATGTGCGGATCATCCGCCGGGCGCAGGACAAAAGTGTTCTGGAGATCAGTCTCCGCGAAGGGCGTAACCGTCAGGTTCGGCGAATGCTTGCGAAGCTGGGGCACAAGGTGCGCGATCTGACGCGGATCAAACTCGGCCCGCTGACGCTCGAAGGATTGAAGCCCGGCGAGTGCCGAACGCTCGCGCCCAGGGAATTGAAGGCTCTGCGCCAGACGGGACAGCCAAGGGAAAAGCCGACCTCCTCCCCGGATGCCAAAGGTGCCGGGTGAGGGACCGACGGGGATTTACCGCCACTTGTACGGCTGGGGGTTGAACTCCTTGAGCCTGGAGTTTTTGGGGATTTGTCGTCCGACCGCGGAGATCGCATCGACATAGGACCGGTACTCGCGGACATTTTTGATTCGGTCGAATCCGGTCAGCCCCACGACCGTGTACCACCCCGGTCCGGCGAACGGGAGATCCTTTTCCACCGTGCAAAAGATGTCGTTCTTCACCAGCAGATTCTTCGCATCCTCTGCATACTTCGGATCCTTGTAACTTTGAATGACCACGTAATTGAGGCCGAAGGTGCGCTGGGTGTCCACGACCATGTGGGTGGCCGGTTGAAGCGGCTCGGTGAATGAGTTGGTCGCGCGGTTGATGTGAGCGGCCGGACTCGCGTCTCCCGTCGAATTGGATCGATAGGTGGTTTGCACCGTGCCCGTGCGCGGGATGTCGAGGACATTGGGATTTGCCGGGCCGGTGCGGATCTCATCGGTCGTTCGGCTAAACAGCGGCGTGGGGGAACGCCCGATTCGATTGCCGAATGTGAAGGCCATCACCACGACAAGGCAGACGCCGGCGCCCGCGAGAATGGCGGTGCGACGATCGAGTTGAAAAGCGGCCGACTCGCGCGGCTCGCGGGTTCGCCTCGCCGCTTGCCGCTCACGGGATGCCGGCGGCGTTGTCTCAGGAACCGGAGACGGTTGCAGCGGCAGTTCAACGCGGACAGGTTCGCGCGCCGCGGGCGGCGCTGCATGGGAAACCGCATGGGAAGAGGGCGCGCCCAGCCCGACAGCGCCGGTTGACGAGCGCCGATTACCCCACCATTTCGGTTTCTGAAACAAGCCGATCCCGCGGCTCGGGCCAACCCGCTCGACTTTCTTATTCTGGTGAATGACTTCAAACAACGCGGCGGCGTGTTTTCCTTTGGCCATCCTTGACCTCTCTTCTGAAATGACTGGCGTGGCCATCCAAGCCACGTGCGACGCCGGTCAGGATATGTTTCATAGCCACTGGGGTCAAGCCAAATGTATAAATTCAACCGTTTCGTCCACAATGCAAAAGCCCGCATCCTGCTGTTTGTACGCGACGATACCCATCGCGCAATCCCATGTTTCCTATAGGCATTGTTCCTCATATTGACACCATTTGGGCATACCGCTAGAACGCGCGGCAGGTCGGATTGGCCGCGTGTGACCGGATGGAATAGCCTGATGCCCTCACCAGCCCTGCTTTTGCTTTTAGCCGCGCTCTTGCCGCTCGCATCGTTTGCGACGCTGTTGTTTGTTGGCAAGCGGATGGGCACGCCGCTGGCCGGGTGGGTGGCGACGGGCGCGATGATCGGGAGTTTCACATGCAGCCTGCTGGCGCTGTTCTTCTGGTTGCAGACAGGATTTCTTCCCAGTCGGCTTGCCTGGGGGTATGGGAAAAATCCCATCGTCCTCTTGATGGCGTGGCTGCCGGTCGGGCGTGGCGTGGCGCAGGCGCATGCGGGATTTCTCGATATTGGGCTGTATGTGGACAGCCTGACCCTCGTCCTGTTTTTAATGGTGACGCTCGTCGGCGCCCTCGTCCATCTGTTCTCGATCGGTTACATGCGCGACGAGGCGCGGTTCGCGCGATTCTTCACTTATCTCAGCTTGTTCTGCTTCTCGATGATGGGCCTTCTCCTGTCGGCGACGCTGTTGCAATTATTTGTCTTCTGGGAACTGACGGGAATCTGTTCCTATTTGCTGATCGGGTTCTGGCATGAAAAATTCGTCTCGGCCGGGGAGGCGACGGTCGCGTTTGTCGTGAACCGCATCGGCGATGTCGGGATGCTCATCGGCTTTGGGATCCTCGTTTATTGCCTGGGCAACTTGACGCTGCCACATCTGTGGGTGGCGCTGGAGGGCGCTGGCGGCGGAGCGGGAGTGCTGCTTCCCAATGGCATGTCCCTGTCGCCGCTCCTGCTGACGATCATCGGGGTGTGCCTCTTTTTTGGAGCGATGGTCAAAAGCGCGCAATTTCCCCTGCACATCTGGCTTCCCGGCGCCATGGCCGCCCCCACCCCGGCCAATGCGCTTGTTCACGCGGCTGCGATGGTCGGCGCCGGGGTCTATCTGATGGCGCGTCTCTTTCCGATCCTCACGCCCGATGCCAAGCTCTTCATCGCCATCACCGGTGTCATCACGTTGACGATCGGCGCGCTGATCGCATTGGCGCAAACCGATATTAAACGCCTGCTCGCGTACGCCACCCTTTCGCAACTGGGATACATGATGCTGGCGATGGGGGTGGGAAGCTGGGTGGGGGCGCTGTTTCATTTGATCACGCACGGATTTTTTCAGTCACTGCTGTTCCTTGGGGCTGGATCGGTCATCCACGCCGCCGATCATCGGCGTGAGATGCGTGACTATGGCGGGCTTCTGCGGCAGACGCCGATGACCGCGATCACCTTCGGCATCGGGGCGTTGGCGTTGGCGGGGACGCCATTTTTCTCCGGATATTACAGCAAGGAGCTCATCCTGACCCAAGCCGGGGCATTTTCGATGTATGCGACGACCCTGCACGAGGAATCGACGCTGTACCGGTTCCTCTTCATCATCCCGATGATCGTCGCAGGCCTGACCGCGCTGTACATCACGCGTTGCTGGATGCTGACTTTCTGGGGCAGGCCGAGAAACCCCGAATTGCACGAGCAGGCGAGGGAGACGCCCATGATGTGGATGCCGCTGGTGTTATTGGCGATCGTGAGCATTTTCGGCGGTCGAGCCCTGGGGATCGGTGAGTTGCTCGATCGGTCGATCGACGAATCCATTCACTACTGCACGATGCTTCAGCGCGATTGGAGCCCGCCGTCAATGGAGGAACGCGCCGGCGTTTTTGAGGGCTTCAGCACGGCCTGGCCGGGGCAGACGCGATCGGATGAGGCGGAGCCGGGGGTGTCGCCGGTGCGGGTCATCCATGAATCGGCCGAGTCCTATGCGCATTCATGGGGATTGTGGGCATGGGGTGCGGGGCTTGTCCTGGGGTGTTTGGGGTATTGTCGCGGCCATGCCCTGGCCGATGCGCTGTGCAAGGTCGCGCCGATCCGGTGGGTGAGGCAGTGGCTGCTGCATGAAATGTATTTTAAGGAATTGTACTTTACGATTCCCGTGTCGATCATCTGGGCGCTGGCAACTTTTTTGGCATGGCTGGACCGATATGTGATCGACGCCGGCATCGAACTGCTCATGCGCACAACCCGGGCGGCGGCGTATCTGTGCCGGTTGACGGATCGATACCTGATCGATGCCCCGTCGCACGGCATCTCCGCGCTCGTGCTTGTTGGAGCGGCCGCCGGCGCCAACGCAACGCGGGCGGGACGCCTGCGGTTGTACGCAGCGCTGGCGACGGGGGTGTTGTTGCTGGGTCTGGCGGCGGCGCTCTTCGCATCGCTGGCGTGGTGGTGACCTTTAGGGAGGATGGATCGAAAGGATATGGATTTTCTCAATGACTGGCTGCTGACGATCCTGCTCCTGCTCCCGCTGGCGGGCGCTGCGGGGGTGTTGGTGGCGTCGTCGCCACGCGCGGTGAAGCGCGTGACGCTCATCAGCACGCTCATCACGTTTGCGGTGTCACTGCTGCTGTTGGCGGCTTACAACTGGAAACTCTCGCCGACGCCGGATACCGGGCAGTACGCCTATCACTCCTCCAGCGCCTTTGGAGTCGTCCAACTCGTCAAACGGATCGACTGGATCCCGGCCATCAGCGCCCAGTATCTCGTTGGCATCGATGGATTGTCGTTGCCACTTGTCCTGCTGACCACGTTCATATTCGTCCTGGCGTGCATCGCGTCGTGGCATGAGGAGAAGATGCTCAAGGGGTACATGGCGCTGCTCCTGTTTCTGGAAACCAGCATCCTCGGCGTTTTCTTATCCCTTGATTTTCTCCTGTTCTATCTCTTTTTCGAATTGTCCCTGCTTCCGGTCTATTTCTTCATCGGTGTGTGGGGCGGCTCCCGCAAGGAATACGCGGCGATCAAGTATTTTCTCTATATGCTCGCCGGCTCGATCGCGCTGCTGATCGTGCTGATCGGCGTGTATCTGCAATGCGGCACGTTTGATCTCATTCAACTGGCTTCGCCGGAGATCAGAGGCCTGTTTGGACCATCGGGCGAATTGTTCGGCCTGGGCAAGGCGTTTTTCATCCTGCTCATGCTGGGGCTTTTGATCAAGTTCGCCGCCGTCCCTTTTCACACATGGCTGACCGACGCCCACGCGGAGGCGCCCGCGGCGATCAGCATGATTCTCGCCGCACTGATCCTCAAGATGGGTGGATACGGCATGTTGCGCCTGGCGTATCCGTTGTTCCCCGACGCGGCTCGCTATTTCTGGCTGGTGATCGCCATCATCGGTGTGCTCGGAATTGTGTATGGCGCGCTGGTGGCCCTTGCGCAGACCGACTTCAAACGCCTGGCGGCCTATTCCTCGATTTCCCTCATGGGCTTTGTCATCCTCGGCATCGCCGTCATGACACCGGCGGGGATGAACGGCGCCATGTTCATGATGACCGCCCACGGGATCACGAGCGCCATGTTGTTTTTCATCGTCGGCATTTTGTATCAGCGCACCCATCATCGGGAGTTGGCCCATTTCGGCGGCCTGGCGACCGCGATGCCTCTGTACAGCGGTTTTGCCAGCGTGGCGATGTTTGCCAGCATGGGATTGCCGGGGTTGTGCTGCTTTATTGGAGAGGCGCTCGTCCTGCTCGGCGTGTTTCAAGCGGCCCGGCCGGATTCGATCCTCCGCGCCGCCGGGCTGGCTGGCCCGGCGAGCATCCACGCCCTGGGCGTTATCGCGGCCAGCGGGTTGATTCTCGCCGCGGCGTACATGCTCTGGACATTGCAGCGAATCTTCCTCGGGCCGTTACGCCCCCAATATCGCACGCTCCCCGATCTGGATGGCCGCGAAATCCTCGTCCTCGCCCCGTTGACCGTCATGGCGATCCTCCTGGGAATCCTCCCCGGCACGTTCTACTTCATCTTCACCGACCAGACCGTGGCGGCGCTGCTGAAGCTTTATTTCTGAAGGTTGGTTCAACAGGATCGCCGCACCATGTCGCCGGCCCGCGCTCAGATGAAAATGAAACCCACGAGCGCGGCCAGTGCGGCGATCACGCCCAGAATAATCCAGAGCGGCTTGTGCGTCGTCCAATGCGCCGAGGCCAGCGAGGCCCCGCAGTGCGGGCATGTCGAGCCTTCAACGTAAACGAGCTCTCCGCATTGAGGGCAGACGGTTGTATCGGTGGAATCATCTTGCCCAGGATCATCCATGTCCGATTCATCCGGCAGTTCGTGGTCCTGCCATTCGTCGGACTCATCGGTAGCGGGGTCATTCATGAGTGGTGGTCCTGGTGGGGGGCGTCCGTCAAGTTGATGCCGTTGCAACCGATCAGACGGCGGCATTGGTCGATACGGCGGGAGGCTTCCCAACGCCCTGTTTGGACGCCGTCCCTTTGGCGGTTGGGGCTTTGGGGGGCGTCGGTTTGGGCGTCGGGGCTTTGGCGATCACCGGCGCCTTGGCGGCCGGTTGAAGCGGAACCAGCCGTTGGGCTCGCGTTGCCTTGATCTTCAGCGCGCGAAGAAATCGTCGGCGAAGGGTGTCGCGGCATCGCTCGACCTCGGCTGCCGACGCGGTTTCAAGTCGGATGTAGCCAGCCGCCTTGGTTCGATGCCCGCCGCCGTCTCCGATCCCGCGAAGCAATCGTCGCATGATGTCGGCCGCTGAAAGCTTGGTCGAGCTGGTCCTCAGCGAGCAGACGAGCACCGCGCCCCGCGAGGGCGTCAAAGTGATCGCCGTGACCAGCGCCCACTGCACTTGATCGTAGCGAAGCAGAAAATCACCGAGGATCGCCGGTTTTTCAGGCGAATCGATGACGTCCAGATGCGAGATCAACGCCTGCTCATACACGAGCGCGTTCATGAGTCCATTGGCGTACGCGATGTAGTAGCTTTGGGGAAGATCGACATAGCGCATCTTGTAAAGCTTGCGCGTGTCGGCGATGAGCGTGAGGCTGGAAAGGGCGACGTTGTCCAGGTCACCCGGTGTACCCGCGGCGCCTGCGAGATCCGCCTCGATGGCGAACAAAAGCGTGGCGCCCAGGTCCGGTGAGATCGGCGCCTCCAGTTCCATGAAATAGCTGAAGATGATCGAGCCGGAAGCCCCGACGTCGGGTCGAATGTCGCGGAACACCGACTTGGGTGGCCGGCCGCGTGAGCGATGGTGATCGATGACCGCCGTCGGAATGATCCCCGCCGGCAGGGGACAGTTGGCGAAGGTCGGCTGGGTGTCGACCAGTACGATCGCATCGTACCCACCCAGCAGGGTGTCATCCCAGGGCGTCAACGGCAGCGCCATCATGCTCGCGAATGTGCTGTTGAGGCCTCCCCCGACATTGCCCTTGATCGAGACGGACACCTTGACGCCCGGCAGCTTCATTTTCAGCAGCGTCAGGAGCCCAAGGCAACTCGCCAGCGCATCGGGATCCGGATGAAGGTGGGCGGTGATGAGGATGTTCTTTTTGCCCGCCAGCGCGCGAAGAAGATGCTGTGCGCGAGGTTTGTTCCGACCGCGCCGGGCGGCGGCGGTCGCGGAACCCGCCGCAGTTTCAATACAGGATTCGACAAAAGCGGTCATGGCGCCAATTCAGCGAAGATCAAGCGTTTGAACGGATGCACGCTCGATCATCACGTTTTCCAGCCGGAGATGCGTGGGTGTTCGGTCCTGACTTTCCATCTGCTGGAGCAGAACATCCATCGCCTTCTCGACCAATTGTTCAACCGGCTGACAAAGCGTGGTCATCGGCGGGAAGAGGAACTGCGACACCTTGGCCGCTTCCATGCCCATGAACGAGATGTCTTCCGGGATCCTCAGACCCAGGACCTGTCGGGTGATATACGATGCCTCAAGCCCCATGTCCTCGCCGGCGACAAAAATCGCAGTCGGTTTCAGACCAGTGGTCAGGTGCTGGAGGACGCCGTACATCGGTTGGTGATCCGTGAACTGGATCGTTTCGTCACTGATGTCCATCCCGCGCTTTTTGAGGGTTTTCAAAAAACCCTCGCTGCGTTGTCGGGTGCCCCAGTTGTTTTGCTCTTCGCAGATCATCGCCACACGGCGGTGGCCATGTTTGTAAAAATACTCGGCCGCCATTTCCCCCTGCAGGAGGTGGTTGCTGGCGACGGCGGAGAGGGTTGGATCATCCATCCGGTTGATGAGGACGATCGGGATGTCGGGCAGGGCCCGCAGCTCCTCAATCGTTGAATCATCCCATGCCATCGCCACGATGCCATCGACGAGCCGTCCGCGGATGCGCCCGAAGCTGCGTTCGGTCACGAGTTCGACGGCGACATCCCGGCGCGAAATTGCCTTGACAAGATCGTTGACAAGCATCGAGATGAATCCTCCGGAGCTGGCGAACTGGCTTCGGTCGATGACCAGCGCGATGGTGAGGTTGCGCGCCGTCATTCGCGGTCGAAACCCCGCTGTCCGCGCTGCCAGGAGAACACGCTTGCGCGTGGCTTCCCCGATGCCATGACGCCCGTTGAGCACGCGGCTGACGGTGCTGGCGGAAACCCCCATTTGATCCGCCAAATCGTAGATGGAATGCACAGGTTTCACTCGTGCCACGATAGCCCTCTGTGTGAGAAAACTGTTGAATTGACACGGGGGAGTTTAAGGCCGGGGGGGTGCCAAATCAATTGACTCTCCCACAGATGCCAGGGGCTTCAGTTGAAGAGAGGGCGCGTCAGCGATGGAGGGGGAATCCGAGTGCGGCGACCGACGACGGTCCCGCGCCGGTCGGCGCCTGAACGTGGACGACTTCGGGTGACAGCCAGCGATTACAGAATCTCCGCCCGGATGTCGAACAGGCCATCAACCCGTGGCCGACAGGAGATCACGCGGACATCCGAGGTCAATCGCGGATTGCGGTCGCCGATTCGAAGGTGGCGAATCGTGCCCGGAAGCAGCGGACGAGGCGTGCGGAATTGCACGCCCAGCAGGGCAATTCGCGTTGCGGGAATGTTTTCGATATCGCTGTCCAGGGCATGTCCGGAGAGGACGCCGCTGGAGAGGGGCTCGTGCGGCGAGTCCCCCCATCGCGCGCCGGTCGGGTGTTCCATGTCGATGGTTGCGGCTGCTGATTTCATGTGGTGTTTCCCTTGTGGTTTATTCCATGGTTTTATGGTGTCGGTTCATCGCCCGCGGGGTTTGGGCGAATGAGCGGCCTTGGCGGGCGCTTTGCCTTCCCGGAGGAGCGTATCCCAGGAATCGCCGCCCGATGTCGCGGCGGCCTTGGGAACCGAAGTCGAAGAAAGCGCCTTGGGCGCTGACGAAGCGGCGGGAGGCGTGGCCGGCGTCGCGCTGACGGCCTGCGGCGCGGCCGTCGCATGCGATTGAACCATCGCTTCGGGTGGCACGATGGGGCTGGCGGACGTGGTCGCCCGCTGCCCTGCCCTGAATGCCAGAAATACAATTGCCGTATAGAAGATCAAGAGGCACAACGCCGTTGATCGTTTCATCTGAAACGATCCCACGAATAACGCCAGGGCTTGCTTCGCCTTGGGAAGGGTCGTGGGCTTGATCCCGCCCCGCGACGACGCCGTGGGTGTCGTCACGGCCGAAGTCCGCGCCGCAGGCACGGCTTCAACGTCAACGACGGGCGCCGGCTCCGGAGAGGGCTTGTCGACGGCGTGTGCCGCCATCGTCGTACCTTTCGCCACCTGCTTTGCGGCCACTTTTGCGGCCACCGCAGCCGGCGTCTTCATGATGGGCATTCCACGTCGCTTGCTTGTCCACGCTTCAAAGAGTGTTTCACCTTTAGCCATATTGGTGATATCGATATCGGGCGACGGCGCGGCAAGGGCGAAAGTGGCGATATGCGGGATCAGTATTGAAAACGCAACCGCACAGCCCGCGCCGCCGGTGCAACCGGCACAGCCTCTCACCCCACTCCAACGCAAACGCCCGCGCCAGGCGCGGGCGGGAGCACGAAATCACTCAAGGACAATGGCGACTGGTCGGTTTATATCCCGCCGATGGTCAACGGCACCGGCTGGGGCGTCGGTTTTAAGCTCGGTTCGACGGCGATTTGCAGTGGGCGTCTTTGCCCCTTGGGGGGAAGCCCTTCGCTGTCGATGATCCGCTGGATCGCCATGATCCCCTCCATCAATGTTTCGGGGCGCGGCGGGCATCCCGGCACATAGACGTCGACCGGCATGAATTGATCGATCCCCTGAATGGTCGCATACGCATCGAACACCCCGCCGGTGCTGGCGCAGGCGCCCATCGAAATCACCCATTTCGGTTCGGTCATCTGCTGATAAATATGTTGAAGCACCGGCATGAGCTTGATCGTCACCCGCCCGGCCACGATGAGCAGATCGCTCTGCCGCGGCGAAAATCGCATCGCCTCGGCCCCGAAACGCGCCAAGTCGTAGCGGCTGGAGGCGGTTGCCATCAATTCAATTCCGCAGCACGCGGTGGCGAAAGGCATCGGCCAGAGCGAACTGCGTCGCGACCAGTTCACGACCTTCTTGAGCTGGGTGGTCAAAACATTGTCCGGGAGCAACTGCGTGTCCATGGAAATCCTTCTAAACGCTGGCGTCAGACAAATCCAGCAATGCGGGGCCAAACGGCGCACGGATCCCGGCTCGCGAGGAAAAACTACTTTTTCGAAATACGCCCGGTGATCGCGTCGATGTAAATTATAGTGGCAAAGCATGGGTCGAATCCACATGCTGAACCCTTCGGGAGTAATTTGGGGCGCGCCATGCGTGATGAGAGTGGGTTGCCGGTTGTTATCGGACTCATCCTGGCGCGGGGCGAAAATTCACTCGCCGGGATGGCGCGGTCTGTGGTATCACACGACAATTACCGTTTTGTCGCCCACGGACCGATAGTAGAAGAGCTTGAGTAGTTAGAACACCAGGAACCCACACCGTGCGATATCGATTCAGAGGCCTCATCCGCGAGTCCGGCAAGCCCGCCGAAGGGCATGTCGAGTCTGATACTGAAGAGCTCGCGTACCAGGCGCTGAGCGAACACGGCATTCTCACCGAAGCGCTCTGGCCGGACCCCAAGCCCCTCAATCTCAGCCCCGTTCCCGAACGCGCCCAGGAGTTCACCAGCGCCCTCGATTCGGCGTTGGACACCAGCTCCACCCAGGTGCCCTTCGACGATCTGACCGAACGCTACAAGGGGAAGCGCGTCTGGGTCATCGATCGGGACAAGATTCGCAAGAATGTTGCGCAAGTGGTGGACCAGGCGATCGAGGCATCGCTCGGCCGAGCCGACAGCGTGACTCAGACGCGGGAGGCGGTCGCCGAGGCGATTGCCGGGCTTTTCAAGGATAATTCCAACCTCACCAGCCCGGCTGGCAGTCATGGCAAAAGCACCGGCGGCGCGGTGAATGCCTCTCCGGCGTTGGAGGAGCAGATTCACCGGCTTGCCAATGTCGTGGCGCAGGCGCAGAACGCGATCGCGTCAATGGTGTCGGCGGCCGGGAGAATGGGAGGCGGCGGCGGATATGTCGGCGGGCCACGCCGCTATAGTGTGCAATCCAGCGTGGCCGGTCAGGCACAAAAATCCGTGCTGCTGGAGATTTTCAAGGATAACCTCGAGCTGCATCGCAGCATGGACCCCTCCTACCAGCCGTTACCCGAATCGGCGGAGGGGGCATCGACCGGCGGGGCAAAGGATGCCGCGGAACCGGCAAACGACGGCGGAACGTCGTCCTCCGAGTCCGCCACCGCCAGTGACCTGGCCGCGGAGGCCGCGCCAACTGAAGGCAAACCGTCATAACGGCCATTCCCGCCGGTTGGTGCGATATGTACAACAGTTGAGCATGGAATCATTAACCAAGGCAGCAAAGAACCCCCAACCCTGACCTCTAAAGGAGCAGTAGCGTTATGTCTGAAGCGTCAAAGTCCAGTCCCGCGTCGCGTATTCGTCCCGGAAAAACAATCCTCGCCCCCGTCGATCAGGACACCGGCACCGAGGAAAATGCCCTCTTGCTGGGCATTGACCTTGGCACCAGCCGCTCCTCGATTGTCTCGCTGGCCGGAGCCCGCAAGACGGTTGAGAGCTATGTGGGTTATGCCAAGGATCCGGTCAGCCGCAAGTTGCTGAAACAGGACATCATCTTCGGCAAGCATGCCCTGGATAATCGCCTGGCGGTCAACCTGTATCGTCCGTTGGAAAAGGGCGTCATCAAGGGGACGCTGGAATCCGAGAAATCCGGCGATCAGA
>CAYTAP010000018.1:32459-39657 GCA_964435775.1 uncultured Tepidisphaeraceae bacterium
GGCAGCGTCATCAAGGGCACCCTCGAAGGGCAGACGGATGCTGAGGAGCAGAAGAAAAATCTGGACGCGGCGAAGATGCTGCTGAAGCATCTTGTGGACCTCGTTCATCCGGAGCGCGATCAGGTGTTGTACGGCGTGGTCGGTGTTCCGTCACGCGCCACGACGAAGAACAAGCAGGCGATCCTGGAGATGGCGCGGGAGGTGCTCGACAGCGTGATGATCGTCTCCGAGCCGTTCACCGTGGCGTACGGCATCGAGCGGATGAGCGATATCCTGGTCATCGACATCGGTGCAGGCACCACGGACTTGTGCCGCATGCACGGAACCGTGCCCGGCGATGAAGACGAAATCAGCTACCCCATCGCCGGTGACGCCGTCGATCAGAAGCTGCATGACCTGATCAAGGCCAAACATCCCGGCGCGCAGCTCACCGTCAACATGTGTAAGACCTTCAAGGAAGGTTACGGCTATGTGTCGGACACCAAGGATCCGATCATCGTCACCATTCCGGTCGATGGCCGACCGGTCAAGCATGACATCACCGCGGAAATGAAAGAGGCCTGCGAGATTCTCGTGCCGATCATTCTCGAAGGCGTCCGCAAGCTCGTCTCCAGTTTCAACCCCGAGTTCCAGGAGCGTCTCCGCCAGAATATCATCCTCTCCGGCGGCGGCGGGCAGATGGACGGTTTGAACAAGCGCATCGAGGACGGCTTGGCCGATATCGGTGGCGCGAAGGTGACGGTCGTCGATGAGCCCCTGTACGCCGGCGCCAACGGCGCGCTGCAACTGGCCGAAGACATGCCCGGCGAGTACTGGCAGCAACTGCGCTGATCCAGTCGGGTCAATCGCAAATCCAAGACCAGCGGAACCCGCGACGCACCCATGCGTCGCGGGTTCGTTTTAACCGGATGCCTGCCTCGCACGCAGTCAGCCTATTTGCGCTGATAAACTTCCCTGCGGAACGTCACGTACTTTTCCCAGGTCCAGTAGTTGTACGTTGGGTAATCACGCTCGCTGACCAGACGCCACGAATCCGTCGGCGGCTTCATGTTCGGGATTCCGTCGGGTGCGGGGGTATTGGGCAACAGCGTGCCCCACAGCACAATCTCCCGCAGCTCCGCCGGTGGATCTTTCATCAGCGGATGGAACAGCCGCGGCGCGGTGGGAATGAGCTGTGGGAACAGAACACCCATCGAATTGCGCCGAAGTTCCAACGGCGACGGCAGCCGCCCGCTCATCGCCCCCATGTAATAGCGCCCGACAAGGTTCTCGATCGATCCCTGTCCCGGACCCGCGCCGCCGCCGTGGGGATTGATGAACGTCCGCAACGCGCCGTTGGATGTGTCCGCTTGCATCACATCCGCCGCGACCACATTGACCGGCGGTTCGGTGCCCGTGCCGTGAATACCCAGCCGCGCCCATGCCTGCACCGCATTGACCCCAAGCAGCAGGCCGATCGCCCCCCAGCGCAAGGTTCGCGTCGGCAGGCGCAACAGCAGTACGCAAACCGCCATCGCCAGTGCCGGCCAAACCAGCCCGATGTAGCGCGGCTGCCAGATCGGTCCGTAATCCGCCAGCGCATCGCCCGCCCATGCGAGCATCGCCTTGTGCATCACAAAGCACAAGCCGATGAGAATGGCGCTGACGCCCAGCACCATCGCCGTTTTCACGTTGCGCCTGCGCATCGTCCGCCCGCTGTAATACCACGCCACACCCGGCCAGATGACGATCGCCGCCAGCAAAATACTTGGCCACACGGCCGCGCTGGCGATCCAGTCCACCCACGCCTGTGCCGCCGTCGCCGGGCGCGATAATCCTGTTTGCAGCCAGAAGGCATTGAAGGAGAGAAATACAAACGCCGGCGCAGCCCACGCCAGCCACCGGGCAGCGCCCCGCCATCCAACGCACAGCGTCGCCACCGCCACGATCTCGCCAAGGATGACCCACCATTGCCCATTGAACAAAGTGCCAACCGTGCTGGCCCATTCGCCTGGCCCGTCGGCATTTTTCATCGACACCAGGTAAAAGCCGTACATGGGCAAAAGGATCCATCCGCCCAGCCAGAGGAGCACCCGCCATGCCGGCTGCGGCGGGGGGGGGGCTTCCTCGTCACAGCCTCGCTTTTTCCACGGGAACATTCCCGCGAGGCATAATCCTGCGATGAGCACGATCGTTGCCTTCAGCGATCCGACGACCCATGGCGCGATGTTGGCTTCATCCTCCGAGCGCGTCCATTCCCAACTGACAAGGTACGCGCTGCCCGCGTAACGGAATAAGTCCGGCCCCGTCAACCCCGCATTGATGCGCGGAATCCATCCGAGCCCGCTGGCCCGCTGCCACCCATCCTGATTGATCCGCTGATTCCACCGATTGAATCCCCCGTAATACCCGGCCGACCCCGCAAGGACGATGACCAGCCCGATCACAAACAGCACGGGCGCCCGCCAGCCCGCCATCCGCCGGACCATCCCGCCCGCGCCGCCAGGATGCGGGCCGCTGACACGCCGTACCCCGATGTTCCATCCATAACTCAAAGCGATGAACACCTCGACGCCGATCATGACCAGCCCCGCCGAGTGGATCCCCACCATCGCCAACCCCGCCGCCACCCACGCCAGCCACGCGACACGCAACCGCGTCCGCAGCCACCAGAGCAAGCACCCCATGTGCATCACGCACATCAGCCAGAAGTGCATGTACATCTTCGCGTCGTGCGCATAGTTGATCAGGTACGCCGAGACACATGCGAACGCCGCCGTCAGCAGCGCAGCCCGGCGGTTGATGATCTGGCTGGCCAGAAAGTAGATCGCGGGAATCATCAACGTCCCCGCCAGCGCGGGGATCAGACGCATGACCGCCGGCGAGAAGCCCAGCCATTTTCCCTGTACCCAGTACATCTCGTAGTGCAGCGGGGCAAAGCCGTCGGCCTGGAGGAGGTCGAGCAGGTCGCGGTAATTCCCCGTCGTTCGGCCGAACGTCGCCGCCTCATCGCCCCAGATCGCCGGGTGCGACAGCGTGCCGAAGCGCACGAGCCCGCCGAGGATCGTCAAGGCGAGGAGAATCCAGAGCGTGGCGTCCCGATGGCGGGACGATGGCGCCTGGTCTGGCAGGGGTGCAATCGGTGTGACGGGCAACGAGGGTTCGGTGTGTGCTGAGAGTGTGGTTGACATGTCCACCCCTACATACCGCCCGCCATCCGCTTTATTGCATCGCAAAAATGTTTGATGGCGGGATCATCAATCCCAGCGGAAGACGCCCTTGCCCCAGGCATAGAGATACGCCACGAGAAGCACTGCAACGAACACGAGCATTTCGATGAGCAATACCGTGGACAAGCTCAAGTTGCCCATCATCAATTCCGGGTGTTTGACATAGTGGGGGAAAATCGACGCCCAAGGATAGAAGAAGACGATTTCAACGTCGAAGACCAGGAAGATCATCGCGACGATATAGAATCGCACGTTGAACCGCCGGCGGGTGTCGCCGATCGGCACCATGCCGCTTTCATACGTCTGCGCCTTGCCCGGCCCCGTGCGCCCCGGGCCGATCAGACTCGACAAAAACAGGGTCCCGATCGCGAATCCCAATGCGATGATGATGAGCAAAACGACTGGCGCCCACGCCGCGCGGGGCGTCCCGGCCTGCTGGGCTAGACAATAAAGTAGGGGCATGAAGACATCTCCGTAAGCGGCTTAGTTTAGACAATCTGTCGCCGATGTGAAGAGCCAAGGCGCCCATTCTTCAGGGCAAACGCATTTGCGAAGGGGTAGGCATTTCCCCTCCCCCGTTGTACCCAACGGGGAGGGTAGGGAGGGGGTTTTTCGCGGAGGATCAAGCGGAACCCCCTCCCCAACCCTCCCCCCCGAGTACGCGGGGGAGGGAGAAAGATCGCAAATGCGTTTGCCCTGGCCCATTCTTGTGGCGCGGATCGTGTCGCACCGCATTCAGCTCGACGCCCCGCCCTTCCCCGGTCCGAGCGTGACGATACTCATCGGGCCAAAGGGGAAATCCTTCATCAGTTGAATGAGTGACTCCCGGTTGACCGCCAGAAGGGCGTTCATGTCATCATCGAGCGAACGGTAGCTTTCGTTGTAGATCCACTGGCTGCCGATCGCCCGCATTCGCCCGGCCGGGAGTTCCCCGCCAAGGACCAGCGCCGAGGCGATTTTATTCTTGGCCCGCTCCACCTCATCGTCCGACAAATCGGCTTGAATGCGCTTCAATTCCTTTTGCGCGATGTCCAGGGCTTCGTCGGTTCGATCGGGGTCGGTCGTCAGCGACAGGTAAAAGCTGCCGCATCCATCATGGGGGTAAAAGCCGAAATCAGCATCCTCCGCCAGGGCGTTGTCCACCAGCGCCCAGTAAAAGCGGGAGCCGTCGGAATCCCCGATCACATCCGCGAGCACCTGCGCTGCAAAGCGCCGTTCGTCCTGTGCGCTCGGGCCGGGCATCATGTCCATCGTGTAC
This sequence comes from uncultured Tepidisphaeraceae bacterium, assembly GCA_964435775.1. Classification (GTDB taxonomy): domain Bacteria; phylum Planctomycetota; class Phycisphaerae; order Tepidisphaerales; family Tepidisphaeraceae; genus CAYTAP01. Next base: position 36,927 of record CAYTAP010000018.1, read on the forward strand.
TGGCGATTGAGCTTGGGATCGATCATCAACTCCCGGTGCGGTTTGAAGAGCGGCTGGGGCTGCTCCCGCTTGATATTCACTTGTGCCCAATTCCCCATGTGCTTCTCGGCTAGCCGGACAATCTCGTTAAAGTCGAGCCGTCCACTGGCGACGAGCACCATGTTCCCCGGGCCGTACCGCTGGCGAAAATAATCCGCCATCTGATCGCGCTTCAGCGCCTTGATCGACTCGGCCGACCCCAGAACGCTTTGCGACAACGGATGCCGCCCGAAGTGCAGTGCCATCAGCTTCTCATACAGCCGATGCCCCGGGTCATCCATGTACATCGCGATTTCCTCGAGGATGACATTCCGCTCGGATTCGAAATCACTTTCCCGGATGGCGGGACGCAACAGGTTGGCCAGGTGCTCACCGATGCGCTCGGCGAACTCCGGTAACACACTTGCGTAATACTCGTTCATTTCCTGCGAGGTGTCGGCATTGTATTGCGCCCCAAGCTCATCAAAAATACGGTTGACATCCTCCCAGGTGTATCGCGCCGAACCTTTGAACATCATGTGTTCAAGAAAATGAGAAACGCCGCTGACGGAGAGGTCCTCATCGCGTGACCCGGCCTTGATGAACAACCCCACCGCGACCGAATGGGCATCGGCGTTTTCCTCGGTGACGACATCCAGTCCGTTGGGGAGTCTGGCGTGATGAAACGAGAGTGGCATCCGGTGCTCCTACAGATCATGCTTGAGTTCGCGCGGACCAACGGTCACGAGGGTGAACGGACCGGGCGGGTTGTTTTTCAGGTACGCGTTGACGCGGTCGAGACCCACGCCGTCGATCGCCCGCTCGATCTCGTCCAGCGAGCGGATTCTGCCGCGGATGAAGTAATCGTGTGCGATCGCGCCCGACTGCGCGCTGGTCGATTCCCCCTGGATGATCGTCGCCGCCTTCAGCCCCACCTTCGCGCGGGCGAGTTCCCCCGCTTCGATGCCGCCGCTGAGACGGTGAATCTCCGCAATGAACGTGTCGAGCGTTCTTTGCGCTCGATCATTGCTCGTGCCGGCGTAGCCGGTGATGAACCCCATCCCCTTGAGGCTCGAATAGCCGGCGAAGATGTTGTACACGAGCCCGCGTTTTTCCCGCACCTCTGTGAACAGCCGCCCGCTCATCCCGCCGCCCAGCGCCTCCATCGCCAGTCGAACCGTGTAATACTCCGCGTCGGTTTCGGGAACCGACGGATAGGCGAGGCCGATGTGCGTCTGCTCGCTCTCCTGCGTTTCATGATGGTATCGCCCCGGCGGCGGCATGATCCGCGGGTCATCGCTCTTCCGCCCATTCCAGTCCCCAAACGCATCCTCAACCGCGTGCCGCGCCATCTGAAAATCGATCCGCCCCGCGAGGGACAAAATCACCTGGTCGGCGTGATAACGCCGGGCATAATCCGCCTTGCACAATTCCAGCGTCAGCTTCTCAACATGCTCCATTTGCCCCATTGCGTTGCGCCCATAGGGGGAGGGCAGATGCCATTCCCGCAACTTGAGCATCAGCTTTTGTCGCGGGTCATCGTCGATTCCCTCGAGCGATTGAAGCGCCAAATCCCGCGCCGCTTCGAAGCCCGCCTCCGGCAGATGCGCCCGCCGCACGATGTCGGCATAAACGGGCAGCGCCTCGATCACCTTCCCCGCCAGCCCCGCGCACGCGAAGCGCGTGTGATGAACGCCGACATTGCTCGAGCGATGCAGCCCCAGCGTGTCCAGGTGATCGGTCAACTGCCGCGAATTGCGCTCGCCGGCCCCGCGAAGAACCAGGTCCGACAACACCGCCGCCGACCCGTTGCGGTCCACCGGATCGCTGGACGCCCCGGCCGGAACGAGCAGCGTCATCGCCGCCGACTGCACACCGGGTATTTCCTCGCCGAGCAAGGTCAATCCGTTGTCTAAAGTGTGTTGAAAAAACGTCTCAGGCACGAAAGCTCCAAAGATTCTCCGTGGTCCGTTGTCCGTGGTCCGTAGTTCATGCAATGCAACTGACAACTGACAACTGACATGCCCTCACTTCACCGGCGTTGCGATGCGAATGTTCGCTTCCTTCAATTGTCTGTCGTCAATCGGCGACGGTGCGCCGCACATCAGGTCCGCGCCGCTCTGAGTCTTGGGGAACGCGATGACATCGCGGATGTTTCCGATTCCCCGCAGGATCATGATGAGCCGATCCAGCCCCAGCGCGATCCCGCCGTGCGGCGGCGCGCCGTATTGCAGGGCATCAAGCAGAAAGCCAAACTTCAGCTTTTGCGCCGCATCGTCGATGCCCAGAAGGCTGAACACCTTCTGCTGAACATCCATCCGATGAATACGAATTGAGCCGCCGCCGATTTCGCTTCCGTTGACGACGATGTCATACGCCTTGCTCTTGATCGATTCGACCGTCGCCTGGTCGCGGCTGTCGAGCTTCGCCAGGTCCTCATCCAGGGGCGCGGTGAAAGGGTGATGCGTCGAGGTGTACCGCTTCTCGGCCTCGTCGTATTCGAAGAGGGGAAAGTTGACGACCCACACCCAGGCGAACTCGGCACTGGGCGCCAGTTGCAGGTCGCGCGCCATCTTGAGGCGCAGCTCGCCAAGCACTTTGTGGACGACCTTCGGCCTGTCGGCAACGAACGCGAGCAGGTCCCCCTCCTTGGCGCTCAATTGCGAGATTAAATCCGCCGCGATGGGCGCAATGAACTTGGCGATCCCCGTAT
>CAYTAP010000019.1:0-13006 GCA_964435775.1 uncultured Tepidisphaeraceae bacterium
GTGCCGGGACCTGATGGGACCGTACGGTTGATCGAATCGACGCGGAGTCCGATTGACCCGGACAAAGCCGCGCCGCCGATGTTCATGGGGCGCAGCGGGATGTATGGGGAGCAGATTCGCGGCGGCAACGGGGAGAACCCGGATGATGCCGGAGCGACGCCAGGCGCGAGCACAAGGGACACGGCCGTCGCGGTCTTTCGGTATCGAGGGCAAAGCGTGGGCGAAGCGGCGGTGGATGGACAGGTGCAGTTTGAGTTCCGGGGTGGGATTGAAAATACCGGTGAAGGGGAGGCGGAGGATACCGGTGTCACGGACGTGTCGCTGACATTTCACAACACCAAAAGCAACCGGGATTTTCCGGCGATCACCATCCGACCGGAAAATGGGAGGACAAGTTACTTCACCGTGCCAGCGGATGCGGTGGAGGGGGGCAATTTCAACGTGGCGGTTCGCTGCCTGACAAGCGGCGACTGGCTGGGCTTGCGGGGCGACTCATTACGGCTGGTGACGGCGAACCAACCGTTCGCGCTGAATCTGGCCAAGAGCCTGGCGGTGTTGTGGCTGATGTCACTGCTCGTCATCATTGCGTCGATCTTCTGTTCAACGTTCCTGTCCTGGCCGATCGCGGTGGTGCTGACGCTGGTCATCCTGCTGGGGCACTGGGGCGTCTCGCAACTTGGAGACTCGCTGGCGCCGGGAGTGGGCAACTTTGTAGCAACGGATTTTGGTTTTCAGGATCCATCCACGGCGAAGGTTGTCAGCAATTCGGTGGAAGCGCTGTCCAAGATGCTCAACACAGTGTCGAAGGTGCTGCCGGATATTTCACGATTCTCGGCAACCGACCTGATCGAGAGGGGCGTGAGCATACCGTGGTTCATCCTGGGCGAAAGCCTGGAGGTGGTGCTCGTGTTTGGGTTGCCAATGATGGTGCTCGCGTTTGTGTTTCTGAAGAACAAAGAGGTGGCGCCATGACCGAGCCGGTTGAAACACCGACAAGCCGCCGGTCGGCCGATGAGATCGGGGCAGGCGGAGGGGCCCGCCAGCGGCGGCGCGGGCGAATCGTCGTGGTCGTCACGTTGCTCGTGGGACTGATCGCGGCGGCGCTCGTGCGGCAATACGCGCAGGGGTATCGCGCCCGCGCGATCTATGGGGACCGGGCGCGGGAATACGCCGGGGCGTCACTCAGTTCAATGAACAGCTTCGCGCTTGCGCTGCTTCTGGGGGGATTGCGCGGGCCGCTGGTCATGTTCCTCTGGACGCAGAGCGAAAACGCCAAAAACGAGAAAAACTTGGAAGGCGTTGAAACACAGATCGAATGGATCCGTTTGTTGCAGCCGGAGTTTGATACGGTTCATCTGTTTCAAATCTGGAACAAGGCGTACAACCTTTCGGTGCAGATGGCGAGCCTCGCCAACAAGTACACGACGATCCTGGGCGCAATCGACTATGCCCAGAGCGTGAACAGGGAACGCCCCGACGACATCAACATCATCACGGCGATCGCGCAGACGTATTTCGACAAGCTGGGAAACAGCGCGGAGAAGGATTATTACCGCCGCCGCGTGCGGAGCGAAACGCTGCCGCATGAAAACCGTCAGAAGCTGCGACGGGGCGATCCGGGATATCGGCGTTTGCAGATGGATCAGATGCTCGATGACAAGGGGGACATTCTTCCTTCATTCCAGGTGGAACTGAAATATCTGAAGCCATACGAGCCGTTTCCGTATGGTCTGTCGCCGTTGGCGTTGGCGTACAATTATTACATGGATGCCCAGCACCTTCAGAACCTCGGACAGCGGCATATTCAGCAATCGGCGATGGTCGTGGACTCGCGCCCGGCGCTGTCGATGAAGGTGTGGGCGGAGGCCGAATGGGAACGCGGACGTCGCTTTGAGCTTGAGGCGTTTGGCAAGGCGATCCCCAACGATCGAGACGCGATGGAATTGCCCACCGCCAACGTGAGCGTGGATGCGCATCCGGCTGACTCGGCGGCGATCGGGTCCGCGATCTACTGTTACGAACGCGGAGCGAGGCTGGCGCGCGACGCCCAAAAGAAGTATCTCGAGCATCTGGAGAAATACAGCACAAACCTGTTCACCTATCTGTCGCACATCGACGATCTGAAACTGCTCGATGCGATGGCCACGGCGGATGCCGATTATCTCAAGGCGATGCAGGCGCCGGTGGGAAGCGAGCGCAATGCGCTGCTGAAGTCGGCGGCCGACAGTTATCACAAGGCGCGGGCCAAGAGTCGCCAGATCATCCTGAAGTATTTCACGGACAACAGCCTTTTGACCCAGGCGCTGCCCAAGGGATACACCAAGGCGGACATTGTGGATCCGAGCGATAACGCATCGCATCCACTGCCCGAGGCGGATTACGCGACCGTGCTGGCCAAAACGATGGACCTCGTTAAAAAGTCCGGGGGGTATGACATGCACGGCGAAGACCGGCGGGAGTACGAAAACTACATCCAACGCATCGATGCGCGATTGACGATGATTGAAGCGGCCACATCCCCGGCGACAAGCCGCGCGGCGCGGTGATTGACGTGCAGGGATAAACCAACGGGCAATGGGTGGGCATCGGCTGCCCATCAGATAACGATGAGGCGACTCGGCGCGATCATCTTCGCAATTCTTCCTGCGTGTGGCCTGTTGTCATGCCAACCCGCAAGCCAAAGTGGCAGGGAACAGATGCATACCCAGCAATATCCGCAAACCGCAACGAAAACCGGGGACTCGCCCGACAAGGTGGTCGCCACGGCGCCGAACCATGCGGGCGTGGCAGTTGAGCGCGTGACCTTTCGCGGATGGACCGACGTCTGGAAAATCTCTAATGACGCCTGCGAGCTTATCATCGCGCCGCAGATCGGCCGGGTGATGAGCTTTGGGCTCAAGGGGATGGGCAGCGTGATTTGGGTCAACGATGATCTGGCGGGGCACACGGCGCCGTCGGATGACGCGGAATGGCGGAACTTCGGCGGGGAAAAAGTCTGGCCGACGGAACAGAGCCTTTGGCCAAAACTGGCCGGTCGGGCGTGGGCGCCGCCGTACCCGTATGACGGAGGCGCGGCGACATCCGAGGCGATCCCCGGCGGCGTGCGGATGACCAGCGCTGTGGATCCACACTTTGGCGCGCAGGTGGTCCGCGAGTTTACGCTCGACCCCAAGCTGCCGGTGGTGTACATCCGCCAGCATCATCGAAAAGTAAGGGGGGTTCCCGTTCCGATGACGCTCTGGTCCATCTGCCAGGTGAACCCGCCGATCCGGGCGATGTCGCCGGCGACGAGCGCGAATGGTCAGCCTTCGTATGTACCCATCAATGCGCCGCGGGGAGTCCATATGGAGGACGGTGTTGTCACGATTCGCAATGACAAGGCATCGGATCAAAAGATCGGCTTTCGCTCCGATGCGGTCAATCAAAATGGATGGGTGGGCGCGGTGTTCACAGACGGGCAAATGCTGGTCATGTCGCATGAAGTGGTTGCGGGGGCCGCCTATCCGGACGGAGGTTGTGATCGGGAGATATTCACCGGGAAGCTGGAAGCGAAGGGAACCTACCTTGAACTCGAGCTTCTCAGCCCGCTCCGCATGATGGAGGCGGGACAGGACCTGTACGACAACTCGGCCTGGACGCTGGTGAAGCTCGACGCGGGCAACGCAACGAATCTTCGTGCGGCGGCGCAGGCGGCCAACGCGGCGCACGCGCACGCCCTGTCCGCAATTCATGCAATGGCGTCGAAGTGAACGATCACACGACCGGCACGACGATGGGACCGACGGCATTCACATCGACGCGCTGCATGGAGACGCCATAGACGGGTGAGAGAATGGCGGGGTCCAACACCTTTGAAGCGGGTCCGTCGGCTGCGATGCGCCCGTCCTGGAGCAGGATGAGGCGATCGGTGAACGCGCCGGCGAGAAGCAGATCGTGCGATGCCATGAGGATGGCGATGCCATGATCGGACGCCAGCCGGCGAACGAGCCGGCCCAGTTCGACTTGATGCTTCAAATCGAGGTATGTATTCGGTTCATCGAGCAGGAGCGCAACAGGGCGCTGAACGAGACACCGCCCAACAAAGACACGCTGACGCTGCCCGCCTGACAGCTCGCTCATGCGGCGGGACAGCAATGGCCCCAGCGACAGTTCAGCGGCCACCTCGTCGACCGCGCGCACATCGTCGGAGGATTCGATGCCGAACGCACGCCAATACGCCGCCCGTCCGACCTGCAGCGCTTCGCGGACGCTCTGATCGGGTTCATAGCCCGGCGACTGCGGGAGATAAGCCACACGACGCGCAAAGTCACGCCGGGACCACGCCCGGACATCGCGCCCCTCCCATTGGATCGATCCAGTGAAATCAAGGTTGCCCAGAGCCGCGCGGATGAGCGTGCTCTTACCACTGCCGTTGGGACCGATGAGCGTGACCACTTCGCCGGCGGCCAGAGAGAGCGAAACCGCGCGAAGCACCTCAACGGCTCCAAACGAGAAGGAGACGTTCGAGAGGGCGAGCAGTGGAGGAGCTTTGGTCATGGCGGTCCGATCTTCCAGTTGAGCGATTGGCGTGTCATACCGCGCTAAGCCTCGGGCGGGTTTGCCATAGGAGCATGAGGAAGAAGGGTCCGCCGAGCAAGCCGGTGAGAACGCCCACGGGGAGCCATGTTCCGGCATCCTGGATCAACGCGCGGGAAGTGGCGTCGGCGAGCGCCAGCAGCCCGGCGCCCAAAGCGGTGGCGACGGGAAGCAGGCGGCGCTGGTCATTGCCAACGAGCAGACGCGCGAGGTGCGGGCAGACAAGCCCGACAAATCCGATGGGCCCGCTGATGGCGACGGCGGCGGCGGTGACGAGAGAGGCGACGATCAGCCCAACCCATCTGAGGCGATGGATCCGCACGCCGAGGGATCGTGCCTCGTCGTCGCTGAGCCCGGCGACATTGAGCTGGCCGGTGATGAATAGAAGAATCACCCAGCCGATGGCGATCATGGCGGCAGCGAGGTTGATCTGGGATGTGGTCAGGTTGGTCTGGATGCCGCCGACGAGAAATGCGAACGCCCCACCGCTGCCAGGGGAAATCTCCTTGTGAATCGCGTTGATGAGGAGAAAGACCGAGCCGTTGACCGCGTTGACGATGACGCCGACGAGCAGGATGGTGATCGGATCCAGCCGCCCCGCGCGGTTGGCCAGCAGGAAGACAACTGCGACGGCGATGAGCGCGCCGATAAAAGCGAACCCCTGCTGCCCCATCGCACCGGCGACACTGGCGGCCATCGCGCCGGTCCAAGTGAAATGCCAGAGATAGGAAAAGAGAGAAGCGCCGCTGCTGACACCCAGTAGATAAGGATCGGCCAGGGGGTTGCGGAGGATGGCTTGATAAACGACCCCCGCGCCCGCGAGAGCGCCTCCGATGAGGGACGCCAGGCCCACCAGCCTGAAGCGGAAGGCACGTTCGTAGCCGGTCGGCCAGTGAAACCCGGTGGACCCAACGCACAGGCACAGCGCCGCCAGAGCGCCCCAGATGGCGATGCTGAGGAACAGGACGCGGAGAAGTTGTGGGATGCTCCAGCGCCTCATGAGGCTTTATCGATGCGATCGCGCTGCAAATGTGTCCGTTTGCCTTGCAGGGAAAGGCTCCCAATCATAAATTGGTACATCCATGACTTTATCGGCTGGCACCCACCCCCATGATCCCCTCTCCTCCATCGAATCCCCCATGGCGGGACGAAAGGCCGCCTTCGGCACGGGAGGCGTCGGCCAAGGCGCGCCGGCATATGACGCCTCGCACCATGTGCAAGCGGAGGCGCGAGTCGGGGCAAACAACGATATGACTGGCTTTCATTCGGAAAAGAAGACATTAATCGACCGTGTGGAGGCGTTCATCTCGGGGTTGAGCGTTCGGGATAATTTCTGGAATCGCGTCTGCTCGTTCATCTGGCTTCCGCTGGCGTTTTTCAGCGGCATCAAGATGAAGCAGGTCGATGCCCAGACCTTTCTGGCCATCCTCCCATTCCGGAGGTTCAACCGCAACTGGTACCGGGCGATGGCCGGGGGGGCGCTCCTGGGAAATGCGGAAATCGCGGGGGGGATGTATGTATTCGGGGTGTGCGGCGCGGATTACACGGTGGTGTGCAAGCACCTGGAGTATGACTTCCTGAGGCCATGCTTCGGACCGGCGGTCTATAAGATGACCGCACGGGAAAGCCTGCAAAAACTGATCGCCACTGGCCGGGAGTTCAACATCACGGTGGATCTGGAGGTTCTGCAGCAGGGATTTCGACGGGGCGAGCGGGATCGTCGGGTGGGCCGGTCGGTCGCCATCTTCCATGTCACCCCGAAGATGCACAACAAGTCGAAGAAGCGACGGCAAAATGGGAAATCGGCGTGAGCCCTCGCGCAAGCGCCGTCGGGTAAAGCACCTGTGCCTGACCGCTGTTCATCCGTGGTGGCTTTGCTGATTTTGCGAAGCGTCCAGATCATCCGCGGCGCCAAAATCGACATCGATATCGACATCGGATTCACCGGCGCGCCCCTCATCCACGATGAAGTCAAAGTCGGCATCCTCCTCGGCGGGAGGCTGCGCCCCGGCGGAGGAATCAACCACTTCGGGCTCGGCATCCACGGCATTGAGTGAGGGCGCTGCTTTCGGCGCTGATTTTCCGGCTTTGGCGGGCGCCTTCGGCGCCGCCGGTCGCACAGAAGCTTCCTCCTCGTCAAAGTTTTCCGGAAGCGCCGGCGCCTCCCCATCCAGTGAATCATCGTTGGCCAGAACGGCGGCGAGATCATCGGCGCCCAGCGCCACGGGGTCTTCGGATGCCCCGGCCCCGCCATCGATTTCCTCCCCGGCGGCCTCGGCGGCGAGCGCCTCGCCCGGAACGACGGCGGTGTCATCAGGCGCGGCGGCGGGTTGCAGTTGATCATCCGCCGGGACGCCATCGATTTGCACAACAAACGTTACGGGACCAACCTGCACCATGTCACCGGGATTGAGATCGGCTTCCTGCACGCGCTGGCCGTTGACATGCGTGCCGTTGGAACTGCCAAGGTCTTCGACCTTGAGCGTGTCGTCGCTTTTGATGAGGCGGCAATGCTTGCGGGACACATCGCCAAGGGGAATGCGGAGATCGGAGTCTTCGCGCCGGCCGATCACAGTCACATCACGGACGATGGAAAAGCTTCGCCGCTCGCCATCCGACCGAAACATGACTAAAACGACCTGCATGATGCCTCACCTTCAGTGTATGACTGGTCCCGTATCTAAATGGATTTCGGCCGGAGCATCCTGCGCGGCGTCAATCTCTTATCCCCCGTCAACCTAGCGAAAAGAGAGGCGTTCGGCAAGAATTATTCATTGTGCCGCGACCGATGGCACTGTCTGACAGGAGCATGATGCGGCTTGAGTTGTTTGATGAAGGATTGACGACGTTGCGTCCTGAGGCGATCACGCCGACGGATGTGCCGGGGCTGTATGTCCATATCCCCTTTTGCTTTCACAAGTGCCATTACTGCGATTTTTACAGCATCACGCGGCAGACCGATGAACGGATGGAGCGATTTGTCGATCGGCTGCTGGCGGAGTTGTCGTTGTGGCTGGCGGCGGGATGGGGCGGATATTTGCGTCCGGTGACGGTATTTTTTGGCGGAGGCACGCCGAGTTTGCTTCCGCTTGGGGCGATGGAGCGGCTGCTGGGTGGACTGCGGGAACGGCTGGATTTTTCGCGGCTGGTCGAGTGGACGATTGAGATCAACCCGGCGACGCTCACGGATGACTATGCGAGATTGCTGCGACGGTCGGGGGTGGACCGGCTGAGCTTTGGGGCGCAGAGCTTTAATGCAGGCGAACTTAAAATGCTCGAGAGGCATCATGATCCGCGGGATGTGGGACGAAGCCTGGAAATCGCGCGAAACGCCGGGTTTGAGCGGCTGAACCTCGATCTGATCTATGCAATCCCGGGGCAGAGCCTGGAGAGCTGGTCGCAATCACTTGAGAAGGCGATCGCCCTGGGGACGAGCCATCTGTCGTGCTATGGGCTGACCTATGAAGAAAACACGCCGATGGCCGTGAAAAAGCGGCTGGGGTATTTCAAGGCGGCGGAGGAATCGCTCGAGTTGCGGATGCTCCACCAGACCCGCCTGAGGCTGAGGCAGGCGGGAATGCCGGCGTACGAGATCAGCAATTACGCCAAGCCCGGAGAGGAGTGCCGGCACAACCTCCTCTACTGGACGGGGGGCAACTACCTGAGCCTCGGTCCATCGGCGTCGAGCCATGTCGAGGGGCGGCGGTGGAAAAATGTGGGGCATCTGCGGAAGTGGGAGGAGGCGGTCGATGCGCATCGCCTGCCGGCGGCGGACATCGAGGTGCTGTCGCCCAAGCGCCGGGCGGGGGAACTGGCGATGCTCCTGCTGCGGCTGGAGCGGGGGTTAAACTGTGCCGACTTTATGGCCAGGACCGGCTTCAACGCCTGGTCTGAATATGCCGCTCAATTGGAGCAGTTGACCGGGCTGGGTCTGGTTCATGTCGATGAGGGGTCAATTCGGCTGACGGAGCGGGGATTGGACGTCGCCGATGCGGTGGCGGCCGAGTTTCTGATGTGATTCACGTCCTTTTTATCCGCCATCGGTCGCTCAATGAGCGACGCGGCGGCGTCGATATGTTCGTTGGAGCTTGCCATTGAGGCACGCGTTTGCGCGCTGGGCGTTGATGCGACGGACGGGGAGTGTGGCTTTTCGATTTGCCGCTTTTAGCAGGCAATCGTAAGTCTCAGGTGAAAAGAGAAAAGCGATGATGCTGGGCTTTGTGCAAAATTGGCTGTCGCCGCGACCGAATCCCATAGGCGTGGATTTCGGGAGCACGTGCCTGCGCTTGGCGCAGGTGCAGGTGATGGGCAATGAATATCACCTCATCGCGGCGGCGAGCGCGGATGTTCCCCGCGAGATTGGGCAGGATGTCAATCAGCGGATTGCGTGGTTCGCGGGGACTGTGCGACAGCTTTTGTCGCAGGGCGGTTTTCGAGGACGACAAGCGGTCCTGGGGCTGCCGTCGGCGTGGATGCACATTCAGCACCTGCGCCTGCCGAGGATGGATGATGAGGCGATCAAGAAGGCCATCGCGTGGGAATCCCAGGGGAAGCTGCCGATCGATCCGGCCCATGCGCTGATGCGTCACCTGGTCGCGGGGGACATCTGCATCGATCAGGAACCACAGAGCGAAGTGATTCTCATGGCGGCGGCGCGGGAGAGGATCAACCAGTTTCTGGCGGCGGCGGGTAAGGGAAAGCTCGACGTGGTGGGGATGAACGTCGAACCGAAGGTGATCGTGGACTGCTTTGCCCGTATTTACCGGCGGGCAACCGACGCCGAGGCGACAAGCTGCTATGTGGACATCGGCGCATCGGCGACGCGGGCGGTCATCGCCTACAAGGGGAGGATTTTGTTCGCGCGATCAATCCCGATCGGTGGGGACCATTTCACACAGGTCGTGGCCGACGAGATGGAGACATCTCCGCAAGACGCACGGATGCTGCGCGTTAAATACGCAAACACCGGCGACGCATTGTCGCCGCCACGGCGGGTTGATGACATGGGTGCAAACCATGCCGGCACGGGCGGCGTTGCCGAGAGGGACTCCTTCGCGCTGCTCAATGCGGCGACGGAAAATGGCGACGCCCATCATGTTGGCAATCAAGCGGTCGCAACGGACGGCCGGTCCGAATCGTCGCGCGTCCGCCTTGCGGTGACGCCGCTGCGGATCAAGTTGACGGAAGAGCTGGAGTTGTGCCGCCGGTATTACGAATCGACGTTTTCATCCAGGCCGGTGGATCGACTCATTTTCGTGGGAGGAGAATCGCGGCAGCGCGAGCTGTGTCAGGAGATCGCCCGAAGCCTGGGATTGGCGGCGCAGGTGGGTGATCCGCTTGTTCGGATGAGCCGGGCGAGCAGGGTGGCGATCGCAAGCGGGATTGATCGTCGTCAAACACAGCCGGGATGGACGGTGGCCATTGGCTTGAGCATGGGGCCCGCCATCCAGGGGAAGGATGAGGACGAAGCGGAAAACACGGATGCCGCGATGGCTGGCTCGGCAAACGATGCGGCGTGAGCGGCTCTGTGAGACACGGATGACGATGGACAATGAACGTCACACGAACATGAAGCAGGTGCGAAACCAACTCAGTTTTCTTCCCGACGACTATCTGCCGCGAAAGCGACAGCGACGGGCCAATGCGCTGTTCGGGTGCCTCTTTGTGATTGAGGTGGCGGGAATCGTGGCGGCCGGGGGGCTGGCCGAGCGCTCCCTGCACAGCGCCCAGGCGGACAATCAGCGGATCACCTCCGAATACACGAACGCCGCCCGGCGGATCGAACAGGCGACGCAATTGCAGCAGCGTCAGAAAACGATGATGCGCCAGGCGGCCCTCACCCAGTCGCTCCAGGAGAATGTGCCGCGCTCCAAGCTCCTGGCCGAGATCACCAACGCCAAGCCGGAGGGGGTGTCGCTGCTGGATTTGCTCATCGATGAAAAAAAGGCGACGGCGGTGGTTGTGACCAAAACGCAATTTGAATTGCGCAAGGCGCAGCAGGAGAAAAAGGGGCAACCGCCCCTTCCCCGGCCGATCCCGACGGATGTGCGAATGAAGATCACCGGCATGGCGATGACGGATGTGCAGGTGGCGCAGTTCATGACCCGCTTGATGCGCTGCGAGATGCTGAAGGACGTCAACCTGCTCGTCAGCGAGCAATTCAAACGCGGCAACGAGACGCTGCGGCGGTTTCAGATTGAACTGAGCCTGGACCCGGCGGCCGACGGCGGCGCGGACGATGCGGGACATTCCGGGCAACGGACGGCGTCGGTGGATTTGCAATGATGCGCACGGGAAGTGAGTCACAGATGAAGCTGGGCACGCGTGAATTGATTTTCCTGGTCATCATGATCGGCGTCATGGGGTGCGCGTACCTGTTCATTCAGCGGATCAACGGCGCGCGCCAGGACCTGCTCGCGGATACGCTTCGCAAGCAACAGGTCATGCTCAGCGTGGCCGAGGCGACGCGGGGGATCGAGAACCTGACGAGCAAACTGGAGGAGTTGAAAAAGGCAATCGTCTTTTTTGAGTCGAAGCTTCCACGGGAAAAAGAGGTCAACGCGATCCTGGACCAGGTGTCGCGGATGGCCAGCGGCAATGCACTGCAATGCACATCGGTCAAGACGCTCAAGAGCGCCAAGGCGGCCGGCTACAGCGAACAGCCGATTGAAATCGCGCTGAGTGGGAATTTTTACGGCTTCTATTCCTTCCTGCTGCAACTGGAAAACCTGCCGCGAATCACCCGCATCACGCGGATGGATTTGTCAAAAATCGACGGGCGGGACGGAGAGATGGAGGCGAAGCTGACCCTCAGCATCTATTTCGAACCGGACGCGGCGGCCACCACTGTGCCGGACAAGGTCGCGTCCGTTGAATGACACGCGAAGGGGCATAGCGAAAAGGAACTTCATGAACGCGCTGATGAACACCCATGATGATGACACAAGCGAGGAACTGGTTGATCCAAATCAAGACTCGCGGACGGACCAGACTGACAGTGAGTTCGTCGTCCCCTCATCAAACGGCGGCATGAAGCGCGGTTCGGCGGCGATGTTCCTGCTCCTGGCGGCGGGGGTGGGGGCGATGTACCTGATGTATGTCCGCGGCGGGCCCGGCAAGGCGGACGCGTCGACGACGGCGCAAACGCGGGCGGCCGAGGCGACGATTCACGGCTTTCTCAATTCCAATGACGCTAACCAGGCAACCCTCGAGCGATCACTCCGCAACACGGAAAAGATCGTGCAGCAGTTTCTCAATTACCCCAGCGCGCGTCAGGTGCCCTTGAAACAGCTCGCGGGCAATCCGTTTCGGGAGGTCAGCGGAGAACCGGCCGATACCGACAGCGCGGCGACCAAACGCCTGCGTGAGGAAAAGCAGGCGGACCTCTTGAGAGAGGCCCAGGCATTGCGGCTCCAATCGATCATTCACAGCGACAGCGCGCGGGCTTGCCTCATCGACAACACGCTCTACCGCGAGGGTCAGGTTGTCGGCGGGTTCATCATCGAGCGGATCAACAGCGACGGCGTGATCGTCAAAAGCGGCATGTACCGATTTGAATTGCGAATGCAACGGTAATCGATCGCGAACACATCATGTTCATTCGACGGACAGCATCCTCAAAACCGCCGGTCTTGACGCCGGGTCGCTCCACAAGCGCGCTTGTGGACCCCGCGCCGTCGCTTGACCTGGAGCAGCTTTGGCGTCCGGAGCCGCGTGATGAGGAACATCCGCGACTCAGCATTGAGGCCCTGCTTCTGAAGCGCGGCGTCATCACCCATGAGCAGCTTGCGCAGGCGAAGTCCCAGAGGGTGCAGACGCCGGACAAATCAATCGCCCAGGTTTTGCAGGCGATGAATGCGGCGGGGCAGGCGGATATCCTGTCGGCGCTGGCCGAGACGCTGGGGCTGGAGTTTGAGCTGCCGGAGCGGTCGGCCGTCGATCCCCGCGCATTCACGCTGCTTCCCGCGGACTACATGCGCAAGCAATCGGTGCTGCCCCTGCGGTTTGAAGGAAATGACACCGGCGGGCGCAAGACGCTCGTAGTGGCGATGGCCGACCCGAACAACGTTTTTTTGCTCGATGAGGTGAAGCGGCGGGCGAAAAAGGACGTGCGGGTTGTCGTCACCCCGACGGCGGAGATCAACCGTCTGCTCGAGGAGCTGGCGCGGGGGGACAGCGATGTCGCGGTGGATGAAATCATCAAGGACATCGCAGACGACGACATCACGGTCGTGCAATCGGAGGCGGTCGATGAGGTGACGGACCTGGAGAAGATGGGCAGCGAATCGCCGATCATCCGTTTCGTCAATTACCTCATCTTCGACGCCATCAAACAGGGCGCCAGCGACATCCATATTGAGCCCAAGGAAAAGGCGCTCAAGGTGCGCTACCGCATCGACGGGATTTTGTTCGATGCGATGAACCCGCCCCA
>CAYTAP010000019.1:13016-39651 GCA_964435775.1 uncultured Tepidisphaeraceae bacterium
TGAAGATCATGGCGGACCTGGATATCTCCCAGCGCCGCCTTCCACAGGATGGACGCATCCGCGCGATGGTCCATGACCGCAAGGTGGACCTGCGCATGAGTACATTGCCCTGCGCCACCGGGGAAAAGGTCGTCATCCGCATTCTCGACAACCGGTCGATCAACGTCGCGCTCGAAGACCTGGGGTTCTCCGAGAACAGCTTGACGATCTGGAAGAAGGCGATCGAGCAGCCCCACGGCATTCTGCTTGTCACCGGCCCGACGGGATCGGGGAAAACAACGACGCTCTACTCGTCTCTCCGCTGCATGGATGGGGGCAAGCTGAACATCAGCACGGTGGAGGACCCGATTGAATATCACCTGGGTCAGGCCAACCAGGTGCAGGTCCACGAAAAGATCGGGATGACCTTTTCCGCGGCGCTGCGGAGTTTGCTGCGGCAGGACCCGGATGTCGTCATGCTGGGGGAAATCCGCGACGCCGAGACGGCGAAAATTGCGGTGCAGGCGTCATTGACCGGCCACCTGGTCCTCTCGACGCTGCACACCAATGACGCCCCATCGTCGGTGACGCGACTGATCAACATCGGCGTCGAGCCGTATCTGATCGCATCGGCGGTGAATTGCATCCTCGCGCAGCGCCTGGTGCGGAAGATCTGCCAGCACTGCAAGGAGGAGTACGCCCCCACCGATGAGATGAAGGAGTTTTTGACGCTGGCGGGATACGAATCGATGCGCCTGTGGCGGGGCAAGGGGTGCGACCATTGCCGCAAGACCGGACACGCCGGGCGGCTGGGGATTTACGAGCTGCTGGTGATGGACGATGGCCTGCGCGACCTCGTGACGCGCAATCCAAGCGTGACGGAGCTGAGAAAGCTTTGCCACGAGCGAGGTTTAATCACATTGCGCGGGGATGGTTTTCAGAAAGTAATGAACGGGGTGACGACGATTGACGAAGTGTTGAGAGTGACCGACGGCGGCTTGTAAGCCGATGAATCACAAGAGGCCGAGGGAATCCATTGGACAACCGCACCAAATGTATCGTAGATCAATAATGACGGGTCACACCGGTCAGTCAGGAAGCAATCAATGAGCCTTTTGCACGACATTCTCACCGCCGGCGTCAAGGCCAGGGCTTCGGACATCCACATCAACGTGGGGGCGCCGCCGCTGTTTCGGATTCACACCCTCATGAGCCGCAGCGAGATGCCGGTCATCACGCAGGAGCTTGTGGAAAGCTTGCTCAAGGAGATGATCGACGAGAAGCGATACGCGGCATTTGAAGAACACAAGGATGCGGATTTCTCGTACGAGGTGGAGGGGCTTGGGCGCTTCCGCGTCAACGCCCACTATCAGCGCAAGAGCATCGCGCTGTCGTTTCGAGCGATTGACGGAACAATTCGCCCGATCGCGCAGCTGTTTTTGCCGGAGATCGTCGAGCGCCTGACGCACCTGCCCCGCGGGCTGATTTTGGTGACCGGGCCGACCGGATCGGGTAAATCGACAACGCTCGCGGGGATGATCGACGCCATCAACCAACGCGAGCCCGGCCACATCATCACGCTGGAAGACCCGATTGAATATGCGTTTGAATCCAAGCAGTGCGCGATCGAGCAGCGCGAGGTGGGGGCCGATGTGCCCGATTTCGCGTCAGGGCTGCGACATGTGTTGCGACAGGACCCGGACACGATTCTCGTCGGTGAAATGCGCGATCTGGAAACGGTGTCGGCCGCGATCACTGCGGCGGAAACCGGCCACCTGGTCTTTTCAACGCTGCACACGGTCAACGCGCCGCAAACGATCGAGCGCATCATCGACGTTTATCCCGCCGACGAGCAGAACCAGATTCGCTCCATGCTCGCCAACACGCTTCAGGCGGTCATCAGCCAGACGCTCTTCAAGCGTGCCGACCAGCCGGGGATGATCCCCGCCATCGAGGTGATGCTCTGCACCGCCGCCGTGCGGAACTGCATCCGTGAGAACAGGATTTTCGAGATTCCCAACATCATTGAAACCAGTCGGGCGATGGGAATGCAGACGCTCGACAATTCAATCAAGCAGCTTTTTGTGAACGGTTACATCACGCGGCAGGACGCGATCGCCCACGCCGCGCATCCGGAGAAACTTGAAAGGTCTTTGGCGGCGTGAAGATTAGTGGGCAGTAGGCAGTCGGCAGTCAGCAGTGAATAACAAACAAGCTGATCGCTGACTCCAAGCCCTGCTGCGATTTGTCTTCACTGCCCGCTGCCCACTGCCCACTGCCCACTGCCGACTACGAACCACCCCAATGCCCACCTATCGTTACGAAACTCGAAACAGCGGCGGCAAGACAAGCACGGGGATTGTCACGGCCGCGAGCCTGGACGCCGCTTCGCAGCAGCTCCGCGATCGGGGGGAATACATTGTCGCCCTCGCGGCGGAGGGAGAGGGCAAAGCCGGAAAGCGGTCGCTTAACGTCAACATCTCCTTCGGACCAAGCGCACGGGACATCCAGAACTTCACGAATCAACTGGCCGTCATGATCCGCGCCGGAATCAGCATCCGCACGGCCGTCGAGGGGATCGCCGAACAGGCGGAAAATCCCAAGTTCAAGGCGATGCTGCATCAAATCAAGAAGGATGTGGAAAGCGGCAAGCAGTTCTCCGAGGCGTTGGCGCGGTATCCCAGGAAGTTCTCGCCGCTGTACATCAACATGGTCAAGGCGTCGGAGTTGTCCGGGGGCTTTTCGAGGATGCTCGATAAGATCGCCGCATACCTGGCGCAGCAGATCGAAACCCGATCGATGGTGCGCGGCGCGATGATCTACCCCGGCGTCATCGGCGCCATGGCGATCACCACGACGATCTTCATGCTCACCTTCGTGCTGCCCCGCTTCATGCTCCTGTTCAAGGGGAAGGAAGCGGCGCTGCCCGTGCCGACGAAAATCCTGCTGGCGATGAGCGGCTTCATGACCAGCTACTGGTATATCCTCCTCGCCGCCGTCGTTGCCGGTGTGTGGGGGATCGTGCTCCTGCTCCGCACCAAGCGAGGGCAGCTCTGGTTTGACAAGGGAAAACTCAAGATTCCGGTCTTCAAGACGCTGTTCCGCGCGCTCTACATCTCCCGCTCGCTCCACACGATGGGGCAGCTTCTCAATGCCGGTGTACCCGTGCTCGACACGCTGTCCATCACGGCGGATGTGTCGGGAAACGTCCTTTATCGGCGATTGTGGCGCAACGTGCATGGATCGGTGAAGCAGGGACGAAAGCTTTCGCATGAAATCAGCCAGAGCCGGCTGCTCCCCCGCGCGGTCGTGCAGATGATCAGCGCCGGCGAGGAATCCGGCAAACTGGGAGAGGTGCTGGATGAGGTATCGGAGTTTTATGCGCGGGAACTTCGGGCGGTGATCAAGACCGTCACGGCGATGATCGAACCAATGATGATCGTCGTCATGGGCGGCCTGGTCGGCTTCATCGCGATGAGCATCATCCTCCCGATCTTCAAGCTGAGCAGCCTGGTCAACTAAAGCGATCGGCCAAGCGGTGTCTTTCAACGAAAGGCGCTTTATGACGCGATTTATTTCTCATCTCGATTCCGGGCGCAATCCGGCGCGACCCCGCGGCGTGGCCGCGGTGCTCGCCATGATCTACCTGTGCGTGTTCGCCACTCTGGCGGTTGGCTTTTACGCGACCGTGGGCACCAGTGTGCAGGTGGCGAAAAATGAGTCGTACGGCACGCAGGCAATGACGGCTGCCGACTCCGGCATGCAGTTCATCCGCTACCACCTGGCCAATGCCCAGCTCAGCGGCGGCTCGACGCCGACGGCGCTATTCAATGCGCTGGTCGCGTCGTTGGGAAATCGCCTCGACGGCTCATCCAACATGGCAGGACGTGATCCGAGCACGGAAACGGCGTCGGATGGATCGTTGCTGCTGTTCATCCCCGGAGTATCAGGGACGGGAACCGGCCGCACCTACCACTGGATCGACCTGGGTGATGGAAGCAGCGCCCGCGTCGTGCTGCAACTGATCGGTTCAAAGATACAGGTGAAAGTGGTCGGCATGTCCGGCGGAACGACGCCCAGTTTCCGAGCGATTCAATATGACCTCAAGCCGCTGCAAGCCGCGTGGATTTCGCCGGGGGCCGGCGTGCTGACGCGCAGCCCCGTGGAATTGTCCAACGGCGCGGATATTTCGGGAGGGGATATTATTTCGGCCACTCAGCAGGCGGTGCCATCCCTCACCATGAGCGGTGGGGCGCGGGTGGATCAGAACTTTTTCTATACCACCAACGCCATCCCGCCATCGCTCAAAAATGGCGCCAAAGTCAAGGGGGATATTGTCGGAGGCATCGCCGAGCCTGATTTTCCCGTGGTCGATACAAGCCCGTTCGCTTCATTCGTTCCGGGACCAAGTGCCCCGGTGGGAACCAAGGTGCTCGATGCCTCGTCGCATCTGTCGCCGACTCAGAGCTTCACAAACATCCGGATCAAGGCGAACGCCAATTTGTCCTTCGGCAATGCGATGACCCTCAACGGCGTCATCTACATCGAATCGCCGAACAAGATCACCATCGGCGGCGGATCATCCATCCACGGCGTCATCGTCACCGACAACAATCCGGGTGTGCCGATGACCGTGGGCAGCACCGTGCAGAATCAGATCACCCTCAACAACGGCGTTCGGATGGATGGGGTGGAGACGCTCGACCCATCCGATTTTCCCGCATCGGAGCAGATCGCGGCGCTCCAGCAACTGGCGGGCGCGCTGATCCTGGCGCCGAATTACAAACTGGTGCTCGCCGGCGGGGCACGGTCGTACAACGGCACCCTGCTTGCCAGCAATTTTGACATTTCCAACGGATATCGCGGGACGATCGCCGGCAATCTGATCAACACCGATGACAGTTCCTTCACAATGAAGGGCGGCGGACAACTGACCTTCTCGGGCGCCCCCACCAGTGTGGCCGGGCTGTATGGCGGCATGAGGCTTGTCCTGGACACCAGCTCATACGCGGAGGTGCTGCCATGAGATTTATGCCATCAACAATGCGGCCGAGGCGAAGACCAGAGCGCGGGCGCGAACGGTTGTCCATACGCGGCGGCACGGGCTTCACACTCATCGAAGTCGCACTGTGCACCATCCTCGTCGGGTTCGGGGTTGCGGCAACCATGCAGTTGTTCGCGACCGGAACGCTCGCCAATGTGCAAAGCGCGCAGTTGACAACCGCAACGCACCTGGGAAACGCGCTGCATGAGGCTACGCTGCGAATGGAGTATGCCGACGTGATTGCGATGGATGGACAGACGTATTCGCCGCCCATTGACGCGGCCGGTTCATCCATTGCCAGCCTGGGAAGTTCGTGGCAGCAGCATGTGTCCGTCTCCTATGTCGATCCGGCGGACCTGACGCATACGCTTGCCATCGCCCAGCCAATGGCGCGGGTGACCGTGACTGTTTCTCATCACCAAACAACGGTGTACACGAGTGATTGGATCATCGCACAACCTCAATAGGCGCTTTCGCCGCCATCGCGGGCTTGGGCTCGTCGAAATGCTGATCAGCCTCGCGCTGTGCGCCGTGCTGCTGGTGGCGATTGGGGCGGCCGTCGCTGCATCGGTCGCGGCGACGCGGGATAATGATGAGTTTTTCCGCGCCTCGCAGGCCGGCCGAATTGCCCTGGCGCAGATCCTGACTGAAGCGCGTCGCGGATGGGTTGATGTCAATTCAACCTCAACATCCCTGCACTTGCTGACGGCCGCCGGCAGCCAGGCGGCCGACGACCGCACCTACACCTATTATCCCCCCACCGCGGCGCCAAACACCCCGAGCGCCGAACTTCGTCTGATCACCAACGACGACAGCACCGACCCCGACTACGTCCTGGCCCGCAACGTCAGCGCCATGACCTTCTCCATCCAAACCGGCACTGACAGCACCGGCGCCGCCTGCGTCACGGAGGTGACCGTCACGATCACAGTCACCATCGGAAATAATCAAGTCTGCCTCTCCGGCTCGACGTCGCCGCGACGAAGCATGCTGCAATGATGTTTGCCCCCCTTCCGTAGGGTCCGTGGTACCCTGCTGACCATTGTCGCGATGGAAACAACGGTCCGCGGAGTACCACGGACCCTACGCGCTTCCCACCTTCCCGAAATGTCTATAATGCGCCGCTATGTCACAAAAGACGTCCAATCCCCTTCATGACCTCCATGCCCAGGCCGGCGCTGAGTTTCAAGCTTATGACCAAATCGAGATCGTCAGCACCTTCGGCGAGCCGCAGGCGGAATATGCGGCCATCCGCAAGGGGTGCGCGCTGCTCGATTGGCCTCAACGGGGGATTTTGGAAGTCAGTGGAAAAGATCGCCTGTCATTTCTCAACAATCTCCTGACCAACCAGACGTGGAACAAGGAGACGAAATCGGGGCTGGAACCCGGCCAGGGAATCTACGCGTTTTTCCTGAACACCAAGGGGCGCATCGAAGCGGACATGAATGTGCTGGAATTGTCCGATCGGACGTGGCTGGAGATGGACGCGCGTTTGATCGAGCCGACGCGCGCGGCTTTCGATAAGTTTCTCTTTGTCGAACAGGTAAAACTGACTTCGCGGCTGGATGACCTGCACGAACTGTCGCTGGAAGGAGCCGGCGCGACGGAATTACTCACTGAAGTGCTGGGGCTAGCGTTGCCGCTGACTCAAACGCATGCCTCGACACAGGTGGTGCTGTACGGGTCCGAAACGCTCATCTGGCGCGATGATCCGGCGGGTGTGCCGGGATATCACTTGATCGTGCCGTCGGACACATCGGAGATGATCTGGACGGCGCTCCTCCACAACTTTGGCGCCAGTACGGATGTTGGCAAGCGCCCCCTTCGCCCGGCCGGGTGGGCGGCATGGAACGCAACCCGAATCGAATCGGGTCGGCCCCTTTATGGGATCGACTTCGATTCATCCATCCTGCCGGCCGAGACCGGACAACTCGATCGCGCGGTGTCATTCACCAAGGGGTGTTACCTCGGGCAGGAAATTGTCGCCCGCATGCACGCCCGCGGAGCCCTGGCGCGTCAGATTGTCGGATTGAAGATGGACACGGATGCCCTGCCGTTGGCGGGAACCAAGGTCTTCGACGAAGCGAGAAACGAAGTGGGCGGGATCACAAGCAGCACGCTCTCGCCGGTCTTGAGCAATGCTGCAATCTGCCTCGGGTTTGTAAAAAAAGCGTTCATCACCCCCGGCAGCGTCGTCCACGTTCCGGCGGAAGGAACAATCCGCCCCGCCACGGTCACACGGCTGCCGTTTCTCGAGTAGGAACAATTGGAATGTGGAAACCACTTCGCCACAAAGGTTAAGCAGCCATCGGGGGTCGGCGAAGGCGTCCCGCTCGTTGCCGCGAAGCCCGCCATGCCAGTGACCCTAGTGCCGGCGCTTCCTCATCCGCGCAGTGCGTCTGGGGGATTTGCATCGGCTCGAGGTCTTCGGAATCGACATCGGCATCGCTGTCAGATGGCGGGGGCAATTGCGCGATCAGCGCCTGGTTCTCGGCGTCAGACAAGGGGACGAACGTGGGAAGCAGGCCGCGACGCGCGCCATGGGGCGTGCAAGCCTCATCAACAGGGATCACATCCACGAATGAAAAATGGCCGAATTGCAACGTCCGGACGACGCCGCTCTGAATGCAGTCAAGCACTTCCTGGAGCGAAATGTTCCAATAATCAGCCGCAAGCGTAGGCACAACCCAACATGGCATAGATGCAATTCCTCAACCTTGAAATCGACCTATTTGGTATTCAACCTTAAACCAAACTCTGCCATTTCGTCGGCTCGATCCCGGTATCCTCGATATGCCAGTGAAAAGGCGTTATCACCGATAGTTATTGAACTGAATCGGAATGGCTGGCGGATCGGCCCGCAAGGCGGCGATGACCGCTTGAAGGTCATCACGTTTGGGGCTGGTCACCCGCAGGGCCTCGCCTTGAATTGACGCGTTCACCTTCAGTTTGAGAGCCTTGATCTTCTTTTGAATCTCCTTGGCGATCTCCTTGTCGATGCCGCTTTTGAGCTTCACCTTTTGGCGCAAGGTGTTGTGCGTCGCCGGTTCCAGCTTCTGCGCGTCCATCGCCTTGGGATCGACGCCGCGCTTGATCATCTTCTCGACCAGCACTTTGCGCACGGCGTCAAGCTGAGGCTCGGCGTCGCCGGTCAGCGTTAATTCCTGATTCTTGCGATCAAACGAAAGCGAGGCACTGGTCCCCTTGAAGTCATAGCGCGTGGTGATTTCCTTGATCGCCTGATTGACGGCATTGTCCATTTCCTGAAGGTTGATTTCGGACACGATGTCGAAGGATGAATCGGCTGCCATACGGAATCCCTTTGAAAGTGCCGCGCGGGTGTCGAAATCGACGACGCGGCCAGTATGATGAGGGTATTGGTTGAGTATATCGCCCGTACGAAAGGACTAACACTATGGACCGCGACCGCCTTTTCAAGCTTCTGGATGATTTCAAGATCGAAACACCAAGTTGGGGATTCGCCGATACCGGAACCCGCTTCGGAAAGTTCGTGCAGCCGGCCGCCGCGAGCACGATCGATGAGAAGCTGGCGGATGCGGGAATCGTGAACAAATACACCGCTTGCTGTCCGACGGTGGCGGTCCATGTGCTGTGGGACTTCAAGGAAGGCGTGGACGCGCGGGAGACGGTCGAAGTCGCCAAAAAGAACGGGGTGCGGATCGGCGCGATCAATCCCAATTTTTTTCAGGACCAGGTGTACAAATGGGGATCGGTCTGCAGCCCCAATGAGCGGGCGCAGCAACACGCGCATCGGCACATGATGGACTCGATCGCCATCGCCAAGGCGGTGGGGTCCAAGGCGTTGAGCCTCTGGTTCGCCGATGGGACCAATTACCCTGGCCAGGATGACATCGTCTCTCGCAAGCGCCGAATGCAGGGCGCGCTTCGCCAGTGGCATGAGGCGATGCCCGATGACATGACGATGCTCGTGGAATACAAGCCGTTTGAACCGGCGTTTTATCACACCGACATCGCGGATTGGGGGATGAGTTACATCTACGCCTCGCAGGCCGGTCCAAATGCCAAGGTGCTCGTCGATACCGGGCACCACTACCAGGCGCAGAACATCGAGCAGATCGTCGCGTGGCTGCTGGACGAGGACATGCTCGGCGGATTCCACTTCAACGACCGCAAATACGCCGACGATGACCTGACGCTCGGGAGCATCGATCCGTACGCGGTGTTCCGCATCTTCCATGAAATCCGCAATGCCGAGGAATGGCACGGGCGGGATGTGTCAAAAATCGCGTACATGGTCGATCAGAGCCACAACCTCAAGCCCAAAATCGAGGCGATGATCCAAACCGTCATGACCGCACAGGATTTGTTCGCCAAGGCTTGCCTGGTCGATCGCAACAAGCTCCGTGATGCGCAAACGCGCATGGACCTGGTGGCGGCGGAGGAGATTTTGCGGGAGGCCTACCTGACGGATGTACGCCCGATGCTTGCGGAATGGCGGAAGAACAAGAACATCGATGCCAAACCTCTTAATGCTTATCGAGCCAGCGGTTATGAAAAGAAGGTTGGCGAGGAACGCGAAGCTTCGCGGGTAGCGCGGGGGGTGACCAGCGGCGGCAGCTACGCGTAAGCCTTGAATCAGGCTTGACCGGCCGCGCAGCGACACGCCATCCTCAACAGTTGAAAGCATGGATGCGGCCGGCATCCCGCGACATTGCCCATTTAATGTGCAAAGCCGCGAGATGGAATCCCACATGCCTTAAAAATGCGCGATCAAGAGATTAAACAAGCGGTTTTTGCAACTTGCACGCGATTTGCTAGTGTTTGTGCGTCATTCCACAACGGCTTGGGCCGCCGGAGTGGAACCGCAAACACCGCATACCCCTCAAAGGAGAAGCTTATATATGGGCTCGTCTTACCGTCAGGATGCCTTGCGATCCATCGCCAACGCGCACTACCAGCTCAACCGTGTGAACTTTCGTCGCACGCACATGAAGGACCTGTTCGGGGTCAATGTGTTTAATGAGGAGGTGCAGCGGCAGCGGCTTCCCAAGCCGATATTCAAGGCTTTGCAGAAGACGATCAAGCAGAGCGCGGCCTTGGACCCGGAAATCGCGGATTATGTGGCCAGTGCGATGAAGGACTGGGCATTGGAGCGGGGGGCGACGCACTATACCCACTTGTTCCAGCCGATGACCGGAATCACGGCCGAGAAGCACGACAGCTTTTTGTCGCCGACGGGATCAGGGGCCATCGCTGAGTTCAGCGGCAAGGAGCTGATCAAGGGGGAGCCGGATGCGTCATCGTTCCCGTCCGGCGGGCTTCGCGCCACCTTTGAAGCACGCGGATACACGGCATGGGACCCGACAAGCCCCGCGTACATCATGGAAAACCCCAATGGCTCGACGCTGGTCATCCCGACCGCGTTCTTGAGCTGGACCGGCGAAGCGCTCGACAAGAAGACCCCCCTGCTGCGCTCGATGGAGGCGCTGAGCACACAGGCACTACGCATCCTCGCTCTGTTCAACAAACATGACGTGGTGAAGGTTTTCACGACGGTGGGACCGGAGCAGGAATACTTCCTGATCGACAAGCATTTTTACTACGGTCGGCCGGACCTGATCACCTGTGAGCGGACGCTGTTCGGCGCGCCGCCGCCCAAGGGTCAGGAAATGGAGGACCAGTATTTCGGGACGATCCCCGAGCGCGTGCTCGCGTGCATGGCCGAGGCGGAAGCGGAGCTGTTCAAGCTCGGCGTACCCGTCAAAACCCGGCATAACGAAGTGGCGCCAAGCCAGTATGAAATCGCGCCGCTGTTCGAGACGAGCAATCTGGCGACCGATCACCAGAACCTGACGATGGCGGTGTTGCGCCGCACGGCCAGCTACTACGGGCTGGTGGCGCTGTTCAACGAAAAACCGTTCGCGGGGATCAACGGATCAGGCAAGCACAACAACTGGTCGATGTCCACGGACACCGGCGAAAACCTGCTGAATCCCGGCGAAAGCCCGCACGAAAACGCCCAGTTCCTGGTCTTTTGCAGCGCCGTCATCCGCGCGGTTGCAAAATACAGCGAGATATTGCGGCTCTCGATTGCGACCGCGCACAACGATCATCGCCTGGGCGCCAACGAAGCGCCCCCGGCGATCATCTCGATCTTCCTCGGCGATCAATTGCAGGATGTTTTCGATCAGCTTGAGCATGGCGGCGCCAAGAGCAGCAAGCGCGGCGGCTTCATGGAGATCGGCGTCAACGTGCTGCCCAAGCTCCCGCGCGAAGCGGGGGACCGCAACCGCACCTCGCCGTTTGCGTTCACGGGCAACAAATTCGAGTTTCGCGCCGTGGGATCGAGCCAGAGCATCGCCGGGCCGAACACGGTGTTGAACACGATCGTGGCCGAATCGCTGGACTACATCGCGACACGGCTGGAAGCGGATGTGAAAAAAGGGACGCCGCTCAACAAGGCGATCCAGGCGCTCCTGCCGGAATTGATCAAGGAGAGCAAGGGCGTGCTGTTCAATGGCAATGGATACGGCGAGGAGTGGCATGCCGAAGCGGAGAAACGCGGGCTGCCGAACTTGAAGAACACCATCGATGCCCTCCCGGTTGTGCCGCGGAAGGACACCATCGAACTGTTCACCAAGTACAAGGTTTATTCCGAAAAGGAACTGCAAAGCCGCTTCAACATCCTGTCCGAAGCATATGCCAAAACGCTCCAGATCGAGGCGAACACCGCGCTGATGATGGCCAGGACAATGATCCTGCCGGCGGTGTTGCAATATCAAAAGCAGCTTGGCGAGTCGGTGACGGCGGCCAAGTCGGCCGGCGCGGCATCGCCGGCCGGGAGCGATGCGTTAAACCGCCTTGTGGCGTTGGGCGTTACGTTGCAGGAGAGCATCGAACATCTGGAAAAAGTGATGCACCACACGACGGAGACCGACCCCTTCGCACATGCCAAATACATGCGCGACAAGGTGCTGCCGGCGATGAACGAATTGCGGCAAAGCGTGGATCATCTTGAAGGGGTGGTCAGCGACGACCTTTGGCCCCTCCCAACGTATCGGGAGATGCTGTTCATCAAGTGATGATCGGCCGATGATCAACGGCACGGCTTGATTGAAGCACAGCGGGCGCGGCGTGGATATCCACGGCCGCGCCCTTTGCTTACACTGAACCGACAATGGTGTACGCCCGCTTTGATTCATCCAACTCATCCGTTTCCGGCGCGAGATCATGGGATCTGCGGCCAATGGTGAGTGATCGCGTGTTGAGTTGTGATGCCTCGGGGTTGGTGACGCTGAACCATCATGACGGCGCGCGCGCCATTGCCACCGACGCCCTGTCGGGCTTGCGATGGCTGGACGAGCGCCGACGGAAAACGGCAAAGCGCTGGTCTGGGTTTTTGTCGTATGATCTCGGCCGGCTGCTGGACGATACGAGGCTTGCCTCGCGCGGTTCAAGATTTCCTCTGTACGCATTCGCCGAGGAGGGATCGCCGGAACGTGATGTGGGAACGCAGCCGACACTCGCGTCGCCCCGACATCCGACGAAACTTCGACGCGATTTCACACGCCCTGAATATCTCGACGCCGTGCGCCGCTGCAAGGAATACATCGCGGCGGGGGATGTGTTTCAGGTGAACCTGTCGCAGCGGTTCAGCGTGGAGATCAACGAGCCGCCTCTGGACATTTATCGTCGTATTTCATCGCGGTATCCGGCCAGTTTTGGCGCATTCCTCGATTTCGGTGCTTTCGCGCTGGTCTGCAATTCGCCGGAGCTGTTTTTGCGCGCCATCCCCCTGTCCGATGGGCGCAGCCGCGTGCTCACGCGCCCAATCAAGGGAACACGCCCGCGAAAGCCGGGGGCGGACCTCCTGCTGCGAAAGTCCATCAAGGACCAGGCGGAACTGAACATGGTGGTGGACCTTGAGCGCAATGACCTCGGGCGGGTGTGCGAGATCGGGACGGTCCGCGTCTCGCAGCCGCGAACGATCGAGGCGCATCCCACGGTGTATCACGGCGTCGCCACCATCGAGGGAATCCTGAGGGAAGACGTCGGATTGGCCGAGCTGTTGGCGGCGACATTTCCCGGCGGGTCGGTGACGGGCGCGCCCAAGATTCGCGCGATGCAGATCATCGATGAACTGGAGCGGACACCCCGCGGGCCCTATTGCGGCGCTATCGGGCATTTGGCGCCCGATGGCGGATTGGAGTTGTCGCTGGCGATCCGCACGATGATCATCGCCGATGGCGTTGCGCACGTTCACGTTGGCGGGGGCATCGTCGCGGACTCCGACCCCATTGAGGAATATGAGGAAACCCTCGTCAAGGCGCGTGCGATGTTTGAGGCGCTGGGCGTGGCGATGGACGATGTGGGCGATTGACCCGCCGTCAGCCGGTGATCTCCAATGGCTTCACACCCGCAAGGTCGCGGCGAGCGTGGCCTGCGCGGCGGCGGCAGCTTGCTGCACGCTTGATTCCACGGATTCGCTGGTCAGCGTGTGGTCGGGAGATCGGAAAATCAACGTGATCGTCACGCTCTTGACCCCCGCCGCAAGCGGCTTGCCGCGATAGGTCGTCACGTAGTCCACCCCTTCCAACTCGGGCAACTTCAAATCTTGCACGAGTGACTCGATCTGCTCATAGCGAATGTCTTCATGGACAACCAGCGACAAATCGCGTCGCACGGCCGGGAAACGAGGCAGGGGTTCGAGCTGTGGGACGAGCTGAGCGCCGGCCAGCAGCGCATCGAGTTCCAATTCCGCCGCCGCGGGAACCGCGCGCAGCGAGAGCTTTTCAACGACTGCGGGATCGACCAGCCCAATGAAACCAACCGGCTTTCCGCCCCACTCGATGCGCCCGGAGGCGCCCTGGGCAAACCCGGCGCGATGGTCGGGAACAACCTTCACCGTTCTCGTCTTGTCGAGCCGTTCGAGAATGCTTTCGACCATGCCGCGAACCTCATGCAGATCCGGCGAACCCACAAGCCCGATGCGGCGACGCTCATCGACCCCGCCGCTGGCATCATGCCAGAAGGTCGAGCCGACTTCGAAGAGTCTGGTATTAAGCGTTCCCGCATTTTCGTTGCGGCGAACGCCTTCAAGCAATCCGGGGATCAGGCTGGGACGCAAATGCGCGTCGGCCGATCGAACACGGCTGTCCACGCGCGCCGCCGAACGCGCCTCGCCGGGAAGAAAATCTTGAAGCAGCGCATCGGTGACGAAGCTGAACGTGACGGCTTCGAAATATCCAGCCGACACAAGCTCGGAGCAGATCACATCAAGCGTGCGCCGGTTGAGATCGGGCGGGGCGAGTCGAATTGATATCTCATCCCGCACAGGGATGACGCCGTACCCGATGATCCGGGCGACTTCCTCAACAAGGTCAATCTCCATGTTGATGTCCAACCGCCAGCTTGGAACCACCACCGCGATGACCTCTCCCTCCAAAACCGGCGACATGCTCAGCCGCTGCAGCGCCCCCATCACCTGGTCCGTCGGCAGGCCTATACCCAGCACCCGCCGCAACCGTTCGAGGCGAAGCGTCAGTTTCGTCTGCCGGTAGCCATCGTCGCCAGCCGACGCCGCCTGCCCGGCCATCTCGCCGCCGCCGAGCTGTAGCATCAACGTCGCGGCCCGCGCACCGGCGAGTTCAACCAATGTGGGATCGAGCCCCCGCTCAAAGCGATAGGAGCTGTCCGACGCCATCGCCAATGCCCGCGCGGTCTTGCGGATGGACAGCGCATCGAATCGCGCGGATTCCAGCAGCACGTTGGTCGTACCCTCCGTGACTTCCGTCTCGCGCCCTCCCATCACACCGGCCAATGCGACGGGGCGCTCGGCATCGGCGATCACGAGCATGTCGGCGGTAAGAACCCGCTCATGGCCGTCGATGCTTGTTAACTTCTCGCCGGGCGCCGCCTGCCGCACAATGATCCTGCCGCCGGTCAGCTGATCAAAATCAAACGCGTGCAGGGGCTGCCCCATCTCCAACATCACATAATTGGTCACATCGACCACATTGTTGATCGACCGCAGGCCGACCGCTTCCAGTCGCTTGACCATCCACGCGGGGCTTGGCCCAACCTTCACACCTTTCAGCACTCTCGCGGTGTAATGCGGGCACAACCCCAGTGCATCAATGTTGACCGCAGTCGCGGATTCCTCCCGCACTGTTTCATCCGCCGATGCGGCAGGCGCCGGCTGAAACGGACGATTAAGAAGCGCCGACAACTCGCGCGCGACGCCGACGTGCGACAGACAGTCCCCGCGATTGCTCGTCACCTCCACGTCAAGCACGGTGTCATCGTCATGGTGCTCGATGGATTCGACAGGCAGGCCCGCGTGCGTCAATGCTTCAGCGGCGGCCTCTGCATCCAACGGGCCGGGCAGGTAATCGGCAAGCCAGTTCAAACTGATTTTCATGGGTTCTTCGTCCGGGTCAGGGCTATGTTTGATTGCGGTCGAGCCACTTTATTCCGACGCCATGCGGTGTCAATCGAATCCGCTAATGGGCGGGCGCGGCGGTGGCCGGCTGCGTGGTTGGCGGATGGAAAATGGATTGCAACCGCGCCGGAAGATCCGTCACTTTGGCGGCCGGGTTCTTCTTGTACGGCGTATAGAGCGGATCTCCAACGCATGCCATCATCCAACTCGTCATTGGCGTGGTTTTCCAATACACCTCCGCCAGCGGCAGCTTGCCCGTCATAAGCAGTGGGAAGAAATCATCGGCCCGGGGAAATGCCGCCAGGTACGGCTCGGCCACCGGCCCGATCGTCGCCACGACACCATCCTGCAACAGCCCCTTGACCCACCCCTGCTCATGCTCGCCGCGCAAACTCACCATTTCAAAGCTGGCGACATGAAACCCCACCGCCCCCACGTTGAACTGGCAACACGGGACATAATGCCGGACGCTGTACCATCCGCAGTACAACGCGACATCTTGGACGGAATGGGGCGCGAACAGCGCGGCCGTATCATCCCAGGTCAGAGGCAGCTTGGTCTTGGTCTGAATGAAATGAGCCAGGTCGCGGATCGTCTGATCATATTGGCCATACCCGCTTGGCGTGCCGTTGGCTTCAACGGGCGCGATCCCGCGGCTGTCCAGCGCAACGCGGCCCTGCAGACCCGTCTGTTCGGCCTTGAGCGAATTGAGGATGATGTCGCGGACAACCGCGGGGGTGGGGCCATCGAGACGGCACGTCATCAACACGGGCGGCGTATTGGCATGAACACCATAGTGCAGCACATTGGGCTGCCACCGCGCGCGGGGATAATGATCGCCCCACCACACAAGCGCCAGTTCGCTGTCGAGCGCCGAAACCGTTTGGTCCGCATCCAATGATTCGATCTGTCGCTGAAGCAAACGGACGTAGGTGAACAAGCCGAAATTATCGCCAACAAGCTTGCGAAGGCTGGCGCGGTTGGATGCGTCGTTCGACGCGCTCGACAAAGCCTCCACGTCCTGCTCCGCTTTTTTCACATGATCGCGCAGGTCAATCCACTTCTTCTTTTCCTCGGGCTTTTGATTGGAATCGGCAATCTGGGCGGCTGCGAATCGCCGCACAACAGCAGCCGTGCCGCCAAGCCGCTCCAGATTCCGCGCATAGAGTTTGAGCGGTTGCACCCGGCTGGCCGGCGTGGGCATCGCCTGAATCCGTTGCTCAATTCGACGCATCGCATCATCGGCGCGACGCGCCAGGTCATCGATCGTCAACCCCTTGTCCGTCGGGACAAACGACGGATTCAAATCCTTCAATTCCCGCTCCACCGCCAGAACCGCCTCACGAAGTTTTTCATTGACGCCGGGCAGTGTTCGCTTCAGTTCCGACAATTCATCCGTTTCGTCTTTCGTACTCACCCTGGCGGCGATGCGAAAGGGCACGCCATAGAAAGTGACCAGACATTTGACCTTGGATTCCAGCCCCCCCGACCGAAGGAATACTCGCACTGGATCGGCAACCTTCGATTGATAATCGACATAGGACATCTGCTCGTGATTGGGTACATCAAGCGTCAACAGACGACCGGCGGGTATCCCGCGCTTGGCCGCATAATACTCGGCCAGCCGTACGCTCTCCGGTTCATTCTTATTTGCGATGAGAACAATCTCATCCGCCGTCAGCGCCCACCCCGGCGTGCCAAAGAACAACACCACGACAATGAGACTGAAAATCCGGATTCTGCAATTGCAACAAGACATCGCCCCGGATGCTATCGGCGATGGGCGCAGGGGACAAATCACGCCCTCCTCAAAAGCAGAGATTTCCAGACGTCCATCCAAAGAGGGGGCGATGGTTCCCGTTTGATGAGCTTCGCGGCCGCTTCGGTGGGTAGTGGCTGCCCACCACATAATTTCCACGATCAAGCGCTGTTGCCACCGTCAAAGTGACACGTTAAAGTACTCCCCATCATCGATTGCCGATGATACTGGCGGACTTGCACAAACCGGCAATCCGCCGCAGAATGATTGCGAAAACCAGCCAGTTGAATGCGGCCGGGTTTCAAGACAAATGAAGTTCGTCGCGGGTGTAGCTCAGTGGTAGAGCGTCACGTTGCCAACGTGAATGTCGAGGGTTCGACCCCCTTCACCCGCTCATTTTCAACCCCCTCGCCAGAGGGGGTTTTTTGATGCCAATTGCTGTCAGATACACGGTTTACGTTACCACCACTATTTTGATGGGGATTGCCAATGACTGCCTTGCAATACCCTAATACAGCCGGTGTCGTGCTGCGCATTTTGCTGCGCATGGATTCTGGCGGATGTTCGGAGGGAGTTTGGGCGAGTGCGCGGGGGTCGGTTCCGGTCGCGCGGATGGTCAACGTTGGCGCGTCGGCACCCATCGTCGGGAGTTTGGCCACCGCCCCGGCCAAATCGAATACGCGCGGGTCGGTGTAAACGTTTTGGGTCAATCGCATGTCGGTATGCCTCATGAGACTCATGGCCACGCGCGGGGCAACGCCAGCCTTCGCCAGCATGGAACCGAACGTATGACGCAATGAGTGGAAGTCGGCGCGGCGTCCCTGCTCATCCTCAAAATCAATCCCCGCCCACGCCAGATATCGCTTGTGACTGGCCATGCTTGGCAAGGATCGGAACACAGGTTGCATATCATCCGCGCCGGCGTCGGCCTTGGCGTCGGCCAGCAGCTTGGCCAGGTCCACGCGCAACGGAACAATGTCGGCGCGTTTGGCCTTGGTTGTTTCCGCCCGCAATTGAATGCAGGGCGATGGCGCGTTGATCTTCACATCGGACCATCGCAGTTGGCGCAATTCATCGCGTCGCAATCCCGTCGCCAGCGGCAATCGGTACGCCAGTTGATGGCGGTCTGGAACCGCCTTGAGCAGCGCGTTGATTTCATCCTCATGCAGCGCCCGGCGCTGGCGTCGCAATTGCCCCGCCGTGTTCACCGCCGGAACGTCGGCCAGGGGATGATCGGCCATGCGGTTGCGACGAATCGCCCACAGGCAAAACGTCCGCAACGTGGTCAGATAGTGGTTTTGCGTCTTGGCGCTCATCGAATGGATATTGCTGGCGGGCTTGCGGGCGTGCCCCACCTCCACCGTCGCCGTTTCTCGCCAGCTTAAAAACGTCGCCGCGCTGATATCGGCCAGCGTCATCCATCCACATTCATCGACCAACCGCGCCATCCGGGCATCGCACAGACGGATATACACGTCATCGCGCCCCAGTTGGCGCAATTCCCCGATCCAGTCGCCGACATGCTCCACCAGCGGGCGATGGCGATGCGCCTTGTAGGGGTCGGTCAATCCCTGCTCGCCGCGTGCCCGCGCGCGTTCATAATTCGCGCCCATTTGTTCGCTGGCCGACTTGTCGGTGTATCCCTTGAGCAGCTTCCGGCGTCCGTCGATGCAGACTTGGACCGTCCACGTTTTCGACTTTTTCCACGTCGCCCCCGCCGTGCCCTTGGCACACACCTTGCCATTCCCATCCACCCAGCGACCACGTTTGTAAACACTCGCCATAATCCACCTGCCCTTCACCTGTACACGTCGCGGCGATGCGCCACACGCAACACCAGCACGATCAATTGTCGGTCATGGATTTCGTAGACGATCCGCCATTCCCCCACCCGCACACGCCACAGGTTGTCATCCCCCTTCAGCTTCACCACGCCGGGCGGGCGGGGATCGTCGGCCAGGGCGTCGGCGGCCTCGATCAATCGACGCCGCGCCGCAGCTTCCAGATTCATCAACGCCTTGTGCGCCGACGGCTTGAATTGAACCGCGTACCGCATGGATCATTTCCCCTTCGCCGCAAGATCGGCCTTCACCTTGTCCAGCGTCACGCCGCCCTTTTCCTTCCGCGCCTTCAACGCGGCCTTCACGTCCGACTCATCCTCCAGGCGCTGGAGCAGTTCCAAATCCTCCATCGACACCACCGCCGCCACACCCTTGCCGCGCCGTTGCAGGATGATCCGCTCCCCCATGTACTTCACCCGGTTCAACGGTTCGGCCATTTGTTCCCGAAATGAAACGATGCTCAATTCCATGATGCGATTCTCCAAATAAGTGATGATGTACATCATAGGCGGTTCATGCTCATCGTCAAGCGCCATCTTTTCGCCGCCATCCCTCGCCCCTATCTAGTAGTGCGGCGTAAATCAGAATCTCGCCTCGCGCGGGAGGCGGCTATCTCCAAGAATCTTGGAGATAGAATCGGGCAACGCCTCGCGCGTACGGCGGAAAAAGGGACAAAATCAATTGCCGCCGTTGGCGTAGTAATCACAAATGCCTCTCATCCAGTCCGTCAAAATCGCCTCAATTTCCATTTCCGTTTTGCCCACCAGCAGGTGTGCCCGCAGCGGAACCTCTTGCATCTTGGCGCGAACGGAATAAATCCGTTGAACCTGTCCCCGCTCGACTTCCTCTTTTTTCATGTACAGCCCGGCAAGCAGTTCACGCTCCATCCGAACCTTGGCCGCCCGCTCGATGAGCAGATTGAGCTTGGCGTCCTGTAGCGTCGGGTTGATGCCGATATGCTCATCCCACCACGCTTCCACCTTGGGGACGATGGCCAGCGGCCAGGGCGCTTGACCAAATGGCCAGTCCTCCCGCGCGATCCATCGGGAAACGGACGATTTATCCCGCCCAACCTTCGCCGCCAATTCCGTCACGGTTTTAATCTGTCTCTTGCTCATGGTTTGCCTCGTTGCGTTGCACAGTTTTTTAGACGCAAAACTTTCACGTTTTCCGGCCCGCTGATACCCGCACAAGGGGCACCCCTTGGGAAGAACCTAGCGGCCTGTTCACTCCCTGTTACCAGGGAATCACCTTATCCCGATCCTTCCTGTTGAATTGTCCATCATCCTTGTGGCTCGCATTCTCCCGCGTCGGATATTCCGATGGGTCATTACTCATCCCATCCCCGCAAGACGCACCAGCGTTGCGGGCATGGGCATGATTTTGGCGTTCCTGCCGATCAAACAACGTCTTTTCCCGTTTTCGCGGCTTTCGACGGTCCGGGATGATCGGCACCACGTCGCCGACTTCATCCAGCACCACGGGCACCTTGCGACACTCCCACCGGCCATCGCGTCGGCTCCAGCCCCACACTTCAAACATGCGAGAGGGATCGGCCAACCATGTTCGCAGTCGCGGCTCGACCTTGGCCTTGTTCACCCGCGATGAAATGTTGGCGTCACTGGTGCATTGGACCAAAAGCAGGGCGTCGGCCTTCATCGCCAGCACGTCGCCGACGCCGATGAAGTCCCGGCGGATGTTCACGCCGGGTATCCATCGCTCGACCACCTCGACGATCCAGCCATCACCCCGCAAGGCGTCCAGTGTTCGGCTTGTGGGGGTCATGGTTGAATCCTCAATGGTTGCGAATCCAACCGTTCCAGTTGTGAAAGAACCGCTCGCACGTCGGCGATGGTGGCGTTGGACGTGAACCGCTCCCATGCCGAGTGTTCGGGCATGACCGACTCGCCGGGGCGGAGGAAGATACGCGGGTAGGCGCGATCGCCCGCCAG
This sequence comes from uncultured Tepidisphaeraceae bacterium, assembly GCA_964435775.1. Lineage (GTDB taxonomy): Bacteria > Planctomycetota > Phycisphaerae > Tepidisphaerales > Tepidisphaeraceae > CAYTAP01. The sequence continues at coordinate 34,015 of CAYTAP010000019.1, forward strand.
CGCCAAGCACTTCGCCCGGTCGGCGGGCGCGGCCAGCATTGCGAGAATGTCGAGCTTGTGTTTTCGGAGAACGTCCAGGGCGTCGGGGGTCAGCAGGTCCGCGTCACCCCGGTATCGGAGTTCCACGCCATCGGCCCATAGCTCGATATCCGCGTCATCGCATCGCTTGAGCAGTTCGGGAATGGTCATCACAACACCCCCTCGATGATCCTCGCGGGCTTGGCGGGCTTGGCCGGGGCGTCGGCATTTACATGCGGTTTGGAAGTGTGGGGGTTTTTATCGCCCTCATCGCCCACAACGCCCAAGGCGTCGTTTTTCAATGGTAATTCACTTGTTTTGTTTGGGCGTTGGCTTGGGCGTTGGCCGGGCACCCCCGGCGCAACGCCCGCGTCATGGGCGTTGGCGCTCCCATTCTGGGCGTTATCGCCTTGCCCATCGCCCACCTTGTAGCCGTCGAAAATCCCCATTTGCGGCGTGATAATGCCATCCTTGGGCGTTGTGGGCGTTGTGGGCGTTGAATCACCCCCCTTTTCCAAAAGGTGTACCCGGCGCTTGTCCCGTTTCGCGGGCGGGGTATGGCGAATACCCACGGCCAATAGCGCGGGGCGCAATCGCTTCAGTCGCCCCGAAAGGCGCAGGGCGTCCACCGGCCACCCCTTGGGCGGCTTGTCCGGCGTGATTCGCTCCAGCAGTTCACCGGCGGTTCCACTCCATTGCGTCTGCCGCTCCATCATCGCCACGATGGCAACGGCCACGGCGTCCGATTCGATCACGTCCCCGACAATGCGCCGGCTCTGGTCGGTGTACAGGTCCAGCGCTCGCCCGCCGGTCAAGTCCGGGCATGAACGATCCAGCGCCGCCAGCACCTTGGCAAAGTCCGCCATGCGGGGGTATCGGTCCAGCTTCACAGACGGCAGCGCGGCCAGCACCTTGGCGGCCGTCGCCAGCACCGCCCCCAGCAGCTTGGGCGTCATGGCCGCGTAGTCCGCCAGCAGTTCACTTTCCAGCCGGCGCTTGTCGTCCGGTATGGGTTCCAGTTCCAGCCGCAATAGGCGGTCGCCCAGGTCGCCGCGCAGTGCGCCGGGGTCGATGCTGGTCAACACAATGCAGCGTCGAAACGCCAACACGGCCAGATCATTATCGCTATAGAGTTTGCGGCGTACCGATCCGTCCCCAGTTACGGCCTTGCACATCGCATCGGAAAACCACCCGGAAATATGGGAAATGTTGTCGATGCAAAATGCCCACGATCCAGCCGCCGCCACCGCCCATTGTTCGGCGTCCCTTGGTTCGCTTCGCGTCGATACCCCGGATGGATCAATCAACCCGATGATTAGCTTGGCGGCCGTCGTCTTGCCCGTTCCTTGAATCCCGTCCAGCAGCAAGATGGGATGGCCGATATCCACCGCCAGCGCCGCAATCATCCAGCCCACCACCAGCGGCCATGAATCATCCGTCACGTTCAACAGGCGGCGCAGGTCCAGCAGGTCCGCCGGTACAGCTTCCACGGGTTCCGCCAAGGTCGCGGTCAATGCCGTCCGCCGGAACAGCACGGGCGATACATCCTCCACCGTCCAGCCCGTCGGCGTCACCACCACCGCCCGGCCTGTCGCGTCGCCCAGGTCCAGCACGATATGGCCATCGGGAGTGCGCGCCATCCGCAGCGCCAGCGGCTCGGGTTCGGCGTCTTGTGCCTTGCCCTCGAGCGCCAACAGCGCATCGGCCAGGGCGCTGGCGCTTGGCGTCTTGCCGGTTAAGTTCCTGTAGGCGTTGGATAGATCGGCTCGCAATCCCGAACCCCCGCCGCGAAACATCTTCACGATGGCCGATCCTTCCACGGGTAGGGCAAATGGCTCCCCGGCGTCACTCATCCCCAGGCGATAGCGGCGAAGGGCGATATTCACCAGGGCGTCGGCTTGTGTGTGCTTATCCGCTTTGGCGGTTTTGGCGGCCTGCTGTAACTGCTCCACCAGTTCCCGCCCGGCGGCCGTCATGGCGTCGGCGTCCGTCGGGTTCAATCCACCGGCCAGCTTGCCGGTCAACCATGCCCGCACGTCCTTCGTATCCGGCGGCGTCAATGCCCATTGCACTGATTCGCCCCAGCGCCCGGCCAGTTGTTTGGCCACAGCCTTTGCGCCATCGCGCCCCGGCCATTTTCCGTCCGGCTTGCCATCGCGCTCGCCCACCACCAGCACAGCCCGCCCGTCCAGCAGGTCGGCCACCTGTTCAGCCCCGCCCAGGTTGCTTGGCCGCCCCACCGCCGCCAGATTCATCGCGCAACAGGCGGCCACGTCGGAAGCGCCTTCCACGATCAAAACGGGGTCGGGCAATTGGTGAAGATTCGTCGGCACCACCACCCCGCGCTTGCCACCGGCCGGCGCTCCCTTGCGGCCATCTTCCGCCCGCAACGTCAATCCGATGGTGCGCCCATCGCCATCGTGTTCGGCAATCGCCCAGGCTCCATCGGGCGGGGCGTCCGCCCACCCAGCGCCCCCGGCGCGCATCGCCTTCAATGTTTCCTTGTCGGCCCAGCCGGGGGATAGCTTCGCCCACGCGGCCACCGGCACGCCGGTTGTTTCCGCCAGCTTGCCCAGGCGGTCATCGGTCATCGCCGCTTGCAGCGTCTTCAGCAGCATCGCCCAGTCCTTGGCGGGCGGTTCCGCCCGCTTGGGCTTGGGGCGATACGCGCGGCCATTCCCGTTCGGCGCATGGTTATGGTTGACACCCAGTGCCGCCGCGATGCTTCCGTAGGAACACCCGGCATGGCAGTGAAACAGCAGCTTGTCGCCGTCGCCCAGGGCAATGGACAGGCTTGGGTTTTTGTCCGCATGCGCCGGACAGCAGGCAAGATATTTGCCGTCACCGGCCAGCCTCACTTTGTCCAATTTGTCCAAAACATTTTGTAACTGTTGTGGTACAATCATTGTGGTTACTACTTTCGTCTTCGCCGCGCCGGTTCGTCCCCGGCGCGGCTATTTTGTTTGGTTGGTCTCGATCCAGTTTTCCACGGTTTCCCGTTTCCAGAAATGAGCTTTTGATGAGAGCTTCATATCGGGAGCAGGGAAGGTTCCCGCCGACAGCCATCGGTCAAAAGTTCGCTTGGCGATGGGTAAGTAGTGCCGACGCACCAGCGCCGCCGACAGCAGCGCGGGAGGGAGTGTGGGGGTATCACTTGGTGACATTTGACACCCCCTTCCCGCCCTCGCGGGCACGATCCAGCAGCAGCTTGCTCAGCAGGTCGATGTCAAAAAGGAAATGATCGCCGGCGCGTAGGTGGGGCAATCGCCCCGCGCCGGCCTCAGACTCCAACCATGCTTTGGGCACGCGAAGTTTTCGCGCCGCAAGGTTGGCCGGTACAAGTGGTGAATCTTTCATACCCGCGATGATGCGGATATGAAAATGAATGTCGGTATGGGGAAGGTATGCGGAAGGTGCGCACCTTTATTGCGCGATGAGGGATTCGCCGCGTGTCCGTCCCTCGGTCGTCATCCAGCATCCGCCGCCCCCGCCGCGTTTGGTCTGGACGTATCCCAATTGGACGAGAGACGAAACCACGGCCTTGTATTGCACGGGGTCGGCCCCTTTACTGACTTTGGCAACGATATTTTCCGTCGTCATCCGATGATCGGAGTCAAACGCCTTTTGTTCCAGCAGCGTTTGCAATACCCACCGTTGCCGGTCATTCAGCGGGATATCTCGCTCCCTATCCGGCGGGTTGTCGAATATCGTCGCCGACGGCTCTCTGCCCCCATACTGCTCACTTACCAACACCGCCAAACCTCGTACTTTTTCGGCCAGCGATTTAAGTACCATGGCGCGGCGCTGGCATAGTCGATCAAATCTCTGATCGTTGTTTCCACGTGTTCCGAACAGAATCCGCCAGGTACGGCTTAGGCCGCCTCGTACCATTTCCATCGTCGCATTCCCACGCGAGTCGCCCGCAAGTTCCTCGGCGTCCGTAATGAGACGCATGAGGTGCCCAATATATTCTTGTTCGTACTGCTGTTCTCCACCAGGGGGATGGTCCATCGGATCCCCCTCCAGCTTTGCCCATCCTTTTGCGGTGGCCTCTTTACATCCCTCAAGCAAAACGGCCAAAAGGTTCAATGTATTTTGCAGCTTTAACAACCTATCGATCTTCACTACCGGCAGTTCCGGTGGCATATCATCCGAATTGCCAAGCCCAGTGCCGTCGCCTCCACTGAATGTTTCAAAGATTTTCGAGCGCGCGTTTTCAGCGGCGATAATCGTGCGACGCACCGCTATTTCCATGATGCGCATCGTGTCCGCGCATGTGTTTTCCGATGGGCGAAACGCCAACAATGGCGATGAATCAATACCGTAGTGTTCGGCCAAAGATGCGGCTTCGGGTATGAATTTCTGAAGCTCGGCCTGCCAGTCGAACCCACTCGGTTCCCGCATTTCCCTAAGTTCGCAAATGCCATAGTCGAGCAGACGCATTACATGCTTACAACAGTTGGTACGGTCCATGTTGCTTGGACTCAACCACGCATCTGCGGGCGATTCCGGTGGCATGCGCTCGCGACTCAACGCCGTGGGCGCATGTATCAGTTCCTCCAATTCTTCATTTGATATCCCCTTGAGATGGTTAGGCAGCTTCCCGCGCAGTTTTGCCAAGCGTTCTGCCCATTTTTTTTCCAATTCCGACATGCTCCACCTGCTTCAAGCCGGGCACGATCCAGGGCGGAATGGCGCACAGGTGGAACGTCATCCGCCCCGGATCATCAGCGTGGCCGTCGCCATGCTGTTCCCGTGACTTGAGTATACCCCCCCCCCCCGCCGTCCGCACCACTCGCACGCTCCCGCGTCGGAACAATCAAACCGAGCAACAACTCCCGCCGCGTCCATCGCGTCCCAGCCGACACGCCATCGCCCCTTGGATCATTCTTGGATCATTCTTGGATCAACCTTCGATCATTCATGGATCATTCTTGAATCACCCTTGGACTATCCCAGCATCATCCTTGAATCCGTCACCACGTCCGCGCGATCGCCCGCCGACTTTTTAAGTTTAATTTCGCGCATGTACGCGGAAATGGTCACGCTCGGTCTGTCGGCCAGGTGCGGCAGAGACTTCACCACCCCCACCCCGCGTCACAGCCCCCGATACACTTCCCGACGATGCGCAACGCTCACCACGAGCACAATCAATCGCCGGTCCTGTATCTCATAGATGATCCGGTAATCCCCCACGCGGATGCGCCACAGCCCCGATGCCCCGGACAACTTCACCGAACCATGCGGGCGCGGATCATCGGCCAGCGCCATGATGGCCGCGTCCACCCGCCGGGCGGTTTGACGATCCAACCCGCGCATATCCCGTTTGACCGATGCGCGGAATTGGATGGCGTATTTCATCCCAGCCCCAGTTCCTTGCGGAGTTCGGAGTAGGGGCGCGCCGGTTCACCCTCCCGCCGCTTGGCCTCGGCCACGTCGCCCCAGTCCTGTTCGGTCATTTGCTCATCCGACAGGATCGGCACGCCATGCTCATCAAACACCCGGCGATATTCCTCTTCCGGCATGACGACGTAGCGTTTGCCCCCGATGGTGATGGTTTCAACGGTCATGGTTCACCTGTCCTTTCGCCCCCGCACAAGTCTATCACCGATGCCGCCG
>CAYTAP010000020.1:0-4504 GCA_964435775.1 uncultured Tepidisphaeraceae bacterium
GCAACACCCCAACCCTCCCCCTCCCCGAGTGCAGCACTCCGGAGCGCCGCTCGGTCATCTTCGCCGCAGTGGAAGCGCCCTTCGGCACGCTCCCCGTGTTCTGCACCCACCTCAACTGGATGCTCCATCAGGGGCATGTGCGTCAGCGGCAGGTCCGCGCCCTGACCGATTTCGTCTCCCGACTGACATCCGAAAAGGGCTTCCCCGCTTTGGTTATGGGTGACTTCAATGCCGAACCCGAGTCCGATGAGATTCGCTTCATGCGCGGCCACACCGCTCTTGGTGGTGAATGCGTTTGTTATTCCGATTGCTTTGGAGAAGTCGGCGATGGCACACGCGGCGCGACCTTCTCCAAGACCAACCCCTTTGCCAACAAGTCGCGCGAACCCGAACGGCGTATCGACTACATCTTCCTCAACCGTCCCTGGGCCGGCCGTGTCGGCGAACCGCTTGACGCCAGCGTCTGTTTCAACCAGCCCCACAACGGCACATACCCCACCGACCACTTCGGCGTCACCGCCAGGATCGCCACCGGAGCGTGAACAGTGGCACGCACCGCGTCGTCCGTGGTCTGGGTACCGACGGGCCTCGGCTTGTCATCAAGCCGGGGGCAGGCATTTCTTTTTTCTCACCCCCCGCCCGCTCCCCGCGATCGATCCATACAAAAACACCAGCGCCACGAGCACCACCGCCGAGGAAATCCCCGGATACACCTGCTCAAGAAACTCATACATCCCGGGCGCATACGATGGATTGATTCGCAGCAGCGTGTGCGCGATCATCGACCATGCCAGCGCCGTCACGAGTAGATGGAGCAGGGTATAGCCAAATGATACCCCGACGCACAGCGCCGTCGCCCCGGCGGCCCACATCAAATAGCGTTGGTGCATCTGTGGCAAAATCGCAAACAGGAGCACCCATGGCGCCACCAAAGAGATGAGCATTCGCTTGTCCCGCCGCCATCCATGCCATGCCGCCCCGATCCCGCAGAGCCCGAGGGTTATAAAGTAAGTCCATGCCAGCGCCGTCTTTATGGTCGTCTGTCCATACACCAGGTCATTGAGCGACCATCCGAACTGCTGCTGCAGGATCGCCGGCAAATTGCAGACATCCTTTCGGGACAGATCCAGGAAATGCCGCGTCCCGTACTCGAACCCCACCGCGTACCACGACATCGAACCGTCGTACAGCAACGCCGCCAGAAACACCGCCGCCGCCGTCGCCAGCGCTACGCCCGCCCACAGCGGCCGCCAGCGCACAATGGTCTTGCGGCATCGCTCCAAGGTCGATGTTCTGTCGGTCGATTGCTTTGGACGCATGGCGCACAACATGATGATTAAGCTCCCGGCCCATACCGGCGTCAACACCACCGGATACCAGAGCAACGAAGTGCGATCTGCCCCAAATGCCCCCGTGGCCCACCATCCAAGCGCGATGCCTCCCAGCACAATCCCCGCGGCCGCCGACAGGGGTGCGACCAATACCGGTGCGAGCGCCGCCACAATCGCGCCTGGAACCAAATAGCTCAGCCATTGGTGCGCCTCAGGCGTTCTCACCAGCCACGGAAACGTGATGGCCGCCACCGCCAGTGCAAACCCCGCCAGTGCCCGCACGACCGCGCCCCATTTCATCGAAAACAGCGGCCATAACACAATCACCGGCGCCACCAGCAGGATCTGCCCCTTGAACATCGCCCCAATCGCCAGCAGCAACCCCGCGATCAGCCACCCATCCACCGACGCAAAGAAAATCGCCCAGAAGAAAAAAGGCAGACACCACACATCCCACTGCGGCCAGGCATGCGCATCCCAGATAATCGCCGGGTTAAACCAGAATAAAATCGCCGCGAGAAGCCCCACAAACCACGCCGACCGCCAGAACGGACGACCATGTGGCCATCCTTGCGATATCTGGTCCCGCCGCACCCACAACCGCACGATCAGAAAAACCGCCACCGCGCACGCCAACTCGCATGCCGTGTTAAATCGCAGGAGCGGTGTCGTAAACTCCGGCCGCCAACGCGAGACATCCATCCCCGGATGGCTTTCACGCACCGATCGAACCCACGCCGTCACCACCGCCAGCCGCAGCGGCGAGTAATCCAAATCAAACTGCAGTGGCGCTTGCTCGCCGGTTCCGCGAGCATCCGTCCGCCTCCCCCGTCCGCCGCGATAGCGACGTTGGTTCTCCTCGGCGCGCTCGACGACGTGGTCATAAACCTTCCAATACCCCAGTTCCACCCCGCGCGACCCCTGGTTGTATCCGTTGATGATGTCCCCCGTGAACCTGATTTGTGATGTGTTTTCCCACACATGCGCCCGCACCCACAGCCCCGCCAGCAGCGCCACGAGCGGAACATCGGCCACCACGAACCAGAGCACGCATTGCGTCAGCACCCTGCGAAATCGCACCGGCCGCTTGGGCCCATTGCCACCTCGCGCATCCGTCGGCACATCTTGGGGATCAGTTGTTGTCGACTCAATCATCACACCACAGGGGAGGGGATGTCACGCTCATGTCTGACGAACCAGTCCTTCTCGTCGCCACTCCGGCAAAATAGCATACCGGGCACGATGTTGCGATTCATGCCCGCCTCATGCTCGGATCTGGGGCAAAATCATCTTCCCGCTCCGAGATCAACCCAAAGAACCTCATGAATTCTCTTCACGCTCTCCGTGTCCTCCGTGATCTCCGTGGTGAGCCCGCTTCACCCGATCCCTGCCTTGCTCCCGCTTCCCCCATCCCTAAAATGTCCCCATGCGTGATCCCCGATTGGAAAAACTGGCCGCTGTTCTTGTCAATTACTCCGTGGGCGTCAAAAAAGGGCAGCTCGTCCGCCTCAGCGGGCCGCCCGTCTCCCAACCCCTCATCGTCGAGCTTTACCGCAAGGTGATCGAAGCCGGCGGCCACCCATCCGTCCGCATGGTTCCCGAGGAACTCAACGAAATTTTCCTCAAAAACGCCAACGACGCCCAGTTGGCCTTCTGCAATCCGATCAACCTCTACGAATACGAAAAGATCGACTGCTCCATCGGCATCTGGGCCGAGGAAAACACCAAGGCGCTGACCAATTGTGACCCGAAGAAAATTGGCGTCACCCAAGCCGCCCGCAAGCCCCTCATGGACACCTTCATGAAGCGCGCCGCCGAAGGCTCCCTGCGATGGGTTGGAACCCAGTTCCCCAGCATGGCCTGTGCCCAGGATGCCGAAATGAGCCTCGAGGAATACGAGGATTTCGTCTTTTCCGCCGGGTTGATCGATCAGCCCGATCCCGTCGCCGCATGGAAACGAATCAGCGAACGCCAGCAGCGGCTGGTTGATTTTCTCAACGGCAAAACCGATTATCACGTTGTCGCCGCCAACGGCACCGATGTCCGCATGAGCCTTGCGGGCATGCGCTGGATCAACTGCGACGGCCACGAAAACTTCCCCGACGGCGAAGTCTTCACCGGTCCGGTCATCGATTCGGTCAACGGCCAGGTCAACTTCTCCTTCCCCGCCGTCCATCATGGCCGCGAAGTCGTCGATGCCAAACTCACCTTCCGCGACGGGAAGGTCGTCGCCGCCAGCGCCAGCAAGGGAGAGGATTTCCTCATCTCCATGCTCGACATGGACGCCGGCTCCCGCTCGTTTGGCGAGTGCGCGATCGGCACCAACTACGACATCACCCAATACACCCGCAACACGCTGTTCGACGAAAAGATCGGCGGCACCTGCCACTTCGCCCTTGGCGCCGGCTATCCTGAAAGCGGCAACACCAACCAATCCGGCCTGCACTGGGACATGGTTGTTGACCTCCGCCCCGGCGGGCACATCGAAATCGACGGCGTAAAAATCAACATCGACGGCCAGTTCACGAAAGATGGCTTTCCCGGATTACCCTGATTGATTGCGCCATACTGGAGCAGGCAAGGAGAGCGGCCATGTCCGCAATCACACCCAACCCGCCCGCGCCCCCGGCGTCTCCGCCAGGTCAATGGACCGAGGCGCAGCTTCTGGCCTTGCCGGATGTGGGACATAAGATTGAGCTCATCGATGGGAGATTGGCCGCCTCAGCAGCCGGGTTTGAACACGGACATATCGGCGCGATCATCGGGGCCAGGATCGAACTCTATGCCCGGCAACACAAGCTGGGGTTGGCTTTCGATTCCAGCACCGGTTTTTGGATGAAAAGCGGCAATCTGCGTTCGCCCGATGTCTCATTCGTGGCGGCCGCACGGCTCAAAGGCTTTAAGCGTCTGCCCACCGGATTTTTTCAAGGGTCCCCTGATCTGGCTGTCGAGATCATCTCCCCATCCGACCGCGCCGGCGCCATGCACGAACGGCTCATCGATTACTTCGAAACCGACACCCGTCTGGCTTGGATCATCAATCCATCCGAGCGATCCGCGATGATCTACCATGGCCCCACACCCGACAAAGTGTTGGCCCTGCCGCAAAGCCTGGATGGCGAGCAAATCCTCCCCGGATTTTCACTCCCCCTGGCCGACATCTTCGCCGCGCC
>CAYTAP010000020.1:4514-30551 GCA_964435775.1 uncultured Tepidisphaeraceae bacterium
GATTTCGAGTGACATGCCAGCGCGCCGCCGGTGGTTCCACCCCTATTAGGGCGATTCAAAATCATACACCCGCACCCGCTTCCAATGCGCTTTGTTTCGCGCAATGAACTCATGATGCAGCGGATGGTCCTGGTACACATCGTGCGCTTGCCTGCCCGGCAGGATGACCGTCAACCCCACCGCGTATGAATTGTCGACCACCTCGCGCGGCGTGTTGGCCGGCGGGCCGGCGTGAATCCCCTTCACATCCGGAATCTTTCCAAGCAGCCGCAGGCAATCCTCCGCCAGTTGCGCGCCCGCCGCCTTCGGCGCTTCCTCGTTCAACCAGAAAAAAACCGTGTGAACAAACATCAACACTCCTCATCATCGCGCGATGCCACATCAATACCCGCGCCACATCATCCGCGCTTTCATTGTGGCGACTGAATTCCCACCAGTTCCACCTCGAAAATAAGCGTCGCGTTCGGCGGAATCACGCCGCCGGCGCCCTCTTTTCCATAGGCCAGCTTCGACGGAACAATCAGCTTCCGCTTTTCCCCGATCTTCATCCCCGCGACCCCTTCATCCCATCCAGCGATCACTTTGCTCTCCCCCAGCGGAAACGTGAACGGCCCGCCGTGATCGGCCGACGCATCAAATTGCTTGCCATCCTCAAGCGTGCCGACGTAGTTGACCGTCACCGTATCCCCCGCTTTGGCCACCCGATCACCATGTCCCTCGGCCAGCACGATGATCGTCAGCCCCGACGCCGTTGTCGTCCCCATCGCCTGCGTCGTCGCCGGCTGGCTGGTTGGCGCGCTGGTCGGCTGCGCGGGCTGCGTCGTGCCTTCCGCATGCGCGATGACCGCCAATCCCAATGCCGACATCACCACTCCACCCGCCACCCCACAACGACTAATCCCGCGCATGTTCACTCCGATGTATAACCACTCATCAAAGCCCGGCCAACGAGCCCATTGCCATTTCATCGTACCGTGATTGTCTTCCAACGTCTAAACCTCGCGTTGTTGCGTCATCCGCGCGTCCATATTGTCGCACCCCCCACATTCCAATCCACCAATCAAGAACCGAAGATCGGAAATGGAGGATGGAAAATCGAAAATCACAATCGAGAATCAAAAATCGCCTTTCCATCTGGCACTCCCCGTCCGGTTCGCTACGATTTGATCAGCGCCGATTAACGATGGAGTCCACCGTGTCCAAAACATTTCAGCAATGGCTCTCGGAAGGGGAGCAACTGTATGACGCCGCGATGCGAGAGTTCCAGAGCATCGAGCAGCAGCTTGATGAGTTGGAGCAGCGTCTTGTCGCCAAGCAAAACGAGGTCAACCAGATCGCGCAGATGATCGGCAAGCCTCCCGTGGAAGGCACCCGCCGCACGAACGTGCAGATCATCGATCATGACCCCCGTAGCGCCTCCCCCAGTTCCCCCGCCGCCATCGCCCGAGCGTTGACAGGCCGAAACCTCAACCGCTGACGCGCTTCGAAATCATCGCGTTTGCCTCTGATGAGCAAGTGGGAAGTGGAAGGTGGGAGGTCAGGGGTGGGAAGCGAGAAATGCAGAAGTGGAAGTAGGAATCGACAACATTTCGCATTCCGCATTCCGCATTTCAAGTTCCGCATTCCCCATTCATCCTTCGTCCTTCCTTCACCCTCCGCCCCCCGCGATCGCCGGCTGCAGCGCCTTGCGCACCTCCGCCATCAATTGATCCACCTTGAACGGCTTGAAGAGCACCGCCTGCAGCCCCTCCTGGCTCGCGCGGACGATCGAGTGATTCGGGTCATACCCGAACCCCGTCATCAGGATCACCGGCACGGCCTGCGAACGTTTCCTCGCCGCGGCGAACACCTCATAGCCCGTCTTGTCCGGCATCTTGATGTCGCTGATGATCAGATCAAACTTATCACGCTCCACCAGCATCAGCGCTTCGCCTCCGGTGCTCGCCACCGTCACTTTCGCGTTGAACTTCCGCAACACATCGCTGATCGTCGTCCGGATGTTCGGCTCATCGTCGGCCACCAGAATCGACGCCCCCTCCAACAGCGGGTCCGGCGACGGCTTCACCGATCCCGCGCCCAGGATCGTCGTGTTCGGCCCCTGCGCCGCCTGCCGCAGGCTCCCCCGGATCATCTCCACGTTTTGCAGGATTTGCTCAAGCTTGCTCCGCAGCTCATCATGCCCAATGTATTCATCGAGCAGCGTGCTGGTGTCGAGCGCGATATCATTCAGCGGCCCGGCCACCTCCGAACAGACCTCATCGGTCACCTTGTGACTCGTACTCACCCGCTCGACCACCATCAGATCGAGGATGTTCAGCGCAATCGCCACATACCGTCCGAAAATTTCCGCGAATTGCCGGTCATCCTCTGTGAACGCCGCCTGCGAGTGGCTTTCCACGTTGAACACGCCGATCATCTTGTCATGCAGTCGCAGCGGCACGGTCAGGCTGCTTCGCGCCCGGTCCAGGCCGGCCACATACCGCGGATCTCGCTCGATGTCCGGGCAAATGTAAGACCTTCCCGTCGCCGCCACATACCCGCTGATCCCGTTCCCCTCCGCCTGCGCGAACAGTTCCACCGCCAGCGCATCGGGCGGCAACCCCGCGCTGATCACCAGCTCCAGTTTGTTGGTCGTACGATCGAGCAGCCGAATCGCGAAGTGATCGAAGTGCATCAGCTCGCGTGAATACCGGATGATTTTGTCTTCCAGCAGCTTCAATCGCTGCCCCACATTCATCTTCCCCATCGCATCCGCTTCCAGACGCACCAGCTCCCCGCCGGCCTTGTCGATCGCGTCGATCTTCTGTTGCAATCGCCGCGTCCCCGTGGCATCCCAGATCACCGCGACCACCTGCACCACTTCCCCCGCCGGGCTGCTCACCGGCGACGCGATCATTTCCAGGAATTGCTGATCCTCCACGTTCAGCGCATACCGCTTCGATCGCCCCAGGATCGCCGGTTCCTCCGACCCCGGCGACACCTGCTTGCTGAACAGCTCATACGCCTCCCGCAGCATCTTGCGCACCTTGTCATGCACCTTCGCCGGCCAGGCCTGCATCTTTTTGTTCATCCAATTGCATCGCCCCTCCCCGTCGACGATGCACACCCCCTCCCCGATCGTGTTGAGCACCAGGCTCGCCTGCTGGCTGACCAGCGCCCGTTCCAGCGGTAAAAAGTCCGCTGAATCAGACAAAATCGCGTCGAAATGATCGTGGCGCAGCGCCTCGATCGCCTTGTCGATCGAGCCGATCTCCACGAGCTCCGCCTGTGAACGAAGACAATCCGCCAAGGGCGAATTGTTCGTCGCGCTGCCCGCGAGAATAAGAACTTTGTGCCGACCGCCTTGCTGCAAGGTTTGTCCACCAAGTCAACCCCCACCCCTATCCTAATTCTCCTCATCGCCTTGGGTCAACTCAATTCCGTTTACGCGATGGGAAAGGGGTTCCAGACAATTCCCCGCGCCCTGTCGCGGGGGCGGGTTGTGCGATATGTTGATTTCGATATGTCGGCGCATATCGCCAATGCCTTCACCTTGATGCGGCGGGCGGGACATCGATTGATGGCTCGGCTGGGGGTGCGCGATGAGCAGGTGCTCCTGTTGCTGGCCGCCATTGTGGGGGTCATCACCGGTGCGGCGGCGGTGGGGTTTCATGAACTGATCAACTGGATCCGCGATCGGCTGTATGAGCGGATCGATCCATCGCTGCTCTACAGCCGATGGCTGGTGCTGCTTGTCCTTTTCCCGGCGATGGGGGGGCTGGCGGTTGGGCTGATCAGCCGGTATGTGTTTCGCCAGCGCGAGGGGCATGGGATCGTCGATGTCATTGAATCGGTTGTCCGATCCAGCGGGTTTGTCAAGCCGCTCATCGCGGTGGAGAAAATCCTGACCTCGGCGATCACGATCGGGACCGGCGGATCGGCCGGGGCCGAGGGGCCGATCGTCCAGATCGGCGCGGCGATCTCATCGGGGGTCGGTCAGCTTTTCAACGTGACGCGGGCGATGATGCCGATCCTGGCCGGGTGCGGGGCGGCGGCGGGGATCAGCGCGATCTTCAACGCACCGATCGGCGGCGTGCTTTTCGCCCTTGAAGTGATCCTTGGGGATTTTTCCCTGCGGACGTTCACGCCGGTCGTCGTCGCCAGCGTGATCGCCAACATGACGACCCGCGCGATCTTTCTGCACCTGGACACGCCGTGGAATGCGATCTTCGCCAGCAACGTGCTCAAGGTGAGCGAGAGCGGATTGCTCGATTGGGGGCAGGTGCCCAACTTCATCGTGCTGGGGCTTATCTGCGGCGCGGTGGGCGTCGCCATGACGCGGCTGATGTACCTGACGGAAGAGCGGTTTTCGCATCTCAAGCGCCTGGGCGCCTGGCGGCCGGCGATGGGAGGGGCGCTCCTGGGGCTGATGGGTGTGGGCTATATCCTGGTGTTCGGGCATCTGCTGGCGCTTCGCGCGCCGACCGTGACGCATCCGAATGTGCCAGCGCACATGGGGGCTTCCAACTCCATCGCTCGCAACCCGTCCGTCGCCGATGATCCCCCCAGCGTGGTTGCACATGCGGCGGCGAGTACCCGGCACGACCGCGACGAGCGGCTGCGGCACAAGCCGTTTGCGGATTATTCGATGCCGGCGTTTTATGGTGATGGATACGACGTCGTCCGCGGACTGCTCGCGCATGATTTTTACACGATGATGCCGGGGTTGGGGGTTGTCATCCTGCTCGCGTGCCTGTGCCTGATCAAGGTGGTCGCCACATGTGTGACGCTCGGCAGCGGCGGGAGCGGCGGCGTCATCGCGCCGTCGCTGTTTCTCGGCGCAACGGCCGGAGCGGTGGTGGGGATTCTGCTCCAAGATACACAGTGGTTCCCGAACCTTCAGCCGGAACTGTATGCGCTGGTGGGGATGGGCGCGGTGCTCGCGGCGGTCATCCACGCGCCCCTGGCGTCGATCCTCATCTGTTTTGAAGTGACGGAGGATTACAAGGTCATGGTGCCGGCGATGCTCGCGTGCGTATTCGCCACGGGCTTTGCGCGGCTGATCTTCCGCGATTCGATCTACACGCTGACGCTTCGGCTCAGGGGGGTGCGGGTGGGATCGGGCGCGGACCTCACGCTGCTGCGGCGATTGACGGTGGAGGAGGTGGATTTGGAACCGGCGACGGTTGTGCGGCGGGAGGATCCGTTTCAGAAAGTGCTGGACATTTCCCGGGAGAGCGGCACGACGGATTTTGTCGTCCTTGATTCGTCGGGCGCCTACGCGGGGATGGTCGTCGCGGGCGATGTCAACACCGCGCTGATGGAGCGCGAGGCGGTGCCCCTGCTGCTCGTGGGGGAAATCATGCGGCCGGAGATTCCAACCGTCGCCTCGGCCGACGATCTGCTGACGGCGTTGGATGCCTTCAATCGATACGATGTGAGCCGCCTGCCGGTGACGATCAGGCAAAGCGGGCGGATCATCGGGTTGATCAGCCGCTCAGCGCTGATGAGAATGCAGCAGCGGGCGCTGGCGGAGGGATAGAGGCGCATCCTCCCTTGTCGCCGCCAACCCGCCGACCGCATAAAAAGGGGACATCACTCAATATTGGGCATTGAGGAGAGCGACTAAAATGAGTGATGTCCCCTTTTTGTAAGTTCATCCTCTGCTTGTCGCGGTCAATCCGCGGGTCGGATCGTCAATTCCTCGACGATCGCGCGGGGGGGGAGGTCGATGGCGAGCACTGCGCAGGCGGCGATGTCGTCCGGTTGGAGCATCTTCCGGCGCGCTTCGGCGTCGACGGCGACGGGGCGCTTGTTCAAAAGCGGCGTGTCGATGTCGCCGGGGAAAATGCCGCAGGCGCGGATGCCGTGGTGGCGCTCCTCCGCGTTGATTGATTGGGTCAGCCCGCGCAGGGCGAACTTGCTGGCGACATACGCCGGGCCGGCCTTGGCGCTGGCGCGCAGGCCGGCGTCGGAGATGATGTTGACGATCGTCCCGCGGCGATGACGCCGCATGTGGGGCAAAAACGCCTGGCAGCAAAGATACGCGCCGGTGAGGTTGATTGAGAGGATCTTCTGATAGTCCTCATATGTAAGATCGGCCAGCGAGCGGTTGGGGACGTTGATGCCGGCGCAGTTGATCAGCAGATCGACGCCGCCGGCGCCCGTGGGATCATCCGACGTTGCATCACCGAGCGCGAACGCCGTCATGGCGGCAACGTCGGCGGGATCGGAGACATCGCAGACGAACGAGGTCATGGGCGCACGATCCGCCTCGGACGGAATCTCGTTGGCAAGCTCAATCGTCTGGCGCAACGCCTGCTCATGGCGTCCGAGGAGGATGACCCGCCGGCCCCGCGCCGACAGCGCCAGGGCAACCGCCCGTCCGACGCCCGATCCGCCGCCGGTGACGACGCCGCGGGCATGAGGGATGGATGCGACCATGCAAAGCTCCGATGCTCAAGGCCAGAAATCCGTGCCGCGGACTTTTGTGCTGCCGCCGCGTCCGGTTCGTGACCGATGCGGATGAGGCGATCCACAACGTGGCGGGATCAGAAGCGAATCGCTGCAAGTGGATGGGGCTGGCTCCCGCGACATCTGCCGTGTCAGGCCACGCGGCAACTCCGGCTCACTTTCCCAACTTCAAGCTCACGCCCTCCTGCTCCCATTGCAATGCGAGGCGCTGGAGGTCTTTGATCGTGAGGTTGAGTTGCGCGACGGCATCGACCAGGCCGGCGTAGAGTTTGGGGTCATTGACGAGCAGGCCGGCTGTCCCTTTGCCGGAATCTATCTTGGAGGAGATCGACTGGAAGGATTCGAGGACCTTGGAGACCTGCTCAAGCCGCGCCGACATCTGCTTTGCCAAATCGTCCACATGCCCCTGGGTGCTTTTGATCGTCGAACCGGCGTCGCTGACGACGGTCTCAAGCTGCTTGCTGAGGCGGCTGGCGTTCTCGGTCGTTTCGCGGATGTTGGCCATGGAAACCCGCAGATCGTCGCGGAGCTTTTGATCGCCGACGACGCCCTGGAGTTCATCCATCACCTTGCCGGCCTTCTCGAGCTGCGTGCGGGCGGTGTTGACGGTTTTATCAAGGTCATCGATGACGTTCGATTCCCGCAACTGCTGCGAGGTCTTCTTCAGTTCGCTCGCCAGTTCGGCAAATTCCGGCGGGAGGAGGTCCAGCCCGATGAACTTGGCGGGCAATTCCTGATCCGGTTTCAAATGTCCCTGGGGTTCCTTTCCGATGAGGTCGAGGTTCATCGTCGCGCCGCTGCCGACGATGCCGACCGAGCGGATGAGTCCCTGCATGTTGGCCGGAAGGGGGGGGGACTTGTCCACCATCGCTTCGATGATGATGTGCTGCTCATCAGCGGCGCGCCGGACCTTGGTGATCATCCCCACCCGCACGCCGCGATAGGTGATGTTGGAACCCTCATCGAGCCCATCGGCGCGGTCGGAGACAAAATGGACGGGGATCTGGGGCGTGGCGAAAAGCCGGGCGGGCGCATCGCCAAACCGCAGGCTCATCCAGCCCAGGATGATGAGCCCGCCAAGGACGGTGAGCCCGACCATGATGTTTTTTCGGTACGATGACATCGTATAACGTCGGGTGCTTGTATCTTTTGACGGCTATTGTTGCAAGTCGGAGGAAGGTTGACGAAGAAGCTCCCTAATCGGACAAAGAAGGACGCAATGAACATGATATGGGTCCGAAAGGGCGTCGGCCAAGGGATTACGGACGATCATTTGATGAAATGGAGTGCGATTATTTTCAAGCTCTCGACGGTGCTTCTGGTGGCGACGTTCCCGATGGTGATGACGTGCTCGGCCGAGGCCGCACGCCCCGCCCGGACGGGCTTGAATGATCCCGCCGTCGCGACGGACAGCATGCCGTCCTATGCCACCCGCTATTACCAGATCTACACCGATTTGCCCCGCGACGATGTGCGGGAGGCGGCCATTCGGATGACCAAAATGGCCGAGGAATATCACGACCGCACCGCGGGGTTCTCCGGATCGATCAACCAGCGCCTCCCGTTTTATTTATTTCGCAGCGCCAATGATTACTACGCCGCCGGCGGGATTCCCGGCAGCGCGGGGGTCTTCACCGGCAGCAAGCTGATGGCCATCGCCGGGGAGCATGTCGGCGCGGGGACATGGCACATCATTCAGCATGAGGGGTTTCACCAATTCGCGGCGTACGTCATTCGCGGCAATCTCCCGGCATGGGTGAACGAAGGGCTCGCCGAATACTTTGGCGAAAGCATCTTCACCGGCGATGGCTTTGTGACGGGCGTTGTTCCGCCGGAGCGTTTGTCGCGATTGAAGGATGAGATGAAGGGCGGTCGGCTCAAAAGCATCAAGGACCTGATGCTCCTGTCCCACGCGCAGTGGAACGGCGAGATGAGCCTGGCCAACTATGACCAGGCGTGGTCGCTGGTTTATTTTCTCGCGCATGGCGATGGGGGCAAATATCAGCCGGCGTTCGTCGCGTTCATGAAGGACATCGCCCGCGGCGTCCCGTATGCCAAGGCGTGGCTGGATCGGTTTGGCCCGGCCGATCCGCTCGAGGCGCGGTGGAAGGCATACTTCACGCAGTTGCCGCCCGATACGTCGGCCGATCTGATCGCGCAGGCGCGCGTCGCGGTGCTGACGAGTTTTCTGGCGCGGGCGACGGCGCAAAAGCAGCGGTTCGAGTCGTTCACCGCGTTTCACGAGGCGGCCAAGAGCGGCGGGTTAAAGATCAGCGATGCCGACTGGCTGCCTCAGACGCTGCTGGAGGATACGTTGCGACGGCTCGATCCCGAAGCCCAGTGGTCGCTGGGCGCGGATCCACAGCGGTCGCCGGAGGTGGTGTGTGCGTCGTCGGATGGGGTGGATTTCACCGGGCGGTTCACGCTTTCGGGCGATCAGGTGAAACGCGTTTGGGTTGAGATCGATGATCTGGGTAAAACAGTGACCTTGGCGCGAAAGCTGGTTGCCGAAGACAAAAAGCCCGAAGCGCGAACGATCTTGCGCAATGCCCTCCGCGATCATCCCCGCTCCCGCGCCGCGGCCGAGGCGCGAAAGCTGATGGGAGAGATTCGCTAGCGGCGGTTGCGTCAAGCGAAGAAGCGTTTACTCTTGCTCACGCCATGTTGCGAATACTTCAATTATCCGATCCCGCGGATGCGGCGAGAGTTGAAACGCTGCTGGGGGCGCTGCGCCTGGACGCGGCGGATCTGGCTTTGTCGCGCGGCGGGCGGGCGTCGGCGGCGTCGGCGGTGCAGGCGATCCTCGCGGATGTCGCCGAGCGCGGCGATGACGCGGTGGTGGACTCGGCGCGCCGCTTTGATGATCCGAATTTCACAGCCGATCAGATTCGCGTGACCCCCGAGGAGATGTCCGACGCCGTGAAGCGGATTTCCCCTGATCAGCTTGAGGCACTTCGACGGTCGATCCGGCAGGTGCGGGAGTATCAGGCGCACGTCATGCCCCACGATCCGCAGACGCTCCATCGGCCGGGCGTGGAACTGGGGTTGCGATTCACTCCGCTGGCGAGCGCCGGATGCTATTTCCCCGGCGGGCACGCCGCATACCCCTCGACGCTCATCATGCTCGCGGTTCCGGCGCAAGTGGCGGGAGTGAAGCGCGTCGTCGCCTGCACACCGCCCAGCCGGTTTGGGCGATCCGATTTGGTGCTGGCGGCGTGCCATGAACTGAAACTGACAGAAGTCTTTCGTGCCGGCGGGGCGGCGGCGATTGCCGCACTGGCGTTTGGAACAAAGACGATTCCAGCGGTGGACAAGATCGTCGGGCCCGGCAATTTGTATGTGCAGCTTGCCAAGCGCGCGGTGGCCGGGGGTGTCGCCATTGATGGGTTTTTGGGTCCGAGCGAAATCCTCACGCTCGCAGACGACAGCGCACACGCCCGATTTGTTGCCGCCGACTTGATGGCGCAGGCCGAGCACGATCCCGGCTCCTGCTATCTCTTGACGACCAGCGGCGTGCTTGCCCGGCGGGTGGTGGAGGAAGTGCAGCGGCAGATGGGCGTGGCCGACCGTTCGGCGGCGATCGACAAGGCGATGACCGAATACAGCGCGATCATTGTTGATGAATCGATGGACAAGCTGATTGATTTGGCCAACCGCTTTGCAGCCGAGCATGTGAACCTTCAGGTGGCCGACGAAAAAGGAGTGCTTGAAAAGCTCGTCAATGCCGGCGCGATTTTCCTGGGGGGTTATTCGCCCGTCGCGGCGGGGGATTACGTCGCTGGTCCGAGCCACTGCCTGCCGACGAACACGACGGCGCGTTTCGCAAGTGGGATCAGCGTGTACGAGTTTCTCAAACGGTCGAGCGTCGTGCGGTATACGAAGCAGGGGTTGGCCGCCGATGCTCCGCATATCGTCGCGCTCGCCAATGCCGAGCATTTGGGGGCGCATGCCCGGAGCGTTGACGTTCGGTTGTCGGGCGATCAATAAATGGACATGGTTCAGCCCGGTGCGGTAGAATCTCATCTCACAAAAGAGGAAGCCAAATGGACCAAAAGGAATTAGCCAAAAGTGGCCTGAAGAGTGTTCGCTCGTTCTGGCAGGATTTCAAATCGTTTGCCATGAAGGGGAACATGCTGGATCTGGCCGTTGCGGTGGTGATTGGAGCCGCATTCGGAAAGATCATCACATCGCTGGTGCAGGACATCATCATGCCGCTCGTGAGTTATGTTCTGCCTCAGGGCATGAAGTACACCGAATGGAGCTTGGGGAAACTCATGGTCGGCAAGTTCATTAGCGCGCTGATCGACTTCCTGATCATCTCATTGTCGGTGTTCATTGTGCTGGTCAAGGTTGTGGGCGGGGTGATGAAGTCGGTGGAGAAGGAACCGGCGCCGTCCGAACCGACGACCAAGGAATGCCCGTTTTGCCTGTCTGTGATCCCGCTCAAGGCGGTCAAGTGCTCGCACTGCACCGCCGATCTGCCCGCGATGTCGTGAGCCGCGGGGGCGTACGCGTTATTTCATGAGCGCGCCGGTCATCGTCCGATAACCATCGATGATGGTTGAACGGTTGATCCATGCGCTGATTCGATCTGAAAACGAAGCGGCCGACGACACCCTGCTCGAGGCGTTGAATCTCGGCAACGAGCCGGAACAGGCCAGGGTGCTTGATGCGCTGCTTCGCCGTCAGAGCGTTCGCGGCCTCTCCGGGGTGGTGGGGGCGTATGAGGCGCTGGCCGACCCAATGAAGCTGGCCATCCTGTCGCAGATCCGGCTGTTTCACAGCGCGCTGCGGGAATGCGGACGGAGCGACGATCACCAACTCCGCCGCGCCGCGATGAAGTTGATCGCCATCGGGCGACAGGGGAGATTGTCCTATGTGTTGTCCGAAAATCTGAATCACGCGGAGGAAACGCTCTCTCGCCCGGCGGTCGAAGCTCTTGTGGCACTGGCGCGATGGGTGTCCACGCAAACGCGCAGCCTGCACACGCTCGATCCCGCCGACCGTGCCCAGGCGTATGAGCAGGTGATCGCCGAGCGTCCGGAGATCGAACAAGCCGTCGCCCGCGCGATGGACATTCATCGCGGCCGGCATGGCGCGGAATTGATGCGGGCGGCGCTCCTGTTGTGTGACTGGCCGGGGAGCAAAACGCTTGCGATTCTCCACACCGCCAAGCATGGCGGGCAAAGCGCGATGGTTCGGCGGTTGCAGCAGCCGCCGGCCGCTGAGCATGTCGAGGCATTTTTGCTGGGGGCGAGCCACGGGGGCTTGCGGACGCATTTCGGCGCGGCGTTTTCGCATATTGACGAAGCGCCTGTCCTTGATGCGCTGCTTCGGAAAACACACTGGCTCAAGGATGGGCAGCTCCAGGCGTGCATGAAGGAAGTGACGCGGGGCACCTGGTGGGGCGATGGGGAATTGGCCCATGATATCGAGAGGCGAACACCCGGCGACGCGGCGGGCATCGGCGAATGGCTGGGCGTCTCCGGTGTTCACGATGTCGTTCAGGATGAACGGATGAACCGCCTCCGCGAGCACGCGGCCGGAGATTTCACGGCGCGTCTTCGTCTCCTGCGTGTCGCGCTGCAGCGCCCGCGCGGGGCGTCGGTATCGCTGATTCGCGCGTTTCTGAGCGACAGCGATGAACGTCTCGTGCGACTGGCGGCGCGGGAGATCATCCGCCGCAAGCCGCGCGATTTTGAAAACATGCTCCTGCAGTTGATGACCAGCGCCCCCGAGAGCGTGCGCCGTGTGATCAGCCGGTCGCTTGGGCAAGCGGGATTCGATCATTTCTGGAAGCGATTCGACCAGCTCCCGCGCCCCACCCGCAAGGCTGCCGGTCGGGCGATGTTGAAAATCCTCCCCGATGTCATCCCGCGCCTCACCCGCCGCCTGATCAGCGGCGCCCAGGATCAGCGGATCAAGGCGCTGCAAATCACGCAGGAGCTTGGGCTCTCCGGCGCCATGCGGGATTCGCTCAAGCAATTGTGCGCCGATCCCAATGCCCGGATTCGCAGCAAGGCGGTGTGCGTCGTGGCGCAGGAAAAGGATTTCCCGCTGGAAACACTTGTCGAACGGGTTCTCCGCGACACCGATGCTCGTGTCCGCGCAAACGCCATCGAGGCGCTTGAGAATCGCATCACGCCCGCGTTTCTTCCCCTCCTCGTCCAGCGGGCGCGGGCCGCCAACAACCGTGAACGCGCCAATGCGATCAAGGCGCTGCATTCGATGCGCATCAGCAGTTTCAGCACGCAACTCGCCGCCATGCTCCGCGACGAGCGCCCCGAGCATCGCATCTCGGCGCTGTGGGTTTTGCGTCACATCGGCTGGTGGCAACTTCTTCCCGACGCCGGCGACATGGCCAAGGGGGATCCCAACCTGCGCGTCCGCCGCTATGCGCTGGGCGTGCTCAAAACCGTCGCCGACATCGCCGGGGTGAAAAAGGGGACCATGGATCGAAAGGCGGCCGGGTGATGAGCCATGACAGAGCCATGATTGACTGCCGCGATGTCCGCGCATTCTCCCCTCTTACCCCCTCTCCCGGTACTCCGGGGGAGGGCGGGGGAGGGGGTTTTCTCCTTCAATGGGATCGTGCCCGCGTACGCTTTGTGACACCTCTGGCCAGTCTATTTGTTGTGCTGTTCACGAGCGTTGCTCACGCCGCCGCAACCGAGGAGGAGGTCTTCCGCAGCATTCACAACAACGTCACGCAGACGCCTCAGTCGGGAAAGGTTTTCGCCGTATTGCTCGCGGGAATCGTCGTCGCCGGTGTCCTGATTTTCGTCAGCACCCGCGCCAAGCGGGAAGCGACTCCCAAGGCGCTCAATCACCAGGGGAAGCTCCTTAAAGAGGTGCAGAAAACCGTTCCCCTCAGCGCCTCGGCCGTCAAAAGCCTCAAGCGTCTGGCCGAGGAAAAAGAGTGCGTCAGCCCCCTGACGCTCCTGCTTTGCCCCTCGCTTCGACAGGGCCAAGAAGCCAAGCCGACTGCCCCGGCCCACCCATCGGCGTCACCAAAGGCGCATGCGTCCGCTAAAGCCGGTTCCTGAGAATTGCGGCGCGGAGCAGCCGGCCGGCTGGGTATTCTTATCGCGCCATCCGTTCCAAGTACCGATTCACATCCTGGTCGCCGATGCTCTTCACTTCGATATTTCGCAGATACCAACCATCGCTCGTCTGATTCCATTGAAACTCGCAGTCGATGGTTGTCGGGCGGTTGGACTTGGACTGCGCCAACACGCGCATTTGCACGGTGATGACGGTTTGAATCCGCTTGGCGGTCGTGCTGAGGACGGTCAGTGACTCCAGGTCATACAGGTCCGCCGCCATCATTGCGGCCGCCGCGATATCCGCCGGGCCGTGAATCCGATTGTTGACGCTCGTCTGCTCGGCCAGGAGCGACCGCATCGCCCCATCATCCCGCTTGACGGCCGCATGGATGATGCCCCTCGCCTGGTTGATGCACTTTTCCTTCTGCGTGTCCACGAGCCAACTGACCGCGATCAGCGCGATCGTCAGCGCCAAGAGCGCCGCTCCGACGTTTCGCGGTCCGTTTTGCTGGCGGCGGTTGCCCGTCCAGAAGAGCGTAAAACCAGCCACCGCGATGATCGACGGCAGCCACCAGGGGGTGTCAAAGAGGAGGTCAGACATGGATTGAACTCAACTTTCGCGGCAACAACGTCCGATAAATAGGAGCAGCGGAGGGCCGCCGCGCGGTTTAGTAATCGCTCGCCAGCATACCGGCGGGTTGTATTTCATTGAAATCAGCCGCCGCCATTCAACATGACGCTCCTTGCCGATCCATCCACGCGTTTCATCCTACCGGCCGACTCGGTGTACGTGCGCAATCTCGCGGCGCTCTGGGCAGTTGACCCGGCGCTGGCCGGGCGAATTGAGTTGCTTGATGAGGATGCGCGCTATCCAACCGAGCCTTCCAAAGCCGGTGATCCAACCATCCGTGTCCCGGCGGCCGGCGGCGTCAGCCTCTACCTTCACAGCCGCCATCAGCCCATCGCCGAAGCCAGTCGTCTGATCGACGCCGTCGCCATCGACGACTGCCTGGCGTTTTACATTCACGGCATGGGGCTGGGCTATCACCTCGAAGCTCTTTTCGACCGCGCCGCCGACGAGGCGTTCATCTGCGTGCTCGAACCTGATCTGCTCGTGATCAAAACCGCGCTGCTTCACCGCGACTTTTCCCGCCTCATCGCCAGCCGTCGCGTATTGTTCTTCACCCAACTTGAAAAAAACGACATCGTGCTTCGACTGCAGCCCCTGGGCGCGATCCTCTCGATGGGCTTCACCCCAATCACGCATGCCCCCAGTGTTCAGCGTGAACCGGCATTTCATGAACAAATGGCCGCATGGATTGCGGAATATCAGGCTTTTCTGCACACCAGTTTCCACACGCTCATCACCAATGGAAGGCGGACCGCCGAGAACATCGCGCGCAATCTCGCATGGTATGTCGCCACGCCGGGCGTGGATCGATTGAAGGACCGCTATCGCGGCCACCCCGCCGTGATCGTGTCGGCCGGGCCTTCGCTGCGAAAGAACAAGCATCTGCTCAAGAACCTCGAAGAGCGCGCCGCAATCATTGCCGTCCAGACTACGCTTCAGCCGCTTTTGGAAATGGGCGTCGAGCCGCATTTCGTCACCTCCCTGGACTATCACGACATCTGCACCCGCTTTTTTGAAAAGCTCCCGCCGACGCTTCGCACCGAGCTTGTCGCCGAGCCCAAGGCGACCGACCGCATTTTCGAGATGAATCCCGGCCCGTTGACGATCCTGGGCAACTCCTTCGCCGAGCATTTGCTGGCCGAGATGAAATTGAACAAGGGGACACTGACGGCCGGGGCGACGGTGGCGCACCTGGCGTATTACCTCGCCGAGCATTTGGGTTGCGATCCGATCATCTTCGTCGGACAGGACCTGGGCTTTTCCGATGGCCTGTGCTACGCGCCAGGCACGAGTTACGACGATGTGTGGCGGCCGGAACTCGGACCATTCTGCAGCGTCGAGATGAAGCAGTGGGAGCAGATCGTCCGTGATCGTCCGATCCTGCGCCGGATTCCCGACATCGAAGGCCG
This sequence comes from uncultured Tepidisphaeraceae bacterium, assembly GCA_964435775.1. Taxonomy (GTDB): domain Bacteria; phylum Planctomycetota; class Phycisphaerae; order Tepidisphaerales; family Tepidisphaeraceae; genus CAYTAP01. The sequence goes on from CAYTAP010000020.1 coordinate 20,054, forward strand.
CCCCATGTACACCGAGGAGCGGCTGTTCACCTACCTTCAGCAGTTCGAGCGGGATTTTGCGCAATGTGATCGCCGGATCATCGACGCCACCGAAGGGGGGGCGCTCAAACGTGGCGCGACGCCGATGACCCTTAAAGACGCCATCGATCAATTCTGCACGCGCCCGCTTGCGGCGGCGGCGGACGATTACCCCGGCCTGCAATGGTCCAGGCTCGATGGATGCACCGTCAGCCTGCGCCGGCGCCGTGATGAAGCTGCCAACATTGAGCGGATCAGCACCGCAACGCTGCCTTTGCTTGAAGAGGTGCGCGATCATCTGGACGATCAATCGCGCGTCAACCGCGCCATCGCGCGGATCGATGCCTTGCGCGCAGACATGAACGCATACGGGCTTTGTTACGACCTGATCGTTCAACTGACGCAATTGACGGAACTGAATCGCTTCCAGCAGGATCGGAAAATCTCGGCGGCCAAAGTGGAGGGGATCGAGCGTCAGCGGCGACAGGTGAACCGCGACATTGACAATGTTCGCGGTATCGCTGACGCCGCGAGGGTCTTTCAGCGACTGATGGATGAGGTGATCGAAAAGGTGAGCGTGATGAGCGCGCGGCATCAGCGGGAGGCCGCATGAATGCCAATCCCGGTGCAATCCGCTTGAATCAGACTGCGGCGGGGGAGGCGAATGGCGATGAGCCTCGCCGCGTCGTCGCCGTCCTTTCAATGCTGCATGAGGCAGCCGAATCAAACAGCGCCACTCGTGAGTTTCAGGCCCGGTCGGTGATCGAGTGGACGCTGTCCCGCTTGTCCCTGGCCGCTCGACTTGCCGCGGTGACGATCATGTGCTGGGATGATCAGCTTGCCGCCGTTCGAGCGATCGCCCAAGCCGCTGGCGCGGGGGTTCATACGCACGGGATGCGCCGGGCGCTGCCTCAATTCGACGCACGCACAATTGCCCTGCGCTGGCTGGACGGTTGGCGCTCCGGGCTGCTCAACACCTGCGATTTCGATTTGGGCTTTTGCGGCGCGCCGACTTGGGAAGTCGCGCAACGCGAGAACGCCTCGGCGATTGTCCTCGTCGATCCGTCGGCCGGGCTGGTTGATCCGCGGCTCATCGACGATGTGATCGAACACGCCGCCGGGCGTCCGGATCGTGAATTGATCTTTTCCCCAGCCGCGCCCGGGCTGGGCGGCGCGCTGCTTCATCGCTCATTTGTTGAGCGGCTCGGCCAGGGAGACCTTCATCCCGGCAAAATCCTCCACTATCTTCCCGATCATCCGGTTCACGATCCCTGCTCCAGCGAAGGGTGTTGTCCCGTTGCCGCCCCGATTGCCCGCACGCTCCATCGCTTCAAGCTCGATTCCGATCGGCAGGTTCGGCGCATTGGGCAGGCCGTTGAATCCCTGGGTGGCCGGCTGTTGACGACCAATGCGTTGGAACTCGTGGAGCGGATGAATGCGACAACATCAGGCGATGTGCTCCCCCGCGAGCTTGTGCTTGAACTGACCACCCGACGCGCCACCCACCCGACCTTCTCCACCTGCGATCTTCCCCAACTGCGGCGCGACGATCTTCCGCTCGAAGTCGCGCGCGCGTTGATCCGGCAATTCGCCGCTGCGGACGACGCCCGTCTCACCCTTGCCGGCGTGGGCGACCCGCTTCTTTGCCCCATGGTGTTCGATGTGATTGCCGCCGCCCGCGACGCGGGCATCCGCGCCATTCATGTGGAGACCGACCTGGTGCGGATCGATCCCCAGGACGTGCAACGCCTCGTTCACAGCGGCATCGACATTCTCTCATTCCATCTCCCGGCCACCACGGTCGTCACCTATCAGGCGATGATGGGCATTGATGCCATGGCGATGGTCCTGGAGAACCTGAAGCAACTGCTGTTGGCGCGCCAGGCATCCGGCGGCGCATCGCCCCTCTTCGTGCCGATCTTCACCAAGTGCGGAGAAAATCTCGGCGAAATGGAGACGTGGTATGACCAGTGGCTCCGCGCCCTCGGTTCGGCGGTCATTCGTGGCCCGCGCACGTTCAGCGGCCTCATCCCCGATCAAGCCGTCGCGGATATGTCCGCGTCGTTCCTGCCGCTCACCTCATCAACGATGAAGCGGCTGACGATCCTGAGCGACGGCAGGGCGGTGACGCATGAAGAAGATGTGTTGGGGCAATCAGCCGTCGGGAATGCCGCCGCACAATCCTTGGAAGGACTCTGGCAAGCCGCGCTCGACCACGTGAATTCTTCGTCTCCAGGCTTTTGTAGGGTCCGTGGTACCCCGCGGACCATCGCCACCGACCGCGAAGATGGTCCGCGGAGTACCACGGACCCTACAGAGGCCAATCAAATGAATCGTTCCGGCGCCAAGCCAATGAAACGCTCGGCATAAAAGACAATGAGTCAGATGAATCCAATGAATCAGACACCATCGCCCAACGTATTGGCCGTCATCCTTGCCCGCGCGGGGAGTGTGGGCTTGTCGCGCAAACACCTTCGCCCGCTGCTCGGCAAGCCGGTGATCGCCTACACGCTGGACCATGCCCGACAGGCGAAAACCCTCACACGCGTGATCGTCTCGAGTGATTGTCCGGAAATCCTCGCCCTCGCCGCGACGGCCGGTTTTGAAACAGTACGGCGCCCTTCCGATCTGGCCACCTCCGATGCCTCCGTTCAGGATGTCCTGCTTCACGCGCTGCATCATGTCGAATCCAATCCGGCCGGGCGATTCAAAGCCGACGCCGTCGTCACGCTCTATGGCAACGTCCCCGTGCGCGGCGCGGGAATCATCGACCGCTGCGTGGAACATTTGATGGCGACGGGCTGTGATTCAGTGCGCACCTTCTGCCCCGTGGGCAAGTGGCATCCGGCGTGGATGTCGCGCCTCAATGAAGATCGCGTGGAGGTGGTGCGTGAAGGGTCCACCCACCGTCGTCAGGATCTCGAACCGCTTTATCTTCATGATGGCGCGGTTGTCGCGGTCTCCCGCGCGTCGATGCTTCGCGGCGAACTGTTCCCATCCGATCCCCACGCCTTTTTCGGCGTCGATCGTCGGGGCGTTCCCACGGAGATGGGGGAAACCGTTGAAGTGGATCACGAGCGGGACCTTTACTTCGCCGAAGCCGTGCTTCGCGCCCGCAGCGTCGTTCGATATCGAGTCGCCTCATGAATCAGCACAACACATCATGGACAGTTTCCGGTCGAATGGTGGGGCGGGGGCATCCCACCCTCATCATCGCCGAGATTGGCGTCAATCATGACGGATCGGTTGAGCGCGCGATCGAACTGGTTCACGCCGCCAAAGCCGCCGGTGCTGACGCCATCAAATTGCAGGTCTTCCGCGCCGAGGCGCTGATGAACGCCGGCTCGCGCTTCGCCGATTATCAAAAGGCGCGCTGCGAGGATGACTCGCCGATCGAAATGCTCCGCCGGTACGAATTGTCCCCCACGGCGCTGCGGCGGATCACTGATGCGGCCCGCAAGGTCGGCTTGCTCGTCATCGCCACACCCTTCAGCACTCCGGATCTTCCATCCATTGAATCCCTCAACCTCGATGCGATCAAGATCGCTTCACCGGATTTGGTCAATCGCCCGCTCCTCTCGGCCGCCGGCCTGCTCAAACTTCCCATGATCTGCTCCACCGGCGCTGCGACGCTCCAGGAGGTTGAAAGAACCGTCGCCTGGCTGCGCGAAGATGGCGTCTCCTTCTCGCTGCTCCACTGCATCAGCAGCTATCCCGTGCCTCCTGAGCATGCCAACCTCGCGTGGATTTCCGAACTTGCGGCGCGCTTCGATGTGCCCGTCGGTTACTCCGATCATTGCGAGGATCTTCTCTGCGGCGCGCTGGCGGTGACCGCCGGCGCGGTGCTGATCGAAAAGCATCTGACCCACGATTGCGAAGCCGCCGGTCCCGATCATGCCGCCAGCGCCGATCCGGCGCAATTCGCCGAATACGTCCGCATGATTCGCGCCGCCGAGCAATTTCGCGGCGATTCCCCCAAACACGTCCTCGACATCGAACAGGACGTCCGCGGTGTCAGTCGGCAAAGCCTCGTCGTCTGCCGCGACATGGCCGCTGGCGAAGTCATTCACTCCCAGGACCTGATCATCCAGCGACCGGGTACGGGCATCCCCGCTGCCGAGCTTTCCCATGTGGTCGGGCGGCGCGTTGCCCAGCCCCTCTGGTCGGGCACGATGCTCCAATGGCATATGCTGAAGGCCGTCCATCCGGCGGCGGCTTGACCGCCTCATTTTTATGGAAACTTGCTCCCAACGCGCCCTTGTATGTGCGCCGATTTGCCACAGCTTGACAGGGGCAGAAATGCATGTACTTTTTTTCACAAGAAAGGTAATATACGTACCTAGTTATCTATAACTGGAGATAATCGTGAGCAACTCAACTGAGAACGCGAAGAAATCCACGGATCAGCAAGCAGTGGTACCCCCTTCACCCCTTGCCTCCAAGAATGCCAAAACTTATGGCATCCTCGTCACGACGATCTCCGTGGTCGTCGTTGTCGGATTTTTGCTTGCCGTCTATTGGATGATCGAAGGCTTCGGCGGCGGCTCGGCGGTGGCCGGCGGCTCGGGCGATGCACCCCACGGGTCGTCTCCCACCCTCGTCGCCAGCGCTGGCGCCGGTGATGTCGCCAAGGGCAAGGACCTTTACGACTCCAGTTGCGTCGCCTGTCACGGCCAGAACGCCGAAGGCGTTCCCAACCTGGGCAAAGACCTCGTTCGGGGTGATTTCGCAAAGAGTCAAAGCGACGCCGAGCTTCTCGCCTTCATCAAGAAGGGGCGCGACGCCACGGATCCTTTGAATACCACCCACGTTCCCATGCCCCCCAAGGGCGGCAACCCCGCTCTGACGGATGCGGACATCATGAACATCATCGCGTATTTGAGGACTCTCGAAAACCAGAAGTAATCACCCATTTGTTTCAGTGCGTCACTGAGACAACGGGTTTGTGAAAGGCAGGATTGTCCATGCGAATCGGTAAGAAAAAAGTGGCGGCATTTGCGGGCTTCGGCCTGGCGCTGTCGATGCTTGGCGCCGGATGCAATCGATCCCCGGAGCAAAGCAAGGCCAGCAGCGGCGACACCGCCGGCGGCATGCCGGCCGTGCAGCAAATCATGCAGGAACGTGGGTTGACGCCAGATGATCTGGTGGCCGCGGCAAAGACCTACGTGCCGTCGGGAAAGCATGATGAATTCCTGATGTTCGCATCCGGCGGACACAGCGGGCAGGTCTTCGTCATCGGCATGCCCTCCATGCGCATCCTCCGGTCCATTGCGGTCTTCACCCCCGAGCCCTGGCAGGGATGGGGCTATCCGGTGGGCAACGACATCATCAAGCAGGGGGATGTCGAGGGCAAACCCCTCACCTGGGGCGACACCCATCACCCGGCTCTGAGCGAAACCGACGGCAACTACGACGGCCAGTGGCTTTTCATCAACGACAAGGCCAACAGCCGCATTGCCGTCATCGACCTGCGCGATTTTGAGACCAAGCAGATCGTTAAAAATCCGATCAGCCTCAGCGATCACGGCGGCAGCTTCGTCACCCCCAACACCGATTACGTCATCGAAGGCGGCCAATACGGCATGCCTCTCGGCTGGACCTATGCCCCGATGACCGATTATCAGAAGACCTATCGCGGCACCGTCACGGTCTGGAAGTTCGACCGTGAGAAGGGGCGCATCGATCACAGCAAGTCCTTCGCCCTCGAGCTGCCGCCTTACTGGCAGGACCTGATGGATCCCGGCCGGGGCGCCAGCGACGGATGGCTCTTCGGCAACTCGATCAACACGGAGATGGCCACCGGCGGCGCCGGCGAAGGCAAACCTCCTTTCGAAGCCGGCGTCAGCCAGCGTGACATGGACTATCTCCATGTGATCAACTTCAAGAAGATCGTCGCGCTCTTTGAAGCGGGCAAGTATGAGAAGGTGAAGGATTTCCCCGTTATCAAGCTCCAGACCGCCCTGGACGATGGCGCGCTCTACTTCATCCCCGAGCCCAAGAGCCCCCACGGCGTCGATCTCTCCCCGGGCGGCGACTATATCGTGGTCTCCGGCAAGCTCGATCCCTTCGTCACCATTTACAGCTTCGACAAGATCCAGAAAGCGATCGCCGACTAGAAGTTCTCCGGCAAGGATCCGTTCGGCGTCCCCATCCTCGACTACGACGCTTGCAAGGAAGCGCAGGTCGAAGTCGGCCTCGGTCCCCTGCATACCCAGTTTGACGACAAGGGGTATGCCTACACCTCGCTGTTCCTTGAACCGGCCATCGCGCGATGGACGATGGGCGGCCCGTACCAGTCCAAGCACACCGAAGCCCCCTGGACGCTGGTGACCAAAACCCCCGTTCAGTACAACGTCGGGCACCTCGCCGTCACCGGCGGCGACACCGCCAGCCCCGAGGGCAAATATCTCGTGGCGATGAACAAGTGGTCCATCGACCGCTTCTTCCCCACGGGTCCCCTGCTTCCTCAGAACTTCCAGTTGATGGACATCAGCAAGCCCGGAACTGTGATGCCCGTCCTTTATGATCTGCCCATCGGTATCGGCGAGCCGCACTACGCCCAGATCATCAAGGCCGACAAGCTCAAGCCGTGGAAGGTGTACCCGGCCGTCGGCTGGAATCCCGAGACGCAGGCCGTTGATATCAACGCGCCGCGCGCCGGTCAGGAGAAGATCGTTCGTAAGCCCGGTCAGGTTGAAATCTTCATGACCGCCGTCCGCTCCCACTTCACCCCCGAGCATGTCGAGGTGAACGAGGGCGACAAGGTCATCTGGCATCTGACCAACATCGAACGCGCGCAGGACGCCACCCACGGCTTCTGCATCGCCGGCTACAACATCAACCTGAGCATGGAGCCGGGCGAATACGCGAAGTTTGAGTTCGTCGCCGACACCCCCGGCACCTTCCCCTTCTACTGCAGCGAGTTCTGCTCCGCGCTGCACCTGGAGATGATGGGATACCTCCGCGTGAAGCCCAAGGCCACCACGCCACAGGCTTCGGCGGCCGAGGGGCTGCGGTAAGTTCGTGAGAATGATCCGGGTTCCCGCCGTCCACAAGGCGGCGGGAACCCTTTTCCGCCAAACTTCGCAAGGATCGATTCGAGGCGGCCATGCCATCACTATTCTGGAGAATCATCGACGACATCCGCGGCCCGCGCGTCCCGGACCTGGAACGGCAGCGCCATGCCTGGAAGTACGCAGCGCCCGGGTTTTTCATGTTCCTGGCGCGGGTGTGCCTGCTGTCGTCGCTGTTCCTGCCGTACTGGCTCATGACGCTCAACGCGCCGCAGTATCCCGATGGGCTGCACATCCGCGCGTACGTCAATCATCTGCAGGGGGATGTGGCGGAAGTCGATGGGTTGAACCACTACATCGGGATGCGCCCCCTGAATGAAGCCGCCCAGTTTGAGCGCACGATGGCGGTCGCCGCCATCATCTCGATGGTGCTGCTCGTTGAAGCGACCCTTCACATCCACAGCCGATGGGCCGCCATCCTGTCGCTGCCCGCGATCCTGTTCCCCGTCGGGTTCATTCTCGACCTGCATTTCTGGATGAGCAAGTTCGGCCGGGAGCTCGATCCCCGCGCCCCCCTGGCCAACGCGATCAAACCGTTTGTGCCGCCGGTGCTGGGAACGGGAACCGTCGGGCAGTTTTCAACCGTCGCCTCGCTTGGCACGGGCATGATCCTGGCTATCATCGCATCGGTGCTTGTGATTGTGGGATTGATCCTTCATCGCTGGGCCTACAAGCCCTTGTTCGACGCCGAGCGCCGGCAAAAGGCCGCCGCCCGTCTGAATGCCCGGGTCGCTCAATCCTGAGCGGAATGGGTCGAGTGTTCATAGCGCGGGATTCCCATGCCTCCAACGTCCCGATCCATCCTCCGCGGCGCGCTCCTGGCGATGGCGATTCTCGTCCTCGCCGCCGGCGTCCGCGCTGATGCCCCGCGACCGACGCCGCCCGCGTTCGACCTGCTCGCCGCCATCGCCGCCGCTCAAGCCGGTGACACGATCCGCGTCCCCGCCGGGCATTACGCCGGGCCGGTGCAGATCTACAAGCCCCTCAAGCTGATCGCCGACGGGCGCGTCGTCATCGAGGGAAGCGGCGAAGGAAACGTCATCACCGTCAGCGCCAGCGACGTTGCGATCTCCGGATTCATCATCCGCCGCACCGGCACGAACATCGACCACCCCAACGCGGGCATCTTCGCCTCCGCCCCCCGCGCCTCCATTCAAAACAACCTCGTCCAGGACACGCTCTTCGGCATCCATCTGAACAACAGCACCGGCAGCTATGTCGGCAACAACATCATCGAGGGCAAAACCGACCTCCCTCTGCCCCGGCGCGGCGACGGCATCAAGCTCTGGAGCAGCCACCGCTCCACCGTCGAAAACAACACCCTCATCAACTGCCGCGACCTGGTCCTCTGGTATTCCCAGTCCCTCACCGTCCGCGGCAACAAGGTGTCGCATGGCCGCTACGGGCTGCACTGCATGTTCGCTTCCGATGCCGTGATGGAAAACAATGATGTCCGCGACAACTCCGTCGGCATCTTCATCATGTACAGCCAGAACCTTGAGCTTGATCGCAACATCATCGCCCACAACCGCGGCCCCAGCGGCTTTGGGCTGGGGATCAAGGATGTCGATGGCGTCGATTGCCACGACAACGTCTTCGTCGACAACCGCGTCGGGATCCACATCGACAATTCCCCCTCCCGCGTCGATCTGACCCATCACTTTTACAACAACGTCATCGCCTTCAACGACATCGGGCTTGGCCTCATGCCGTCGGTTCATTCCAACGTCTTCATTGGCAATTCCCTGCTCGACAACATTCAGCAGATCGGCGTCTTCGGCGGCGGCGAACTGGCCGGCAATTCCTACACCCAATACGACCGGGGCAATTACTGGAGCGATTACCGCGGCTATGATGCCAACGGGGATGGCATCGGGGACGTTCCCCACCGCTCCCAAAGCCTTTTCCAGAATCTGATGGACCGCGAACCCAAATTGCGCCTCTTCCAGTTCAGCCTCGCCCAGCAGGCGATCGAGCTGGCCAGCCGCGCGTTCCCCATCGTCAAGCCGCAGGTCCGCGCCACCGACACCGCGCCCCTCATGCACCCCGTCAAGCCGGACCTTCCCGCGCTGGCCGCCGGGCGCGCCTGGTCGCCCCTTGCCATTGTCGCATCCATCGCCATGCTCGCGGCGGGCCTGGGGATCGTCGCCTCTGCTCGAAAGGAGTTCAGCTAACCCGTATGAGCGCCGCCATCGAAATCATCTCCGTTCATAAATCCTTCGGTCGGACCCGCGTGCTCGACGGCGTTGATTTCACCGTCGCGCCCGGCCAATCCGTCGCCCTCTGGGGTTCCAATGGCGCGGGCAAAACCACCCTCATCCGCTGCATCCTCGGCCTGATCGACTATCAAGGCACAATCCGCCTCGGCGGGCTTGATGTGATGGCGCACGGCAAGAAAGTCCGCCGCCTGATCGGCTATGTGCCGCAGGAGTTGGCGTTTCACGATGACTTTCGCGTGATCGAGGTGGCGAGCTTCGTCGCCCGCCTCAAGCGCGCCCCAATTGAATCCTGCAAGCGCATCCTCGATGACCTTGGCATGCTCGAGCACTCCCGCAAACGCATCCGCGAGCTGTCCGGCGGCATGAAGCAGCGCCTGGCCCTCAGCGTCGCTTTGCTCAATGATCCGCCGGTCATGGTCCTCGATGAGCCGACGAGCAACCTCGACTCGGCCGGGCGGCGTTCGCTCCTGTCCCTGCTCCTGGGGCTCAAGCAATCGGGCAAAACGCTCCTGTTCATCTCCCACCGCCCGGAGGAAGTGCGCGGCCTGGCCGACCGGGTGCTGACGCTTGAACATGGGAAAGTCCTCACCGACCGGGCGACGCTCGATCAGGTTTTACCCGATGATGAGGAATCGTTTGAATCTGCCGCTCGAGGCCCCGTCACGGCTTCTTCCGTTGCCGCCGGTTCCCCCGCACTGGAGGTGGGATCATGAGCACCCTTGCCCCCAACCCGCTGGCCAGCGCGAGCGGTGCGGCCGTTGATGGCCGCGAACGCCTGCTCGATCTCTACACGATCTACATTCTCGCCCGCAAGGAGCTTCGCGAATCGTTTCGCAACCGCTGGTTCATCGGCTTTACGATCGCCTTCGCGGTGTTGTCCCTGGGATTGGCGTATCTTTCGCAGGTCGGCACCACGCTTTCCGGCTTCGCCGGCTTCGGCGCCACCGCCGCCAGCCTCGTCAATCTGATCCTCCTCATCGTGCCTCTGATGGCGCTCTCCATCGGCGCATCCTCCCTCGCCCGCGAGCGCGAGCGCGGCACGCTCGCGTATCTTCTCGCCCAGCCGATCAACCGGATCGAATTGTTCATCGCCAAGTTCCTCGGCCTGGCGACGGCGCTGCTCGGCACCCTCGCCATCGGCTTCGGCGTCAGCGCCCTCACCCTCGCCCGCGCCACCGATTCCGCACA
>CAYTAP010000020.1:30561-38433 GCA_964435775.1 uncultured Tepidisphaeraceae bacterium
GTCGCGATGGCCGCGCTGCTGGCATTGGCGATGCTCGCGGTGGGAATGCTGATCTCCGTCCTGACCCGCACCGCCGCCGCCGCGACCGGCGCCGCGATCATGGTGTGGCTGGCCATCGTCTTTCTCGGCGACCTGGGCCTGATGGGATCGGCCGTTCTCTTTCGCATGGGCGCTTCCGACCTGCTCCTGGCGAGCCTCGTCAACCCCACCGAATGTTTCAAGCTCTCGGTCATCGCCTCGTTCGATTCCACGCTCGATGTTTTGGGTCCGGCCGGCTTGTACGCCGTCAACACCTTCGGCCGGGCGCTCATCCCCGTTCTCGTCGCGGCCCTCGCCGCGTGGATGGTCGTTCCCCTGGCCATCGCCGGATTCCTCTTTTCACGAAAGCCACTATGAAAAAATATCTGCCTGGTTTAGCCATTCTCGCTCTTTCTTTCGCCTTCCTGATGACCGCCGGTTGCAAGCGCGAGGTCACACTCGATCCCCCTTCGTTGCATCTCGGCCAGGACACCTGCTTCGCCTGCGGCATGATCGTCAGCGACGAGCGCTACGCCGCCGCCATTGTGCAGAATCAAAACGGCGAGCGCAAGCAGTTTGTCTTTGACGACCTCGGCGAGATGCTCCGCTTCACCCCGCCCGCCGCGTCGCAAACGCGCTACTGGGCCCATGATGTCGAATCCAAACAGTGGATCGACGCGACGACCGCCCACTACGTCCGCTCCCCGGCCAACGAAACCCCCATGCTGACCGGCGTCGTCGCCTACGCCACCCAATCCGCCGCCGATGCCGCCGCCAAGTCTCATGATGCCGCAGCCATGAACTTCGATGAGATCCGCAAACCCGTTGCGTCTCCGACGGCAGCGACATCCGCCCCCGCGCACGCGCATTGAGGCGCGACGGACAGACTCCGCCCGACATCATGCAACAGGGCAGTGCATCCCTGTGCGGCGACAAGCGCGCCGCGCCGTGTGCCCGCGCGCCATGGCGTCACGTCATCAATGGAAATGGATTGAATCCTGCCCCTGAAACGTCCCACCAACAAGCCATAAAAAAAGTGCCCCGCTTGTGGCGTGACACTTGGGTGCTCCGTAGAGCAGTGCCTGCGAATTTTTCGTCTTGTTACGAAAAGCCGCAGAGCGGGGTTGGTTAGACGCTCATATGTTACTCCGCACGAAATTCCTGTCAAGCCTCAACATAACGTCCAAGCAACCCCGCCCTTACAAACAATTCGGAACCGACAAACGATTTTAGTGTTTCACCACTTCATCTTTTGTCACACCCCATCATACAATTGACAAATCGTTTGTCAACAGTTATTGTCTCGACCATAAAAATACGGGCTGCGTAAACAGCCCGCTGCCCATGTGGCGAAATTGGTAAACGCAGTGGTCTCCAAAATCACCGGCCGTTCGGGTCTTGCGGGTTCGAGTCCCGCCATGGGCAATGTTACTATACACATGGCGAGGGTTAGAGTCTAACCAACCTCGTTCTATTAACAATTCACAGAGGGACATATTGATGGCGACAACACTCGGCTTGGATATCGGGCCGAATTCCATTGGATGGGCGTTGGTCGATGAGGCCAATCAGCGTGTGGTGGACGCCGGCGTGCGGGTTTTTCCGGAGGGGGTGGATAATTTCGACACATCCAAGGAAGTGTCTCGCAATGAGGACCGTCGCACCGCGCGGGGGATGCGCCGACAGATTCTTCGTCGAAAGCGTCGCCGGACCATTCTTCGCCGCGCGCTGATCGAGGCGGGATTGTTTCCGGTCGAGCCGGACAAGCAGTTGGATTGCCTGTCATTCGATCCGTATGACCTGCGCCGGCGGGGCATTCATGAAAGGTTGCAGCCTTTTGAGATTGGCCGGGTTCTTTTGCACCTCAACCAGCGCCGCGGCTTCCAGTCCAACAGCAAAAAAGATCGCGGAGACAAGGAAGTCAAGGGGATGCTGAAGGAGATTGATGAACTGGCCGGCGCGATGGGGGATGCGACCTTGGGGGAATATCTGGCGGGCGCGCATGCCGACCCCCATGCGCGCATTCGCAGCAGGCACACGCGACGCGCCATGCTGCGGGATGAGTTTGATCGAATCTGGACCAAACAAGCCGAATATCATCCCGATTTGCTGACGCCGGCCCTTCGCGCCGGCCGGGGTGGACCGGTTGCCCCGATGTGCAAACCCCGCCGCTTGGCGCATGGAAGCGACTGGCTCAAGGAGTACGGCCTTGAAGGGATCGTCTTTTTTCAGCGCAATATGTTTTGGCCGAAGTCCATGATCGGAATTTGCGAATTGGAACCCAAGGAGCGCCGTTGCCCACGCGCCGATCGCGCCGCGCAACGATTTCGCCTGCTTCAGGAAGTGAACAATCTGCGCATCATCGATCCCGATCGATATGAAGAGCGCCCCCTTTCATCGGACGAGCGAAAACTGCTCCTGGATAAACTCGCCACGGTTGAAAAACTGGACTTTTCCCAGATTCGCAAGGTTTTGGGTTTCCTGGAATCGGTGAAGTTCAACCTCGAGCGTGGCCAACGTCCCAAGCTGCTGGGCATGAAGACCGATTGGCTGCTGGCCAAGGCGGCCGGCAAATCATGGCATGACCGCTCTGAAGGTGAAAAAGATGCCATCGTGCGAATCCTTCTCGACCCAAGCCTTGGCGATGAGGTCGTGCGGACCAAGCTTGTCGCTGATCACGCCTGTGATGCTGACGCAGCCGCGCGACTGATGGACGTGGACCTGCCGGCGGGCTATTCCAATCTGTCACTCAAGGCCATCAACAAGCTCCTCCCATTCCTGGAAAAAGGAATGCGCTACATGGCAGATTCCGATCCGGAGCACTCGGCGCTGCACGCGGCCGGCTATCTTCGACGCGATGAGATGCAGCGCCGCCTGTTCGGTGATCTCCCCGCGTTGGATCGCATCCGTTCCGGCCCGCTGTCGGACCTGGCCAATCCGGTCGTCAAGGCCGCGCTCCATGAGCTGCGAAAACTCCTCAATGGCATCATCCGCGAATATGGCAAGCCAGCCGCGATCCATGTGGAGATGGCGCGGTCGATGAAGATGAATCAGGAAAAGCGCGCGGACTATCACAAGAAGATTCGGGAAATCGAGGCCCAGCGCGACGCGGCGGCCGATGAGTTGCGCCAGGCGTCCGTCAAACTCTCCCGCGACAACATCACCCGCTTCCTTCTTTGGAAACAGCAGGGCGAGCGCTGCATCTACAGCGGCCGCGCGATCAGCTTGAATCAGTTGTTCAGCGGGGAAATTGATGTCGATCACATCCTCCCCTGGTCTCGGACGCTAGACGATTCGCAGATGAACCGCATTGTCTGTTACCGAACGCTCAACCAAGAGAAAAACAACCGATCCCCGTATGAATGGCTTGCCGCCGATGCCGCCCGCTATGAGCAAGTCACCCAGCGCGCCCGTTCTCTCCCTTATCCCAAATATCGCCGTTTCCTTCTCCAACACCTTGAACTTGATGATTTCATCGCGCGCCAATTGGTGGACACCGCCTACATCACCCGCCTGGCGATGACTTATCTGAAAATGCTGACCGAACATGACCATGATGTCCTGGGCTTGAAAGGCGTCCATACCGCTGATCTGCGCCACCAATGGGGCTTGGAAACCATTCTCTCGGAATTGCCCGACAGCCCGGCGTGGCAGGAGGATCAGGCCGGGCGCGCCCGCCCCGGCGAAAAAAACCGCGCCGATCATCGTCATCACGCCGTCGATGCGGTCGTCGTCGCCCTCACCGACCGTTCCCGCCTTCAACATCTTTCCCGCATCCGCCAGGACGGTGGCACGCAGGGCACCGGCGAAATCCTCCCCGCGCCCTGGGAGCGGTTCCGCCATGATGTCGTGGAGAAAATCCAAGCCATCCATGTCTCCCACCGTCCGCGCCGCAAGGTGGCGGGGAAGCTTCATGAAGAAACGCTTTACGGTCCTGTGAAGGATCAGCAGGGCAACGTCGAAGTCGGCCGGTTCGTTGTTCGCAAGCCGGTTGAGAGCCTTTCACCCAATGAGATCGAATTGATCCGTGATCCGGTGATCCGCAAGATCGTCGCCGATGCCGTGGCGGGCGCCGGCGTCTCCACCGGCCGTCGCAAACGCGGCGCGGAAAAAGACGCCGACGCCGGCGGCAAAATCAAAGTTGCACTCGCCAACCTGAAGATGCCCTCGGGCGTTCCCATCAAACGCGTACGTCTCTTCAAGCCCGAGCAGACGATCCGCCCGATTCGCCTCAAGCAGGCGCAAGCCGCCGGCGATCCCACGCAGATCGCCTATGTCAAGCCGGGATCCACCCATCATCTGTGCATCTTTGAATGGGATGAGGCCGACAAGCGCGGCGGGATGAAAAAAGTCCGCGACGCCGTCTTCGTCACACTCCTCGAAGCGACCGAACGCCTCCGTGATCACCAGCCGATCATTCAGCGCCGCCACCCGGATCACCCGCAGGCCAAATTTGTCATGTCTCTTTCCGCGGGCGAGATGGTGTTGGCCAATTGGAAGGGGGGGCAGCATTTACTGACGTACAAGACTGCCGCTTCGACAACAGGCCAAATGCTGTTCGCACTCCATAGCGATGCGCGCCGTTCGGCGGACTATCAGAAATTCAGCGCGACGGCGGGCACCCTCGACGCCCGCAAAGTCACTGTGGACCCATTGGGCCGCATCCGCTGGGCGGGTGATTAACCGATGATTAAGCGCACCATCGAAATCTCCGACGGTCCGACGTTTCTCAACGTGGAGAACGATCAGCTCGTCCTCACCCGCCGGAAGGAGGAAATCGGCCGGGTGCCGTGCGAGGATGTCGGGCTGCTCATCGTGGACAACCCCGCGACAACCTACACTCATGCCGTCTTCACCCGGCTGCTCGGCAGCGGGGCGGGCATCGTCCTCTGCGGTCCGGATCATCTCCCGGCCGGTTTGATGGTCCCGATGAGCGACAACGATCTCACCGCCCGACGCATGCGCATCCAGGCCGCCGCTCCGCGCCCTTTGCGCAAGCGGTTGTGGAAACAGATCGTCCGACGCAAGGTCAAACTTCAGGCGATGAATCTTCCCGCCGAGCATCCCACGCGCGGCCTGCTGCTTTCCATGAGCCGCGAGGTGAAATCCGGCGACGCCACCAACATCGAAGGACAGGCCGCCCGCTTTTATTGGCCGGCGCTCATGGGGGAAAACTTCCGCCGCGATCCCGACGGGCTGCCGCCCAACAACCTTCTCAATTACGGCTACATCATCCTTCGCTCGGCCGTCGCCCGCGCGATCGTCGCCGCCGGGCTGCATCCGGTTTTCTCCCTCCAGCATTCCCACCGCAACAACCCCTTCGCACTGGCCGACGATCTCATGGAACCGCTCCGCCCGATGGTCGATCGCGCCGTCCTCCAACTGCTTGCCCAGGGCACCGAGGATATCGGCCGACCGGCCAAGATCGCGCTGTTGCAATTGCTCACCAGGGAGGTGACGGTCGGCGAGACGTCCGGCCCGCTCATGGTCCAGCTTCAGCGCGTCGCCGTCTCCCTCCTGCATTGCTGCCAGGGGAAGCGAAAAGCCCTCTTGTTGCCGGAATATTCTCCCTGATCCGCCCGGTTTAACCGCCGCCTATTCAAAAATGCACGCCACACCCGAAAAAAATCTTCCCGCGGCGATTGATCGTGGCGCAGGATGCACCTGTGCAACTGACGGCCTATCGAACCATGTGGCTCTTCACCCTCTTCGATCTTCCCGTGGACACCAAAGCCGCCCGGCGGGCGTACACCCAGTTCCGCAAGTTTCTCTTGAAGGACGGGTTCATGATGATCCAGTATTCAGTCTATGCGCGAATCTGCACCAGCCCCGAGGCCGTCGAAGTTCACACCCGCCGGGTCGAACTGCACGTCCCCGACGACGGAGAGGTGCGGATGCTTTGCCTGACGGACAAACAGTTCGAGCGCCAGCGCATTTTCTGGGGAAAAACGCGCAAACAACCTCCCAAACCGGCCAAACAACTCGAACTTTTCTAGCGGGATTTTCACTTAAATCTCGAATTTTGCTGTGCTTACGACGGAGAAGAGTCTAACCAACCCCGTCCTGCAAGCAATCCGCAACCACGCTCCCCACGTCCATGACCATGCTGGGAGTCTAACCAACCCCGTCCTGCAAGCAATCCGCAACCGATGGGGCGATCCAGCTATACCGCGGGGAGAGTCTAACCAACCCCGTCCTGCAAGCAATCCGCAACGACGCCGCGTATGACCGCGCCAAGACCGCGGAGTCTAACCAACCCCGTCCTGCAAGCAATCCGCAACTCGTCGGCCTCGCTCTGGTGCCGAGCTTTGGAGTCTAACCAACCCCGTCCTGCAAGCAATCCGCAACTACAGAGCCTAAATCCAAAATGGCCTAAAGAGTCTAACCAACCCCGTCCTGCAAGCAATCCGCAACGAAGCAGTTTGGCAAGGTTTCCGTTGCGGCGAGTCTAACCAACCCCGTCCTGCAAGCAATCCGCAACTTGCCATTTAGATTCCCCATCGACTTGCCGGAGTCTAACCAACCCCGTCCTGCAAGCAATCCGCAACGTGATTCACGCTCGCCCCCTTGCCCGCAACGAGTCTAACCAACCCCGTCCTGCAAGCAATCCGCAACGCGCATGACCTCGTGATTGCCGCCGCGCAGGAGTCTAACCAACCCCGTCCTGCAAGCAATCCGCAACAGCGCGTGCCGATTAGCGTGCGAATCCTCGAGTCTAACCAACCCCGTCCTGCAAGCAATCCGCAACAGCAACCCCACGGCGCAATCGTCGGGCGAAGAGTCTAACCAACCCCGTCCTGCAAGCAATCCGCAACCGGTGTGCGGCTTGAGCCGGTCCGCGTCAGAGTCTAACCAACCCCGTCCTGCAAGCAATCCGCAACCATCGACGCGGTGGCGGTATCCACGGGCAGGAGTCTAACCAACCCCGTCCTGCAAGCAATCCGCAACAATCGTAAGATATCACATTATCCCGTGAAGGAGTCTAACCAACCCCGTCCTGCAAGCAATCCGCAACGGTGAGCGTGGCGGAAGTGAAGCGGCTGAGAGTCTAACCAACCCCGTCCTGCAAGCAATCCGCAACAACCATTCGTCCACCTCCATCCAGTCCGAGAGTCTAACCAACCCCGTCCTGCAAGCAATCCGCAACGAGCGAAGTACGAGAAGACGCGGAAGCGAAGAGTCTAACCAACCCCGTCCTGCAAGCAATCCGCAACGCGAAGCGATGACCGCGCGGATACACACCCGAGTCTAACCAACCCCGTCCTGCAAGCAATCCGCAACGCGATGACGAGTCAATGCATCCTTGGGGATGAGTCTAACCAACCCCGTCCTGCAAGCAATCCGCAACTGATATCGGATCGTCTTGGTATCTGAACGGGAGTCTAACCAACCCCGTCCTGCAAGCAATCCGCAACATCAGTGTGAGAATGTAGGCCACTTTGGGAGAGTCTAACCAACCCCGTCCTGCAAGCAATCCGCAACAAAAATCCTACAACACATCAGATCGACGCCGAGTCTAACCAACCCCGTCCTGCAAGCAATCCGCAACCCCCGCGACGCTCGACCCGGGCAGGAAAGAGAGTCTAACCAACCCCGTCCTGCAAGCAATCCGCAACCTGAAGCCAGCGGTGGATGTGGTGTTTGTGGAGTCTAACCAACCCCGTCCTGCAAGCAATCCGCAACTTGGCCCGTGCGCTCTATCATCCCCAGGGGAGTCTAACCAACCCCGTCCTGCAAGCAATCCGCAACGCTGTGCGCCCTGCGCCGCCTCCTCTGCCGGAGTCTAACCAACCCCGTCCTGCAAGCAATCCGCAACGCGGAGAGCTGCGCGGGGAACTTGACCGCCGAGTCTAA
>CAYTAP010000021.1:0-15809 GCA_964435775.1 uncultured Tepidisphaeraceae bacterium
GCCCGGGGTCATCGATCTGCTCGCCGAGCCACATCAGGAAGATACAACCGGCGGTCAGGGACGTAAGGCCCATCAACCAGAACAGGATTGCGCTCCCCCCTTGGAATGACCGCGTGACCATTCCGGAGTTGTACATATAACTCATCCAGAAAATTGCCTGGATGAGGCAGAGGGGGACGGTGGCGTAGCGGGTCCACTCCTGGATTTTTTTGCGACCGGTCTCCCCTTCCTTCTGCATTTTTTCGAGCGCGGGCACCACTGTGCCGAGCAACTGGAAAATAATCGCCGAGGAGATGTAGGGCATGATGCCCAGGCCGAAAATTGTGCTTTGGGAAAGGCTGCCGCCGGAAAAAATGGAGACATAGCTGGCGAGTCGACCGGCGGCGCTGCTTTGGTCCTGCGCGAGCTTTTCCATCGCCCCCTGGTCGACGCCTGGCAGTGGCACGTGATAGCCCACGCGGTAGATGACCAGCATGAGCAGCGTGAACAACACCTTGTTGCGCAGTTCGGGGATCACAAAGATGTTGATCACCGACCGCATGACGCCCTGCGGACGCCATCCCCGCGACCAGCGGAACCACACAATGGCGATGATCGCCAGGGCGATCACCAGAGGAATCAATAGCTTCAGCGAAGGCATCATGCTAACCCAGAACTGATTTTACCCCGATACCCACCACTCGTTGCGGGCTTCACTCGTGAACTTATTGGCATGCCCACGCAAATCGAAGCTCATGCCTTACGTTGGCGGACGCCGCGCTTGTCGATCGGGTCCATTGCCTCGCGGTTGGGGCGATCGATCATGCGCCTTCTGAAGCCGGAGCGGCATCGCCCGCGGGCGTTTCCGCCGGAGCTTCGTGCTTCTTCGACTTCTTTTCAACTTCGCGCGGAATAAACTTTTTCTTTGCCTTCGGGAAAGCGAATGCCTCACCGGCGGCATTCTGCGCCGCGCCGCCGGCTTGCGTGATCTTCTCATGCGCCGACTTGCTGTATGCGGCGGCGACGATGGTGAGCTTGCGATCAATCTCGCCATGGCCGAGGATCTTGACCGGCTGCGTTTGATCGGGGATCAAACCGGCCTGTTCAAGGGCGGCGGCATCAACGGTCGAACCGGCGTCGAACTGTGCCAGCTCCGTCAGGTTCACAATGTGAAACCGGCGCTCGAAGTTTTCATTGCTGAAACCTCGTTTGGGCACCCGGCGGAAGATCGGAGTCTGGCCGCCTTCGTAGCCAAGCTTGATGTAGGTGCCGACGCGGGCCTTGCTTCCCTTGTTCCCACGGCCGCTCGTCTTGCCGCGCCCGCTTGATTCGCCGCGCCCCTTGCGCTGCGAACGCTTGTTGGGGATAACCGAACCCGTGATCTCGTGAATCATGCTCATGTCAATACTCCAGGGGTGGTGGGAAGTTTCAAGTGGGAAGTGGTAAATGAAGCGAGGACAACCGCTCACATGCCCACGACTCGCCACCTATCCCATCCCAGTCCTCACTTCCCACTTCTCACTTCTCACTTCTTCCTAGCTCGTAACCAATTCGCCGGCGCCGGCCGCCAGGACCACGCCGCGGCTCTTTTCCACCTGGTCGCGGTTTTGCAACTGACGCAGCGCGTCGATTGTCGCCTTCACGAGATTCTTGGGACTCGTTGATCCGTATGCCTTGGTCAGAATATCCGTAATCCCCGACAATTCGAGGACCGGACGGACGCTCTTGCCGGCGGTCACGCCCGTACCCGGTCGAGCCGGGGCCAGGACGACCATGCTCGCGCCGCTGGTGCCCTTGACGGTGTGCGGGATTGTCGTGCCGCGAAGGTTGACGTTGAACATCGACTTGCGGGCGTCCTTGGTCGCCTTTTCAACGGCCGGGGGAACTTCGTTCGCCTTGCCGTAGCCGATGCCGATGTTGCCGCGACGATCTCCTGCGACAACAAGCGCGCCGAAACTGAACGTTCGGCCGCCCTTGACGACCTTGGAGCAGCGATAGATGCGGACAACGGAGGACTCGACGCCGCTCTCGTCGCGATCACGCTCGCGGGGTCCGCCGCGTCGCGGCCCGCCACGCCCGCCCCCTTGTGACCCGCCGCGGCCACCACCTTGTGATCCACCGCGCCCGCCATGGCTTCCGCCCACGCCCCCGCCGCCGCCACTGGGGGCGACATGCGACGGAGCTTGCGAACCCGCGCTCGCGGACGGCTCGGCCTGGGCGCCGGACGCCGTTTCGGGTGCGGATTGCTCCGCGGGCTTCTCGGCGCTTTGATCCTGATTATTTTGTTCGTTCTGTTCTTCAGCCATGGACTTCACTCATTGCGTTGAAACCGCGGGGGACAATATTCCCGCCCGCACTAAAACTTCAGCCCGCCTTCACGCGCCGCGTCGGCCAGGGCCTTGACGCGCCCGTGATACTTTCGTCCGCCGCGATCAAAGGCGACAAGCGTGATGCCCGCCTGCTTGGCGCGCTCCGCGATCGCCCGTCCCACCGCCTGCGCCGCCGCCACGTTGCCGCCATTGGGGGCATCGCCGCGAACATCGGCTTTCAGGCTGGAGACGGCCGCCAGCGTGCGACCGGCATGATCGTCGATCAACTGCGCATAAATGTGCTTATCGCTGCGAAAGACACTCAAACGCGGACGTTCGGCGGTTCCGAACACGTTGGCTCGCACGCTCCATTTGCGACGCTCGAGCCGCTTTTGCTTTGATTTCTGCTTATCAGCCATTGCCTCATCAACCTTTCGAGATTTCGGTTTCCGTTCGAAACCTCAGTTGACCAATTCCTGGGTCACAAATCCCGTACAACACAATTCCACACCAACCATCCCATCCAACGCGTATGGTCCATCAACCACACGATTTGCCGGATGGTTACTTCGAACCGGCGCCGGCGAACGCCTTGCCCGGCTTGATCTTGATCACTTCGCCGGCGTAGCGAACACCCTTGCCCTTGTACGGCTCGGGCTTGCGCACGCGGCGGACTTCGCTGGCGAACTGGCCGACCTTCTGCTTGTCGGCCCCGCTCACCTTGATCTTCGTCGGCCCATCGAGCGTCACCTGCACTTCAGGTGGAATGGCGACGCTGATCGTATTGGCATACCCGACCGACAACACGAGGTTCTTGCCGCGCTGCTCGGCCTTGTAGCCGACGCCCTGGATTTCCAGGTTTTTCGTGTACCCTTCGGTGGCGCCGATGATCAGGTTGTTGACCAGCGAGCGCGTCAGCCCGTGCAGCGCCTTGCTCTGCTTTTCATCGTTCGACCGCGTGACGAGCACCTGCTTGGCCGCTTCGTCAATCTTGACCTCGATCAACGGATGCACCTGCAGCTCAAGCTTTCCCTTGGGACCTTCCACACGCAGTGTGTGATCCTGAATGGAGACCTTGGCTCCCTTGGCGATCGGCACCGGTTTTTTACCCAGACGACTCATGCCTCACCTGCTTAACGGTTTCAACTTCAACAATTCAATCGGCAGGCCACGCGGCCAATGACGGCGCGTCCGCCAGCGGCCATCGCGCTAACTGACGATGCACAGCAACTCACCGCCCACATTCGCTTCGCGGGCCTTGCGGTCGCTCATCACACCCTTGCTCGTGCTGACGACGGCGATGCCCATGCCATTGAGCACGCGCGGCAGATCATCAACCTTGCGGTAGACGCGGCGGCCGGGCTTGCTCTCGCGGTCGAGGTCGTGAATGACCTTTTCGCCGCTCAGCGAGTATTTCAGCTTGACGCGGATCTGGCCTTGCGCGGTGTCCTCGATGACATCGAACTCTTCGATGTACCCTTCATCCTTGAGCACCTGCGCGATGCCCGAGCAGATTTTGCTGCGGGGGATCACGACCATTTTACGACCGACCCGGTTCGCATTGCGAATCCGTGTCAGCATGTCCGCGATGGGATCTTGATTATTCATCGCTACTTTCGTCTCCGATGCGTTCTGACTTCAGCGACGCCGCGCCCATCTCAGGCTGGCGTCCGCCACTCTTGTCGATCACTCATTCCGGCCCGGCTCACAAGCCGCGCGCCTCGATCCGTCACCCGGCGAATCGCGTCATCCCACTTCAATCAAGCGGAGCGACGCGCGCCGGCGATTGTCACCAACTCGCCTTCTTGAGTCCGGGAATCTTTCCCGCCAGAGCGAGCTCACGAAGCATGATTCGTGACACCTTGAACTTGCGAAGAACGCCGCGGGATCGCCCGGTCAGCAGGCACCGGTTATGCGATCGCGTCGGGCTCGAATCGCGCGGCAGCTTTGCAAGCCCCGCGAAGTTCTTTTCCTTCTTGAGCTGCCGCCGAACCTCGGCATACTGCTTGACAAGGGCTTCGCGGCGTTTCTGTTTCACAATCCAGGCTTCTGTCGCCATAGTGCTGTTCCTGTCGTCTTAAAGTCCCGGCTCGACACCGGCTTGCCTCTCATCGCGTCCCGCACTCATGCGACCTGCGATGAGCCTGTGTGTTCATGCGTCCTTCTTCGTGTCATCCCGAAACGGCATGCCGAACTGCTTGAGCAATTCCCGGCCATGCTCAACGGCACGGGCGGTCGTCACCAGCGTGATGTTCATCCCCTGCTGGTTGGTCACCGACGCCCCGTCAATTTCAGGGAAAACCGTCTGCTCGGTGAATCCGAAATTGTAATTGCCGGCGCCGTCGAACCCCTTGGGATTGAGTCCGCGGAAGTCCTTCACGCGGGGAATCGCCAACGTGATCAGGCGGTCCAGGAACTCGTACATCCGGTTGCCGCGGAGCGTGACCTTCAGACCGGTCTCCTGGCCTTCGCGGACCTTGAAGTTGGCGACGCTCTTTTTGGCCTTGCAGCGAACGGGACGCTGCCCGGCGATGGTGCCCAATTCCTTCTCGGCCTGTTCGATGCGCCCCTTCTCACCGGCCGTCACCGCCTTGCCCAGGCCCATCGAGATCACGATCTTCTCGAGGCGCGGCACCGCGTTCACATTCTTCACATGCAGCGATTGGAGCAGCGCCGGTGCGATTTCCTGCTTGTATTTCACACGCAATCGCGCCGGAGGCGCCGGTTGCTGGGAGGCTTCGGCCTCATTGGATTCCTCAACCGCGACGGCGGCCGACTTGGGCTTGCGCGGCTTGCGCTCGCTGCCCGTTCCCGGCTTGCCCTGCTTCTTCTTGTCTGATTTTTCTTCTGCCATGACTTTACTCATCCTCGCCACCGGCGTCGCAGCCTTCCCGGCCACTCACGACGGCGAGCCATCGGTTCCACTTCAGGCCGTCTTTTTTCCCATCCCACCAAGGTCGGTGCCTGTTCCAACCGCAACCCTGTGCTTGCGGCCTTCACGCACCTCGATCTTGACTCGCGTCCCCTTGCCACTCGTCGGGTCCACCGGCAGCACATTGCTGATGTGGATCGGGGCATCCTTCTGAATACGCCCGCCCTGCTGGTTGCGCTGGGAGGGTTTCACATGCTTCCACACCCGATTGATCCCTTCGACCACAACGCGGTCCTTGTCCACGAGCACGCGAAGGACACGCCCCGTCTTGCCCTTGTCCGCGCCGGACATCACCATCACCGTGTCGCCAGTCTTAATATGTCGTGCCATTGTGTTCTCGTCAGTTGCCAGTTGTCCGTTGTCAGTTGTCCGTCGTCGATCAGGCCCTGCATCGGACCACTGACAACGAACCACTGACTCCCTCACACCACCTCGCTCGCCAGCGACACGATCTTCATATAGTTCTTGTCGCGCAGTTCGCGGGCCACGGCGCCGAAGATGCGCGTGCCGCGGGGGTTGTTTTCCTTGTCGATCACGACGGCGGCGTTGTGGTCGAAACGCACATAGCTGCCATCGCTCCGGCGGATCGCCTGCTTGGTCCGCACAACCACGCAGCGGATGACCTCGCCCTGCTTGACTTCACCGGCGGGGTTCGACTTCTTCACCGCGCATACGATGATGTCGCCCACCGCCGCCGTGCGTCGCTTCATCCGACCGGCGCCCGAGCTTCCGCCCAACACGCGGATGCACATCGCGCGTTTGGCGCCCGTGTTGTCCGCGATGTCCAATACTGTTTGCTGCTGAATCATGTTCGCTCCATTTTCGATCTTTGATCGAGGCCGTCACCGTCATCCCGGCCACTGGCAATCATCAATCGCTAGTCAAAAATCGAAAATCCTGTTTATCGCTCCTGCGGGGCCTTGCCGGTCATCACTTCCTCGGCCGACAACTGCACCGCTCGCTCCGGCGCCTTTCGGACGACGCGGAGCAACCGATGATGCTTGGTCCGGCTGAGCGGACGGCACTCGGCGATCTCCACCGTATCCCCCTCCTTCGCCTCGTTGTTCTCATCATGGGCGTGAAGCACGGTCGTCCGCTTGAGGTACTTGCCATACTTGGGATGCTTCGTCAGGTAGTTGACCTCGACCTTGATGGTCTTGTTCCCCTTGTCCGACGCAACCATGCCTTCGATCTTTCGAAGCAGGGGCCGCTCAGCCGACTCAGACGATGCTTGTGATG
Source organism: uncultured Tepidisphaeraceae bacterium (assembly GCA_964435775.1). GTDB lineage: Bacteria > Planctomycetota > Phycisphaerae > Tepidisphaerales > Tepidisphaeraceae > CAYTAP01. Next base: position 6,460 of record CAYTAP010000021.1, read on the forward strand.
TTGCTTCCGCCATAGTTCACTCGTTTATTTCTTCCACCGGCCGCCGTCGCTCCATTCCAGAAAAGAAGCGGCCTCATTCAACTGTGCCCAGGGCACACTTCACTGGTTATGCCTTGGCCGCCAACTGTCGCTGGCGCTGGACCGTGCGAATCCGCGCGATTTCACGTCGCGCCTTGCCCAGTTGGCTTGGGTCTTCCAGCTTTTCCGTGACGGCCTGGGTCCGCAGGTCGAACAGATGCTTGATCTGATCGAGCAACGCCGCCTGAAGCTGCTCATCCTGTTGATTTCTGATCTCTTTGATCGTCATGACTCATCCTGCCGCAGATTCAAACCGCCCCACTCAACTTTCCGTCGCGCCTTACGCCACCGCATGTCGACGGTGCACGAACCGCGTCTGAACCGGCATCTTGTGCGCCACCCGCGCCAAGGCGCGCTTCGCGGTGGGCTCATCCACACCGGTGATTTCAAACAACATCGTACCCGGCTTCACAACAGCGACCCAGTACTCCGGCTCGCCTTTGCCCTTGCCCATGCGCGTTTCAAGCGGTTTTCCCGACACGGGCTTGTGCGGAAAGATCCGGATGAAGATGCGGCCTTCGCGACGAAGGTAGTGGGTGCACGCCACGCGACCGGCTTCGATCTGTCTCGCGGTCACCCAGGACGTCTCCAGGCTTTGAAGCCCGTACTCGCCGAATGCAACGGTATTGCCGCGCGTCGCGTTTCCCTTCATCTTCCCGCGCTGACTTTTGCGGTACTTCACCCGCTTGGGCATCATTGGCATGTCACACCTGCTGTCTCAGTCGTTGTTCTTTAGTCAGTTCTTGGCCGCCGGGCGTTGTCCGGATGCCTCATTCGCATCTTCACCATTGGTCGCTTATCGCCGGCCGCGCCGCATGGGTCCGCCTGGACGCACGTCGGTTTCCAGCACTTCCTCGCCATACAAGCCGCGGAAGATCCAGCATTTCACACCGATCGTTCCATAGGTCGTGAAAGCGATGGCATAGCCATAGTTGACGTCCGCCTGGAGCGTGGTCAGGGGGATTGATCCCACAACCACCTGCTCGGTCTGCGCGATTTCCTTGCCGCCCAACCGGCCGCTCACCTGGATCTTGATCCCTTTGGCGCCCGCCTGCATCGTGGCATCGGTGCGCTGCTTGAGAACGCGGCGGAAGCTGGCACGCTTCTTCAACTGTTCGGCCACCAGTTCGGCGACCAACTGCCCGTTCAGGTCGGGGTTTTTCACCTCGATCACCTTGATCGGGGCAACCTTTCGCTTGATCAGGTCTTCCAACTCCTCGCGAAGCTTGTCGACTTCCGCGCCCTTGGGTCCGATCACCAGGCCGGGACGGGCGGTCTTCAGCGTGACCGTCACCTCTTCGCGCGTCCGCTCGATGAGAATGTCGCTCACGGCGGCGAATGGGGGGCGGCGATTCAGCTTCGCATCAATCAGGCGTCGGACGCGGAAATCCTCAACCAGGAAGTCGCCATACGCCGATTTGGGCGCATACCAGCGACTCTTCCAGTCCTCCGTGATGCCCGTTCGAAAACCTGTTGGATTTACTTTCTGACCCATAATGCACTTGTCCGTTGTCAGTTGTCAGTTGTCAGGCGCCGCAGACATGCTCTCTTCGAGCTTTTTGCGGCGGCCAGCCACTGACCCATCAGTCCTCACGTTCATCCAGCGTCACGCACAGGTGGCTGGTTCGCTTCTTGATCGAATACGCCTTGCCGCGATCCTTCGGCTGAAACCGCTTGATCACCGGACCCGGATCCACCCGTGCCTCGGCCACATAACGTGTCTGGCGGACCGGGATGTCCCGCTCGTTGGCGTTGGCCACCGCGGAACGAATCACCTTTTCGATGAACACGCTCGAACGCTGCTTGCTGAACCGCAGGAGCGTCAGGGCATCATCCACATCGCGGCCACGCACCAGGTTCATCACAAGCCGCGCCTTGCGCGGGCTGATGCGTGCGTATCGATGTTTCGCTTCAAATGGCATCGCAGTCACCTCTAAATCCCCACCCAATCACTCATTCAAATCCCAGACCGTCATGAATCCGTTGAAGGACGCATTACGCGGTGGCAGCCTTCTTGCCACTGTGCCCGCGGAATGTCCGGGTTGGCGCAAACTCACCGAGCTTGTGTCCCACCATGTCCTCCTGCACAAACACCCGCAGGAACTTGTTCCCGTTGTGGACCTCGAAGGTATGCCCGACAAACTCGGGCGTGATCGTGCAGGCCCGCGCCCAGGTCTTGATGGGCTGCTTGGCTCGATTTTTGTTGAGCTTCGACACTTTCATGTAAAGCTTCTCGTCAACGAACGGTCCTTTTTTTGCGCTTCTGCTCATAATGTCTTAGTCCGTTGTCCTTTGTCAGTTGTCAGTTGCAGGCCACCACGGACCACAAGCAACGGACCACTGACCTCTTCTTACACATTCACCGTCTGCGGGCGCTGCTGGAACGGCCCGAACTTCCTTCGACGCAGGATCAGCTTCTCGCTGAGCTTGCGGGCATTTCGCGTCTTGCCACCCTTGCTCAGCACGCCGGTCTTGCTCACCGGCTGGCGGCCGCCGTTGCTGCGACCTTCGCCACCACCCAGCGGATGGTCGATCGGGTTCATCGCCTTGGCCCGCGTGTGAGGCCGAATGCCCATGTGCCGGCTGCGCCCAGCCTTGCCGATGCTGACGTTGATCCAGTCCAGGTTGCCGATTTGCCCGATCGTCGCCCGGCAGGCGCTGCGAACCCGACGCATTTCACCCGAGGGCAAAATGATCACGGCCCACTCGCCTTCGCGCGAACCCAGTCGCCCGACCCCGCCGGCGGTGCGGATCAGCTTCCCTCCCTGGCCGGGGTTGAGCTCCACATTGTGAATCTCAAGACCGGTCGGAATGTTGGCCAGTGGAATGCAGTTGCCCACTTCGGGCGGCGCCGTCGGACCATTGATGACGCTGGCGCCAACCTTCAACCCGTTGGGCGCGAGAATGTATGCCTTCTCGCCGTCTTCATACTTGATGAGGGCGATGTGGCAACTGCGATTGGGATCATATTCGATCGCTTCGACGGTGGCGGGGATGCCATCCTTGGTGCGACGGAAATCAATCAGGCGATACAAACGCTTGTTGCCGCCGCCACGATGCTTTGCGGTGATCACGCCGTGGTGATTGCGTCCATTGGCGCGACGCTGCCCCACCGTGAGCGAGCGCTCAGGCTTGTTCTTGGTGATCACCGCGCGGTAATCCAGCACGCTCGAATCACGCCGCCCGGCCGTCGTCGGATTATAAAACTTGATCGGCATAACTTATTCCTCTGCCCCCCGCCTACTGCCTACTTGCACTTCAAAACAACTCGATCCGCGAATCCTCGGCCAGAACGACCACCGCCCGCTTCCAGTTGGCGGTGTGCGCCATCTGCTGGCGGGCCCGGCGCGGCTTTCCCTTGCGGTTCATCGTCCGCACGTCCACCACCTTCACTTCATATATCTTCTCAACCGCTTCCTTGATCTGCTGCTTGTTGGCATTCAGATGCACCTTGAACGCGTACGTGTTGGCCACGTTCTGCAGGTGCGTGCTCTTTTCCGTGATCAGCGGCTTGATGATGACGCTTGTAAAATCCATAGCTTCCTCACACTCAATCCCCACCCATTCGTTTCCCAATCATGCGGTCGCCTGCTTACGCCAAAATCCGCTCCAAGCCATCCTTCGTCACCAGAAGCGTACGGTTCCGCATGATGTCCCAGGCATTCAACTGGGCTACCGTCGTCAGAGTGGTCCGCGCCAGGTTCCTGGCGGCCCGTTCCACCGATTCGTTCTTTTCAGTCAGCGCGAGCAGGCAGCTTCGCTCGATTCCGAGCGCCTTATAGACGGCCGCCACACGCTTGGTCTTGGGCTCTTCGATCGACCAGTCGCCGAGAACGCGGATGTCGTTGCTCTGAAGCTTGGAGAGGATCGCGCTGTTGCGGGCCAATTGCCGCGCCTTCTTGGGCAGCGACTGCCGCCAATCCTTGGGCCGCTTCTGCTTGGCGTGCCCGCCGCCGCGCTTCACGGGGTTGCGGATGCCGCCGGTGCGGGCATTGCCCGTCCCCTTCTGACGGAACAGCTTGCGGGTTGATCCGGCGACTTCGCCGCGCGCCTTGGTGCGAACGGTGCCCTGGCGTTGATTGGCGTGATACATGACCAGCGCCTGCTTCAACAAAGCCGGTCGAACCGTGCCGCCGAGCTTGGCCTCGTCAACCTGGATCTTCTCGACCTCTTCGCCATTCAAGTTGTAAACCGATACTTCGATCATGATGCCTGTCCGTTGTCAGTTGTCAGTTGTCCGTTGTCAGTGGGAGCGGGGTTCCTGCAACGGACCACGGGCCACTGACCACTGACATTTACTCCGCCTTCTGAACTTTCGCCGTCACGGCTTGCCGAACAAAAAGGAGCCCGCCATTGGGTCCTGGCAAAGCTCCTTTGATGAGCAGGAGGTTGTTGGCCGCGTCGATGCGCACGAGCGGGTGATTGCGCGTCGTCACGCGATCCACGCCCATATGCCCGGCCATGCGGACGCCCTTCTTGGGCTTTCCGCACTGGCCGCGCCATGTGGCGCGGGATGCGATGGACCCAGGCGAGCGGTGCTTGCGCTCGGTGCCGTGCGTCGCCGGCTGGCCGCCAAAGTGATGGCGTTTCATGACGCCCTGCGTGCCTTTGCCCTTGCTGGTCCCGATGACGTCAACGAACTTCACTTCGTTGAAAATCTCAACATTGATAGTTTCGCCGGGCTTGCGGTCGGTGGCAGCCTTCAACTTGATCTCGCTGAAATGCTTGCGGGGGCTCAGACCTGCCTTGGCGGCGTGACCAATCAGCCCGAAGGTGCTGAACTTCGGCTTGATCTCCTTGTAGCCAAGCTGCACGGCGTGATAGCCATCGGTCTCAACGGTCTTGACTTGTGTCACGGCACATGGACCGGCCTCGACAACGGTCACCGGCACAATAGCGCCGCTCTCGTCGTAAATGCGGGTCATTCCGATTTTCTTACCAAGCAATGCTGGCGTCATGTCTTTCAGGCAGAGGAGCCGCGGCCAAACGTCGGCCGATTCTCATGCCCGCTCCGATTTATCCAACCCGCGTTTCCCGTCCGCGCCGAAAGCCAGGCGGCGGGAAATGCACAAAAAATATCACCCGTGACGCGCGACCTACCCGGGCATCAGCCCTTTGAGGCGAGTGGGTTCTTGGATGAACCCCGCGGTCCGGACCATTTGGTCGTCCCTTATGGGCAGGGACGAAGGATCAAAAGAAACTAGGCCTTGATTTTCACGAACACCCCGGCAGGCACCACCAGGCGGTTGAGCGCTTCGACCGTTCGGCCGGTGGGCTCAAAAATATCAATCACACGCTTGTGAGTCCGCATTTCAAACTGTTCGCGGGACTTTTTATCAATGTGTGGGCTTCGCAAAACAGTGTAGCGCTCAACTCGCGTCGGCATGGGAATCGGACCGCAGACCCGCGCGTTGGTGCGCTTGGCGTGATCGACAATTTCCTTCGCCGAGGCATCAAGCGCCCGGTGGTCGTATGCTTCCATTCGAATCCGTATCCGATCACCGTTCATAAAATCCCGTCTCGTTTCCGCTGTAACTACCTGTTACGCAATCAATTCCGATCACATCGCTTGAACACTTCACGCTCCGCCTCGGCAAAGCGATGGAGGGAAGACTGTACTTGCTGCTTTTGTTGTGTCAAGGGCCATTGAAGCAAGAATTATCCTGCATCATGACCCCGCCCACCGCGCTGGCCGTTGTACGGAATACATCATCACAATAATTCGCGCGGCGTCAATACGAGTGAAAGGAATAACCGAGTGCGTAGAGCGCCATCTGGGTCTTTTGGGAATCATGAGGTTTTTCGCAGGAGACCGAATGGATTTTACGAATCTTTCTGACGCGGAGTGTCCGGTGGCGAAGCAGACGGACCTTTTGCGGCCCACCCGAAGGGCGGCAGGCTTTTGACCCGCCGTCGGCGCGGGTTGATAGCCCGTGCCACGGCTTTTCACAATCCCCATTGGCAAGCCGTCCATACGCCGCACATCAGCGGAGGGAGGCTTCATCGCGCATGCTGGCTCTCATGATACGATCTGGCCATGCCTGCCATGATGGCCGCCAGTTCGCGTTTGTCCTTGATGGCGTTTGACCAGGTGGTGATGATTTCGTACTGCTTTTGATCCTTTGGATCGGAGGAAGCGGCTTTGGAGCCGATTTCCCTGCCCATATCATAAAGATAGCGCGGCCAGTTCCGGCCGTTGAAACCGCTGCCGCTCATGCTTTCATCCAGATTCGTGCTTCGGTCATTGAAAGCGGTGAGTGCTTGATCAAACAGCGTGCGTTTGGCCAATGCCCTGGCGATGGCGATCGTGGCGAAGGACTGATCCTTGGGCCATCCCTCCTCTTCGGCCACGAGTTTTTTCATGTCCTCCATCAAAGACTGCGCATCAAGGATGCAGTCATTGTTCGCCAGAGCGATGATGGCGACGCGAAGGATTTTCATCTTCCACATCACCTTCTCCCGCATGGCCACCAGCTTGCGCACATACGCCACATTGCCACGGCTGTCGGGCTCGATCGCGGCAACATGCTGCGTGGCTTGCGTGAAGATGTCGGTGTACCAGCGGCGCATCCAGTCGCCAGGCAGATATTTGAGCAGCGTCACAACCTGATCCCGCCTGCCGGCCTTGGCCATGGCCACAATGGCATCTTTCCAGGCCTTACCTGCATTGTCAGTGGCGGGCATTTCGCTCTTGAGCTGCATGAGCAGCTTGAGCAGCCGCTCGTCATTTTCGGGTGAAGGATACTTGAGCAGGTGTTGCATAACACTCTGGTATGGCGCAGTTCCCATCATCTCGCTGCCTGTGCGCCAGAAAGCGCGGTTCTTGCTGTCGGTTTGGGCCTTGTTGTAATCCACCATCCGAACGTGGGCGATAACCGACTGGTCCAGCGCGATGTCAAGCCAGTTGTCATAATTCGGGATGCCCAGCCATTTTTCATTTCCTCCTTGATCGCCCAACGCTCGATAATATTCCGCAAACCCCAACGCCGCCTCAGCCTTGAGGTCGTAAGTGCGAAACGTCTGCCCCTTGGACAGCAGCGTTGCGTCACCCTTGAGCTGAGACCACGCGTCGTTGGCGGGTTGCTTGTCCTTCGAATGGGCGTAGTACAGAACGAGCACCGGAATCATCTGCGAAGGCTCATATTCCTTCATGGCCGTGATGATCGCGACGGCTTTGTCCCAGTCGCCATTGATGGCGGCGGCCTTGGCGAGATTGGGTGCGGTGTATTTGTCACGCGCAAGCGCCGGGTCTTTGGCGATGCGGCTTTGGATAGTCTCCAGACGGGCGGCGTACACCTCCTTTTCCACCGCCAGGTAACGCGGATCGCGCGCCTCTTTGAGCAGGTTCATCAGATCGTTATGCGCACTCTCCCGGTTCAATAAGCTCAAGTCCGAAGAAGGCGCCATCGCCCGGTTGGTGGCGGCGATGGCTTCATCCAGTGCTGGCTTAAGCAGGCTGGCATCGTCTCGCTTCAGATAAAGCTGCGCCATCGCGATGGCATGCCATGGGTCGGTCTTCGCGTTGGGGCTAAGCGCCGGGAGCTTCTCCAGGGTTTCAAGATCATCTTCGCGAGCAGCCTTCAAACACGCAAAGTGGAACCATGTCTGGTGGTCGTTCTTTTCCATGAAAAGCAAGACGAGTTGCCGGTGCTGCCCGGGCGTCAGCGCTTTGTTGTTCAAGCCCGCCGTGACGACCATCCGCCGAAGCGCGGGGTCATCCTGGCTGGAAGCGAGATTGAGATATTCATCGAACTCGTACTGGGCGTACGGCGCTTTGTCATCCACGATGTGCTGCAGACGGATGGCGTCGACACGCGTTGGCGATGTGCCGAACTTGAGCATGTCGTCACGCGTGCCATGAAGGCTGTAGACACGTTCGAACGCCTGGGTGACGTAGTGGTTATAGCGGTAATTGGTTATGCGCTGCCTGGCTTTGAGCGCCCACGGGCGCAAATTCATTTCCATCGCCGCGATGGCGAACTGGCCATGGAATGCCTCCACGGAGGATACCGCTTGTTGCTGGGCGGCGTGGCCGAGACTGTCGAGCTTCCAGGCGCTGAAGGCGAGTTTTTCACTGTATTCGAGGATATCGCGGGGGTTGTTGATGGCGGGAACGGCATAGGCTTTGGCATCCGCCTCGGCCGCCTCCTGCGCCTTGGCCTGGGCGACACTGCTGGTGACCAGTTCCGCCTCCATGCTCATTGCACGCGGACCATGGATGCGCGCCAGTTGGCGCACGATTCCCGTGACGGGGACATCCGGGTTCGCCCACAGGGAGACGTCGCAGGTCATCGCCATGTTTCCGGGCAACTTCATCTGAATCTGCCGCGTGTATTCTGTTCCACTGTACCGCGTGCCGCCGACGAGCAGATGGGTATAGGTTTGGCTGGTTGACTCATCTTTCGTGACTTGGGCGACGGGAGGGATGGTCATCGTTGACAGTGGTTCCTGCAACTCCAGCACCTCTGTCCGGACCTGGACCCCCGGAGCATCTTCCCTGGGTGGTTGAGGCGTCAACTCTTTCGCCGCCAGTATAATTCTGACGTGAAGCCGCCCGTTTTCCACCTTATCGAGGATTTGCCATTGATAGTATTCCTGCGTCTGGCCGTTCATGGTCCGACGCAGATGATACTTGGCCCACTGGCCCTGGGCGGGCTTGGTGACCAACTCGTTAATGCGAGGCCAGTCACCCTTGACGCCGGCCGCCTGAACCGCCTGCTGATCGTCCAAAGTGGCGACAAGCAGAGTCATGGCCATGGTCAAAATATGCAGCCCTAAAAAGGGACGTCTTCGCTTCATGCTGCCTCCGGCTCGGTTATGATGCGGCGACGTTAGTCGCTGGCCGTGATAAATCAAACCGTTTTTCCGAGGCGGACCTTTACTAACCGATATGCTCCCCAAGATGACGCCGCCGACAAACATCCAGTTCACAATTTCACCTGACGAAGCGGGCGTGCGCGTTGACGTTTTTTTGTCACATCAGCTGGGCGTGGGGCGCAAAGCCGTTCGTCAGCTTCTTGATGCCGGGCAGGTGGAATTGGGGAAACACCTCTTGCGTGAAGGAAACAAAGGGCTGCTGCTCCGCGCGGGGTCCGTCATCCGCATCCGGGCCTTTGAGCATCCCGACGATGCCACGGTCATTGCCAATCCCAGGTTGCCGCTGACGATTCTGGGCCAAGGCGATGGCTGGGTCGTCGTGGACAAGCCTGCGGGCATGCCGGTTCATCCTCTGACGCCGGATGAAAGCGAAACCGCGCTCAATGCCATAATCG
>CAYTAP010000021.1:15819-20447 GCA_964435775.1 uncultured Tepidisphaeraceae bacterium
AAGGGTTGGAGGGGCTGCGCGATGGCCGGCTGGGCAAGGCGTCGGCGAAGCGGGGCTGCGGAGCGGCGTGGTTCATCGGTTGGATATCGACACCTCGGGAACACTTCTTTTCGCCACGGAGCAAGCCACCTGGCGAAAGCTGCGCGATCTGTTCGCGGGTCATCAGACCACGAAGATTTATCGTGCGATCGTGGCCGGACGGCTTGTGGGGTCAGGGCGAGAGACGATGGATCTGGTCATTGCTCAGCATCGCCCGGCCAAGGTTCGCGTGATTCCCTCTTCGGATCAGTCCAAGCAAAAGGGAGCGAGAACCTGTCGCCTCACCTGGCGGGCCATCGAAGCTTTGCGTGGCGCGACCCTGCTGGAAATCCAGCTTGAAACGGGATTCCTTCACCAGATTCGCGCCATGTTTCAGGCAATGGGACACCCCGTCGTCGGCGATCCGCTCTATGGTCCGAACACACTTCCACAGGCGCCGCGTCATATGCTCCATGCGGCGGAACTGACGGCGGGACCGGCGCATGCCACCAGTCCCGATCCGCGGGATTTCCAACAGGTATTGGCTCAACACCGCCAATCGCGTGGAAAGGATGGCCCGGGCGCTACTCTTTCAGAAATCCCTGCTGCTGATATTCACCCAGACGGTAGTACAGCGTCCGGAGGCTGATCCCCAGTTCCGCCGCCGTGGCCGCGCGATTGCCGGCGTGGCGCGCCAAGCCTGAGAGGATCGCCTCGCGTTCCATCTCTTCCAGCGTCCTGGCCTCGCCGGCATCGTGCGTTGGCGCCTCGACATGATCCTCGATCACCTTCACCGCCGGCTTGCCCGGCGTGGCGAGGCGTCGCTTGGCGCGATCAATCGCCAGCTCAAGGTCCCCCAGATGGCACGGCTTGGTCAAAAAATCGACCACATCGAGGTGGATCGCCTTCTTGGCGCTTTCCAGATCGCCAAAGCCGGTCAGCACAATCGCCTGCGTGCCGGGGTGGCGCTCATGAATCGCTTCCAGGCATTCGATCCCATTCATCGGACCGGGGAGGTTGAGGTCCATCAGCACGATCTCACTGGGGGACGATGCGAGCATTTTCAACGCCTCCTCGGCCGTGCGTGCGCCGACGGAGGCAAACCCCCACCCCTGTGTCGCCCGCACGAGCAACTCACGCAAACGAGGCTCATCCTCCACCACCAGCACACTCATATCCTGCTTTGGTTCCACGGACATTGGCATTGCTCCTGTGATTAAATCGGCTTCTCCGGCATCGCGTCGGCCGCCGGCAAGCGCACCACGAACCGCGACCCTTTCCCAAGCCCTTCACTGTGCGCTTCAATGGTTCCCCCATGATTTTGCACAATCGCATGGGAGATCGACAAGCCCAGTCCCGTTCCCGGCTGGCCGGCGCCGCGCTTGGCTGTGAAAAAAGGCTCGAAAACACGCTCCGCCGTCTGCGGGGACATGCCTTTGCCGTTGTCGGAAACGCTCAACGTGACCCAGCCCTCCTGCCGCGACAATTCGATCTTCACCTCCCCTTTGCCCGGCTCAATCGCTTCCAGGGCATTGACCGTCAAATTGAGCAGCACCTGTTTCATTTCCGCCTCGCTGGCGAAGACTGTCACGTCGGCGCGACTGTCATCCGAGAGCACCAGCCGCCGATCCCGATACGCCGGGAGCCCCCCCACCATGCCCGCGACGTTTTGCGCCACGGTCGCGAGCGATATCCGTCTTTTACTCTCATCCGGCGAGCGCGACAGCGACAAAAGTTTCTCCGTGATCTGCTTGCATCGGAATGCCTCCTCGCAAATCACCGTCAGCGCGCTCAGGGTCTCATTGTCGCCGCTCTCACCGGCGATTTTTTTCGCGCGCTGAAGCGACATCTCCGCATAGCCGGTGATGATGCTGAGAGGGTTGTTGATTTCATGCGCGACACCCGCCGCCAGATACCCCACACTCGCCAGCCGCTCCGATTGGACCAGTTCCCGGCTCTTGATCGCCACCTTTCTTTCGAGTTCCTCGTACAAGGACTCCAGTTCACCGGCCATGTGGTTCATGTCCCTGGCGAGAGAATTGAACTCCTCGTAGCCATCAGTGGGGATGCGCCGGGCGAAATTGCCGGTGGCGAACTCGCGCACATTGCGACGCAGCCGCCCCAGAGGCGCGGTGACGCTCCGGTATTGCACGAGGCCGATGAGCACCGCAACAAGCATGACCACGCCGGAGACCGCCGCCGTGGTCATCATCGTTGTACGGCGTTTTTCATGGGCGGCACGCTGGCTTTCCTCGATGTTCTTGCGAATCTCCGCGGCCAACCCCGTCACGTTGGCATAGACCGGCCCGAGCGTAGCCACCTGTACCTGCCGCGGCACGTACATCGGCTGCAACTGGATCCAGAGGCGCAATTGCACAAACGAATGGGTCAGGCTCACCCAGACCTTTCCCTCCAACTCGGTGATCCGCTGGTCCTCCGGGGTCACTCCCGGCGTGCTTTCACGCTTGCGGGCGAGGGCGAGTTGAAAATAATTCACCGCCGCCTGAAGCTCGCGGGCGGCCTGCGGCTCATTGTCTTCCCCCGACGCCAACAGGGCCCTCGCCGCGCCGACGCGCATCGCCACCTCATAAATCGTCCTCAAATCCTCATACCCGCGCAGCGCCGCGCCAAAATCCTGGTGCAGCCCGTTGAGCCCCCACAAGGACGCCCCGCTGATCAGCACCAAGCCGACGAGCATCGCCCCGATCTGCAAAATCATTGTCCGACGCAGGCTCATGTCATTCCTTAACGAGTGACGACCCAAGCTATTTCCCGACCTGCCCGGCCGATCCACCTGAATGAATGGACCTACTCAAACGGGCTGAGGCGCGATGTCACGCACCAAGCCGGGTTGAAAGCCGACCGGCCAGGGAGTATGATTCCCGCCCCTGTCGAGCCGCAGTGCGGCGTCAGAGATTGGCGGGGAACTCGTGCGATATAGGCCCGATGTTCGAGAACAAACGCCGAAAGATCAATTGTCGAGGTGATTTATGTCATTGGATGCAAGCTTGAAAAGTGCCAGTTCGCTGGTTCGGCACCGCAATGTGCTGACCCGCGCCGAGCGGCTGGATCAGCTCAAAGATGAGGAAAAATGGACGGAATCGCAGAGCGTTTTCGGTCTGCCAAAGGTTGCGCATCGCAAACTGACGGTTGGCAAGGCGGTTAAGGAAGAGGTCGCCGCCGATGGCGCTGCTCCCGCCGCCGGTGCAGCACCTGCAGCCGCGAAAGGCGCGGCCCCCGCGAAGGGGGCGGCTGCGCCGGCCGCCAAGGCAGCACCCGCCGCCGGCAAAAAGAAATGATCCACCCGGCTGGATCAAAGTCCACTCAGGTCGAGGGGGGAGCGTGGGTTTTGATCCAGCGGCTTATTGATTAGGACGCGCGATGCGTTCCCCCGCTGATTACATCTCACAGCGTGCGTTGGCGATTGATGCTTCGGGCATCCGCAAGGTCTTTGACCTGGCGGCGAAGATGAAGGATCCGATCAACCTGTCGATCGGTCTGCCGGACTTCGACGTGCCGACGCCGATCAAGCAAGCGGCGATCGAGGCGATTGGACAAGGGAAGAATCGCTACACCCAAACCCAGGGCATCGCCCCGCTCCGCGAGCGCCTCCGGCGCGACCTGTCGGCCGAGGTGGGGCGCGACATTGGGGATGTCCTCATCACCAGCGGCGTGTCGGGCGCGCTGTTGCTCGTCTTGATGTCGGTCATCAACCCCGGCGACGAGGTCATCTTCCTCGATCCCTATTTCGTGATGTACAAGCACCTGGTGACGCTGGCCGGCGGGAAATCCGTTCCGGTGAACAGCTACCCGGACTTTCACTTTCACGCCGACCGCGTGGAGCGCGCCATCACGCCGCGAACGAAAATGCTCATGCTCAACAGCCCGAGCAATCCCACCGGAACGGTGATGAGCGAAGCCGAGGTGCGGGCCGCGGTGGAGCTGGCGCGCAAGCACGATCTGCTGCTGCTCAGCGATGAGATCTACGAACCGTTTCTCTATGATGAGCGGCGCGGCACGGGGCTGTTTTCACCGGCAAAAATACATCCCGACACCATCCTGCTTCGGGGTTTCAGCAAGAGTCACGCGATGACCGGATGGCGGCTTGGATACGCCGCCGGTCCGGAGGCGATTCTTGCGCAAATGACCAAGTTGCAGCAATATACATTTGTCTGCGCCCCTGCGCCCCTGCAATGGGCGGCGTTGCAGGCGATGGACGTACCCATGGATGACGCGGTGGCCGCGTACGAGCGCAAACGGGATATTGTGTATGAAGGGTTGCGGGGCGCGTTTGAGATCGTCAAACCCCAAGGCGCCTTCTACACCTTCCCCAAGGCGCCCGACGGGATGACCGCCACTGATTTTGTCTCCCGCGCAATCGAAAACAACGTGCTGATCATTCCGGGCAACGTCTTCAGCGAGCGGGACACCCATTTCCGAATCAGCTACGCGACAACGGATGAAAAGCTGCGCGAGGGGTGCCAAATCCTGCAAAAGCTGGCGAAGTAGCCGGGGAGCTCGCCGCGGGGTTATCATGGGGGAATGTCGGTGCGCCAGCAGTCCACTTTCACTCCCGAGCAAATGCGTCAATTGGCCGAGGCGCGGCGGTT
>CAYTAP010000021.1:20457-38429 GCA_964435775.1 uncultured Tepidisphaeraceae bacterium
ACTGTGAGCGGCGGGACGATCTCGCTTTTCGCGGGATTGACGGTTTTGTTCAGCCTGTTTGATCCGGCCGGGCTGATCCTGGGGTTGGGAATGGGGGCGGTGGGATGGATGGAGTTTGCGGGCGCTGGCCGCCTGCGGCAACTGGATGACACCGCCGCCGGGGCGCTGGCGCGCAATCAGATCATCCTGGGGGTGCTGTTACTCGGATACGCCGCGTGGGGCTTATATCACGCATTGGGCGCGCCGCTGATGGCGATGGACCCAGCGCTCGCCGGCGCGCCGGAAGTGGCGGCGATGATGCGGCCATACGAGGACCTGGCGCGTGTGATTTCGCTAGTCGTGTACGCCACGCTGGCGCTGGTCGCGGTGTTCGGGCAGGGAGGCGCGGCGTGGTACTACGCCAGCCGGGGTAAGTACATCCGGAAATATGTCGAGAATACGCCCGCGTGGATCGTGCAACTGCAGCGAGCGGGCATGTCAATTTGATGAGTGATGCGTGATGAGTGATGAGATCAAGCCCTGGTCAGCGCCCGGCGGCGGCATCGGCTGATTTTTCCCGTCCCACCCACTTGAGTAGCGTCCGGTTCAACGGATGCAGCGTCAATCCCCGCACGTTGTCACGATAGAGATAGCAGTTGACATAGTAATAGAGCGGAATGATCGGCTGCTCGGCCAGCAGGATGCCCTCCGCCTTGGAAAAGAGGACCATGCGTTTGGCGTTGTCGGGTTCGACGGCGGCCTGGGCGCAGAGGGAATCGTACTCGGCGTTTTTCCAACTGGAATCATTGTTCCCGCTGGTGGAGAGGTACTTGTCGGTATAGGTCGATGGATCGTTGTAATCGCCGAACCAGCTTGCCCGCGCGATGGCGAAATCGCCGGTGTGCAGGCGCTGGCGAAAAATTTTGACCTCCAGCCCCTCAAGCTTCACATCGACGCCCAGGTTCTCCAGCCACTGCCGCCGCACGAGCTGCGCCACGTCGCCGTGATGAAACTCGTTGTTGAAGAGGATCGACACGCGGGGGAAGCCCCTGCCGCCGGGATATCCCGCCTCGGCAAGCAGCGCCTGTGCCTTGGCCACGTCATATCCTGACACCGCCGGGGGATGATAGTCGGGGAACACGTCCGGAGGGATGTAGCGATAGGCGATGCGCTCACCCATCCGGGTGATTGTCTTGACGATCGGCTCGCGATCGATGGCCATCGAAAACGCGCGCCTGACACGGACATCGGCGAAGGGATTATGCGACCCATCATTGAGCGTTTGATTGCAATTGAGCGCGTAGAAATAAGTGCCAAACGCGGGAAATACATGCAGATCCTTGCGGCGTCGCGCATAGAGTTCGGCGCCGATCTGGCCGGTGGCGTCGGCGATCCAATCGACGCCTCCGGCTTCGTAGCGAAGAAATCCCCAGAGGGGATCATCGGCGCTGAGCACTTCAATCCGCCTGCTGCGGACGTTTTTCCGGTCCCAGTAGTAGTCCGATGCCTCGAGGATCAGGTGACGCTTGAACTCCCAGCGGGCGATGCGGAACGGGCCGTTGGTCACGAGGGCCGGCGGGCGGGTGAAGCGCTTGTCATAAGTCACATGCCCGGTGGACGGATCGGTGATGGCGAAGGATGACATCGATTTTTCATTGAGGGGGAAGAACGGCGGGAAGGCGCACAAGTCCAGGAAATATGCCACCGGATGAATGAGCCGCACCCGCAGGACCTGGGGCGAAAGGGCCTCGATCCCCACCCCGGAAAAATCATCCGTCTCGCCGCGACGATACGCCTGTTCATACGCCTGGGCGCCGACGATGCAGTGAAGCAGTTCAGTATAGTCCCCCGGTTCCCGCAGCATTCGCCGCCAGGCAAAAACAAAGTCTTGCGCGACAACGGGCGATCCATCGCTCCAGCGGGCATCGGCGCGAATGTGAAAGGTGTAGGTGCGGTGGTCCGGGCTGATCTCGAGATGATCGGCCGTACCGGGAATCGCTTCAAGCGTCTTGTTGTCGAGCGTATACAGCCCCTCCCAGAGCGCATACCCGATGCGGATATCCTGCAACCAGGACATTCGGTTGGGATCAAGCGTGCCGATTTCGCCACGATTGATGAAGACGAAATCAGGCTTGGCCTCCCCCCCGCTCCCCGACCAGACCATCGCCCCCGCGAGCAGAATCACCAGCGCAACTGGAATCAATAACAAGCGTCCCATTTGACGGCCATCCGTTGTCCGTTGTCGATTGTCCGTGGTCAGTGGTCAGTTGTCCGTTAACAGGAGCGAGCCACATCCGCTGGCCGCAGCAGTGTCCGGCGACCGTGTTGGGCATGCGTCGCGCGAGAGATCAATGGCGCGTTCAATTCGCGGGGGCGGTGGCTGTCGCTGAATGCTGGGTGGCGGGTTCTTCTTCCTTGCCGACCACAGGCGCGGGTTTCACGCTTTCAAATCCCTTGATTCCCCGGATCGCCTGCTCGACGGCGGCGACATCCTTCATGATCTGCGGGCCGGGCGCGTTGACGCCAAGCTTGATGAGCGGGGTTGTCGCGGCCTGCAACACGGGGGCCTTGAGGTAATCGGCCATCACCCAGAGCGCGCTGGCGGTTTGCTGGATCACGGGGACCAGTTGCTCGCGGTGGCTGGCATCCTGCGTGGCGCGTTGCCCGGCGACGGAGAGCAACTGGCTGAGCAACTGCACCATTTCCACATGCTGGGCGTCGCTGGCAACCGACCATACCCGGCGATCCGCCAGGAACAGCGACGCGCGGTTTTCGGCGGCCGGTTCGCTGGGGGTGCGATGTTGATATTGTTGAACACGAAACTTGAGGAGATCAAGCAACTGGGGCAGGGTCTGCCTCAACATGTCCGGCGCCACCAGTGCCTCGCGGCTGTCGATGACGCCGAGGCTCAGGGCATCGTACGCCGCCTGGGTGATCGCGCCGCCGGCATGCTTTTTCGCCGCTGGAACGATTTCGTTCAGAAGCGGGTCGGATTGGGCGATCAGCGGATTGCGCAGGACCGATGGAAGGATCCAATGCGCCGCCTTGATGCCCCAGAGCGCCACGGCATCCGATTGATCCTTGACCAGCGCGTGGGCGATGTCGCGCAAACGGGCATTCTCGACGCGGGCGGCGATCCGGGCGGTGACAATCGCGGTATTCAGGCGCACCCGCATGGCATCGCTTTGGGTCAGCGGAAGGAGCGCCTTGTCCAAAGCATTGGAATAGACGTCGAGGAAGGACGACGACGGCTGCATCGCCCCCACCACCTCGCCAATCAACGCATCGCGGGCGGCCTGCTGAGCCGAGGGCTGTGTGGCGTCGGAGAGCGCCTTGACCTGTTGATCGATGAATGACTGGATCTGTTTGGTCGCATCCGCCGATGAAGCGTCGCCAGTGACAATCGTTTGCGGCAACACACCGGCCGTCGCGATTCCGGCCATCAACACGCACAACGCGATTGGTCCAAGCAGCGCACGGCAGCGATTCATCAGGTGGTACTCCAGGCGATGCAACCGACCCCCTATCACAGCCGAGAAACACCTCGTTCGGGCCTACTCATTTCCCTTCTTCCGCAGCGTTTGCCGAAGCACGCTTCATCAGATGAAAAATCGTGTCCCTGCCGTGTAAAAGCCACGTCCAACAGTGGCGCGAACCGTAGCATACGCCCATCCGGGGTGTCAAGATTTCACAATCTTCCCAACGCCGCATCAGATGCGGCGTCGCGCCTCAAATCTGCTCGAAATAGCGTCTTCGCTCCCAGTCGGTGACAGCCTGTTCGGACGCCAGGCATTCCAGGCGGGCGGTGTGGACGTAAAAATTGATCACGGCGTCACCGAATGCTTTGCGGGCCATGCGACTTTGGTCGAGCAACTCCGTCGCCTGACGCAGGGACTGGGGAAGCGCCTGAAGGGATTTATCCACATAGGCGTTGCCCTCGTAAGCCGGGCCGCAATCAAGGTCCTCCTCAATCCCCGCCATTCCCGCGGCGAGCATGGCGGCGAAGGCAAGATATGCATTGGCATCCGCGCCGGGCATCCGGTTTTCAATGCGGAAGCTCTTGCCCCGCCCCACCACGCGATAGCCGACGGTCCGGTTGTCCATCGACCACCCCATTTTCGTGGGCGCCCAGCTCGCGGACTGATACCGCTTGTAGGAATTGATCGTCGGCGCGAAGAAATAGCACAGTTCGGGGGAATATTTCAGCAATCCGCCGAGGAACTGGCGAAAAAGTTTGGAGCCCCCCCGCCCGGCTTCATCCCACAGGCGATTGGCTTGCTCATCCCACAAGCTGATGTGGACATGACAACTGCTGCCGACTTCGGTGTCCCACGGCTTGGCCATGAAGGTGACGCATTGGTTGTATTGCTGGACGATCTCCTTGACCCCCTGCTTGAAAAGCACATGCCGGTCGGCCATGAGCAGCGGCACATCATAGATGAAGTTCAACTCGTGCTGGCCGTGCCCCCACTCACCTTTGCTCCCTTCCACGGGAACGCCGGCTTCGTTCATCTGGTTGCGAATCTGGCGCATGAGTTGCTCATCGCGCGCCGGCTGCATGGTGTGATAGTCGATGCGGTAATCACTTGATGGGGTCAGGTTGCGGTAGTCGCTTTCATGCGCCTGGTGGAAGGTGTTGTTGAAAAGGAAAAACTCCAATTCGCTGGCGGTGTACGCGCTGTATCCCCGGGCCGCGAGTTGATCCAACTGATGTCGAAGCACCGAGCGCGGCGCCTGCGGCACCAGCTTGCCCTGGGGGTCGGCGTAATCGCAGACGACCATCGCCGTGCCGGGTTGCCAGGGAATCTTGAAGAGGCTTGTCATGTCGGGGATGAGCGAGGCGTCTCCATATCCCTTATCCCAGTTGGCCAGGGCGAAACCGTTTTGCGGTTCCATGTCGAGGTTGACGGTCATCAGGTAGTCGCAGCCGTGCGTGCCGTGGGCGACCACGTCATCGAGAAAAAACTGGCCGGTGAAACGCTTGCCCAAGAGCCGTCCGAAGACGTCGGGAAACGCCACGATCACGGTGTCGATTCGTCCGGTTTTGATGTTGTCGGCCAATGTCTCTGGAGTCATGGATGATCTTCGCTCCGTAGGCCCACACGTCGTCCGATTGGTTTTCCCGCTGTCCATATGAATCGATCCTCGGCCGCGACTAGGCGACTTATTCGCCCACGTAGATGTTTTTCAATTCCGTGCATGCCTCCATCGCGCTCATGCCCAGATCGCGTCCCATGCCGCTTTGTTTGTATCCGCCAAAGGGGGCTTCAACAAACACGCTGGAATTGCTGTTGATGCTCAAGACGCCGCTCTGCACCCGCCGGGCGACGCGCAGCGCCTTTTGAATGTTGCCGGTCCAGATCGAGCCGCTCAACCCATAGGGCGACTCGTTGACTTCCCGCAGCATCGCCGCTTCATCATGGAAGGGACGGATGCAGACCACCGGACCGAAAATCTCCTCCCGCCAGCAGGCATCGGATGTCTTCATGTCCGTCAGGATCGTCGGGGCGAAGTAGTATCCCTTGTCGCCAACGCGCCCGCCCCCCCGGATAACGGTCGCGCCCATCCGGCGCGCTTCGGCGACGTATTTTTCCGTCGTCGCGCGGCGCTGCATCGAGGCCATCGGTCCAATCTGTGTGGATTCGTCGGCCGGATCGCCGACCTTCAACCGATCGGTCGCCTCGGCGAATCGTTGTAAAAATGCCTCGTAGATCGGACGTTCCACGAAGACCCGGCTGCGCGCACAGCAATCCTGCCCGGTGTTGGCGAACACGCTCATGGGGGACGTGTCGGCGGCTTTTTCCCAGTCGGCGTCGGCGAAGATGATGTTGGGCGACTTGCCCCCCAGTTCAAGCGACACGCGCTTCAGGTCTCCCGCCGCCTGCGCCATGATGCGCGATCCGACGGCGGTGGAACCTGTGAACGAAATCTTGCGCACGCCGGGATGGCGGACAATCGCCTCTCCCACCGCCGAACCTTCTCCGTCGATCAGGATCTGCAACACGCCGGCCGGCAACCCCGCTTCGTGGGCGATCTCGCCGAGCAGGAGTGCCGTCAATGGCGACAGCGGAGAGGGCTTGAGCACCACGCAGTTCCCCGCCGCCAATGCCGGTGCGGCTTTCCAGCAGGCGATCGCGAAGGGAAAGTTCCAGGGCACGATCGCGCCGACAACCCCCATCGGTTCCCGCAGCGTGAAATCCAAACCGCCGCGGGCGACGGGGATGGTCTGTCCACAAAATCGGGAGATCGCGCCGGCGTAATACTCGAACACCCGCGCGCCCATCCCGGCCTCATCCCGGGCATCGGAGATCGGCTTGCCCACCTGCATCATTTCCAGTTGCGCGATGCGCTCCTGGTTGTCTCTCAACTGACGGGAGACGTTGTAAAGGATTTCCGTCCGCCTGCCCGGCGACAGATCGCGCCAACCATTCTCCCACGCCGCTTGCGCGCCGCGCACGGCGCTGTCCACGTCGATTTCACACGCGGGGGAGACCTCCGCAAACTTCCCTTCGGTCGCCGGATTGATCAAAGCGAGGCGTCCCCCGCCGGCGCCGGTGACATAATGCCCGTCCATAAACAGTTGCGTTGGAACGTTCACAAAAACCTCTTGGCTTGCTACTACTTTCCCCACTCACAAAACCGCTTCGTAGAGCTTTCGTAAATCCGCTTCGGTGACGGGGACGACGTTGGTGCGATGGCACGGATCGGCGAAGGCCTGGCGCACCAATTCATCCAGTTGCGACGCTTGCGCGCCATGGTCGCGCAGACGGCCGGACAATCCGAGGTTACGCAGGAAATCGGCGATGAACGCGATTGTTTGCGCGTCGGCTGACTCATCGGTCGCCGGCAAAACATCCAACCCGCACGCCAACCCCACCCGTCGATAAACCCCCGGCTTGCGCGCCGAGCAGAACTTCATCCCCTCGACAAGGCACAGCGCGTTGGCCAACCCGTGGTGCATGCCGCAGACCGCCGACAGGGGATGGGCCAGCGAATGGACCACGCCAAGATCCTTCTGAAACGCGACCGCTCCCATCGACGCGGCCATCAGCATGTCGCCGCGGGCGTCAAGGTCATTTCCTTCCTTCACCGCCCTGGGCAGCGCCTCGACAATCAGATGAATGCCCTCAAGCGCGATGCCATCGCACATCGGGTGATACACCGGACAGGTGTAGCTTTCGATGCAGTGGGTCAGGGCGTCGGCGCCGGTGGCCGCCGTCAACTTCGCAGGCAGGCCAACGGTTAATTTTGCGTCGAGCACCGCGACGTTCGCCAGGAGCGCCGGATTGCCGAGCACGGCTTTGCGATGCTGCGCGCCGATTGTGATGACCGCGCTGCGTCCCACTTCGCTGCCGGTTCCGGCGGTCGTGGGTATGGCGATGAACGGCAGCAACTTTGACCAATCGGGCTCATCATAAAACCGCGAGAGATCAAAACCGGGTCGCTTGACGAGCAATCGGGCGGCTTTGCCGGCATCCAACGGACTGCCACCGCCGATGGCGATGACGCCGTCGCATTGGTGTTTTTGACAAAGCGCCGCCGCTTCACGCACGTCCGCTTCGATTGGGTTTGGATGGACGCCGCTGTAAATGAACCAGCTCTTATCCCTGGCTGCAAGACCCAGCGTCTCGGCCAATGCCGCAAAGGCCGCCGTCTTGGCAACGCCCGCATCCGTGACCACAAGCGGCCGACGGACGCCCAGCGCCGCCAGTTCCCTTGGGACATCGGAAACGGCACCCGGCCCGAACAGCGTTCGCGTTGGAAACGAGAAAATGCTTGTCATGGCGC
The DNA here is from genome assembly GCA_964435775.1 of uncultured Tepidisphaeraceae bacterium. Taxonomy (GTDB): domain Bacteria; phylum Planctomycetota; class Phycisphaerae; order Tepidisphaerales; family Tepidisphaeraceae; genus CAYTAP01. Next base: position 28,225 of record CAYTAP010000021.1, read on the forward strand.
TCACCCAAACCAAACGACCGGCCGAATTGGATTCATTTCACGCGACAACACCTTGTATCCAGCGTGCCCTGTGGCATGATGGTTACCCTATGAATCCTACGCCAACCATCGCATTTCGACAAAATTGGGCGAGCGACATCACAGTTGAATCACCCCCCGGGAACAACCTCGTCTACCGATATCCGCCGACGCTCACCAAGCCATGCGTGCATCCCCTGGTCACGCCGGCCGGGCATGTGCTGAGCGGCTTTGAGATGTCGGATCATCCCTGGCATCGGGGGCTTTGGTTCACAATTAAATACATGAATGGTGTTAATTTCTGGGAGGAAACGCCCCCGTTCGGCATCCAGAAGTCAAACGGAGAACCGCGCGCCACCCTGCTCTCCGATCGCTCGGCCGGGATCGAGCATCAACTTGAATGGACCGCCGCCGCGGGAGGATTGGCCATTCGAGAGGAACGCTCCCTCGTCACCTCCAGCGATGACGCCGGGATCGGATGCATTGATTGGTCCACCACCCTCCATGCCCAGCAGGATCTGCTGCTTGATCGCACGCCCTTCACCACCTGGGGCGGCTATGGCGGGTTGATCTTTCGGGCTTCGCGGGAATTGCATGACGCGCGTTTCATCACCCCCGGCGCGGAACCAACCCAGGCGATGACCGGACAGACCGGACCCTGGGCGGCGCTCGAAGGGCTGATGGATGGCGGTAAAAACCAGCGGGTCTCCCTGGCGATGTTCGATCATCCATCCAATCCGCGATCGCCCAGCCCTTGGTACGGCAAGTGCATCAACGGGTACAACTTCATGAACGCGGCGTTTCTTTTTCACGAGCCATTGCAACTTGGCAAGGGAGAGGCGCTTAGTTTCCGATATCGCATCCTCTATCGCGACGGGCTTTGGTCTCCTGATGAATTGGACCAACTGTCGGTCGTGTTCACCTCCAGCGAGCCAACCCGATGACAGTGGATATATCCGTGACTGATTCGCCGCTGCGCGTGCTTCATGTGGGGATCACCAATCGCGGGCGCTGGCCGCTCGATCGATGCAACGATACCAGTGGCTTTCGTCCGTCCGTGCTGTGCGACGTGAACGCCGCCGCCCTGGCGGAGGTCGCCAATGCACGTGGGCTGCCCGCGTCAGCGTGCTTCACCAGCCTTGATGATGCCCTCGCCACGTCGCGCAATCAGATCGATTGTGCGATCGTCTGCACGCCCACGATTTTTCATGTGCCGATGGCGTCGCAGTTGATCAAGGCGGGCGTGCCGGTGTTGATTGAAAAGGGCATGGCGCCGGACTGGACCGCGGCCCGACAATTGGCCCACCTCGCCACCACAACGCCCGGCGCGGTCGCGGCGGTGTCGCAGAATTATCGTTATCACCCCGCCGAGCGCACGATCCGACGCGCCATCCACGATTCGGATTTCGCGGCGCACGTCGGACGGGTACAGTTGATCAGCTACAGCCAGCCGCGTGTGCGTCCCGAACCCCGGACGCTGACCTATCCCTTTGCCGCGATCTGGGACATGTCCTGCCATCACCTGGACAACCTGCTCGACTGGCTCGGCCCAATTGAGTCGATCACGGCCTTCGCGTGGCGCGCGCCATGGTCGGCGTATCCGCATGATGATTCCAACACGACGGCTCATCTGCGCTTCGCCAACGGCGCGCATGTCCATTACCTCCATGCGCACGACACCGCCCGGGCTTCGCTTGAAATCCAGGTCCATGGCGAACGCGGAGCGCTGTACCACAAGGATGGGCAGTTGACGTTCAACCCACGCCCGACCCATAACTTTGAATCGACGCCGCTGGTTGAACTGACGCCCGAACCGGGCAACGGCGAATCGGATGTCCTGCGTGATTTTCTCGCGTACATCCGTCAGGGAATCGAACCGGGCATCAGCGTGCGCAACAATCTCGAAACGATGGCGGCGTGTGAAATGATGGTGCGGTCGATCACCCAGCATCGCACCTGCCGCCGCTCGGAGCTTGATTCATGAGTGATGTGCTTCCCAAGCCGTCCGAAGGCGACGCCACCCATCCCATCGGAATGATCGGCGGCATCGGGCTGACCGAAGTGCATGTCTACGCCCAGCATCGCGCGCCCGATGGGGAGTTTTCCGGGTGCCCGCATGTTCATGCCGTGACGGATGAAGCCTATTACGTCCTGCGCGGCCAGGGCGCGGTGGAGTTTCACGATCCGGCCAATGGCTACCGCCGCATGCCACTGAATCCCGGCGATTACGTCCATTTTCCCCCACTGGTCATGCACCGGCTGGTCTCCAATGGCGGCTTGGTGATCCTGGGAATGATGGGGGCGGCCGGATTGGCCGAGCGCGGCGAGGCGCGGATCTATTTTGGGAAGGAAGTGGATGATGATCCGGCGCGTTTCACGGAATTGCTCACCCTCCCCAAACGCCTCGGCCTCGATGGCGCCCTCCAGCGCCGCGACGTCGCCGTGGCGGCGTATGCCCGCTTGATGAAGCTATGGACCACCGACCGCGACGCATACGACGCCGAACTGCACCGATTCTTCGATTGCCATTGCCGCGCCATGGCTGGCATTGCACCGGCGCTGCGCGAACAGGTCCAGCGCGGTCCCGCCGCCTGGGCCGCGATGACACAAGATCGCATCAACCGCCTGCCTCAAGCGGACGATGCGCAAGCGCCCATCGTTGAGGTCAACCACATCGGTCAGGATGCCGCCCTCGGCATGTGCGGCGTGCTTCGGCCGATCTTGACCCTGCAAGTGTGGAAGGACACAAGCCAAGGTTGCATGTAAGTCTTCGTCCGTGCGGAGGGCTTGAGCCATGAAATGCCTCCCGCCCTCGCCGACACGGCGCATCCCTCTCTGGGACGTGTTGCTTCGCCGACGCCGGAGGATTCGCCCCGTGGCCGGCGGCGATTTGGACCCATCATCCCGCCGCCGCGGCGATTCGGGAGCCGCCGATGTAATCGACATCGAACGCGAAGAAGCTGGAAATGGCGCTGGGAGCATATCCGCCATTGCCCTGGAAGACCTTGACATTCGACGCGGCGCCGGCGCCGGGGATCGTGAGGATTTCAGCTTTGCCGTCGTTATTGAGATCGGCCGAGGCGATCCAGATGCCGTTCAGGAAGCCGGGATCGTAGGCATAAAAGCTGGCAAGTTCGTTGCTGCTGGCTGCGTCGATGGCCTTGACGTGCGGGCCGGCGCCGATGCCGGCGGCGGTGATGATCTCGGCGCGTCCGTCGCCGTTGTAGTCTCCGGCCGCCACCCGAACGCCGCCGGAATAGGCCTGGTCATAGGCGTAGTAGCTCTTCACTTCGTTGTGCGTCACACCGTCATACGCTTTGACGTGCGGGCCGGCGCCCGGACCGGCGGCGGTGATGATGTCGTCGCGGTGGTCGCCGGTGACATCGCCGGAGGCGATTCGCACGCCACCCTGGAAGGCATTGCCGAAATAGGCCGGGTCGGCCGGGTCGGAAGCGCCGGGGTAAACCAGAATGCTCATCAGTTCGGAGCCGTCGGCGCCGCTGAAGACCTTCAAGTGCGGCGGGCCATTGGCGGCAATCGAAACGATGATGTCATCATGCCCGTCGCCGTTGATGTCACCGGAAGCGACGTTGATCTGTCCCTGGAACGCGAGTGTATAGAAAGCGGAGGTGGGGACGGCCGGATCACCACCCACGCCGGGGTACGCCAGGAAGCTGCCCAGGGCGCCGGGCAGGGGCTGGGCGTTGTTGCCATTGAACACGCGGATGTTGGTTGATCCGCCCACGCCGGCGGCCACGATGATGTCGGGCGTGCCGTCGTTGTTGACATCGCCGCTGGCGATGGTCGTGCCACCAGTGAAGGCCGCATCGAAAGGATGGAAGCCTTGAATGATGTTGCCGCCGAGGTCATAGACGCGGACATTGGAAGCCGCGCCGGCATCGGTGCCGGCCACGAGGTGGTGATCGGTCATCGGTCCGTTGACGAGCGGTCCGGCGCCGCCGTTGGGGTAGTTGGAATTGCCAAGTGACAGGCTGTAGGTGTAGTAGTCATCGCCATACGATTCGCCGACCACGATTGTGTAGATTCCATCGGTCGTGAGTTGCCGGGTGATGGTTGAGGTGGAAGTCCGTCCATATCCCAGGCCCAGGTTGTTTTCGATGAGTGTACCGTCGGGGCCATACAAGGTGAGGTCTGTCGCAGCGCGATAAAACGAGCCCTGGGGATCCAGATCGATCTTGTTCAAGGCGATGTTGACGTTGTTGCCGGCGCGACCGGAGAAGGTGTAAACATCCAAGCCGCCGGGTTCGATCGCGCCGGTGACCTTGGCGCCATCGAACAAACCGCCGCCATTGGGATCATGCTGAGCGCCCGGAACGACGACCACCGTCATGTTGTATCGGAGAACCTGATCCCCGCCATTTTCCTGAAGAGTCACGGTGTAGGTGCCGGTGCTCGTCACATGGGCGACCGTCGTTGAGCCGGATGTGGCGACGGAACTGCCCACCTGATGATCGATCACCGACCCATTGGGGGCATACAAATAGATATCGGTGGCCGCGTTGTATTCCGGATGGTCGTACAGGGGAAGGCCCGTCTTCCCGCCCGACACGATCACGCTGTCTCCGGCATTGGCGGTAAAGGTGTAGGTTGCCGTCTGGCCGAGATCGAGCACGCCGGAGACGGTTTGACCGGAGACGATGGAGGCCGACAGAAGCCTTCTGTCCTCAAGAACCTCCACCTCAAAAAACGAACGCCGAGCCGAACGGGTTTTGGCCTGCCGCCGAGCACCCTTAAGATAGACACTCTCCGTAGGCTGTATATTTCCAGTCATGCCGATCTCCTGAACAATGTGAACTGAAATGATCCCGTGTGCCAGAGGCACAACATGACACCCTTGAGGCCGGAAGCACCGAAACTTCCGCACATGCGGAGGTCGATCGATCCTCGGGCCGGCTATCTATGCCCATTGGCCCAAGCGGCCAAACCCAAGTTCATGGTACAAGACATTTTCCATGTATCAATAATTGAATGCGAAGAATTGACAGGGCCATCCGGCGGTGTGATGTGGTCCGTCGCTTACGCCTTCGGCTCGTGGCACTTGTGACTCGGCGGAGGGTGAATGGGCGGCTTGTAACGACGGCTTTCGATTGGAGCTGGGGTATGTATAATTGGGATGAACCCGCGGTTTGGCCGGGGGAAGGGGGTGGTGGTGTGCGCGAGTGAAACACGTGGCAAGCCGGCAGCGGACAATTTCGCGCGAAGTCTCCTTCAGTGGAGCGGGGCTCTTCTCGGGAGAGACCGCGACGCTGACCTTTGAGCCGGCGGAGGCGAACAGCGGCATCACGTTTGTCCGGGAACAGGATGGAAAGGTGGCGACGATTCCGGCACTGGTCCGGAACGTGCTCCCTCGACCACGGCGGACGTGCTTGAAAAACGGGACGTTGTTCGTCGAGACCATCGAGCATTGCATGGCGGCGCTGGCGGGCATGGAAGTGGACAACGCGGTGGTTCGTGTGACGGGGGGAACGATTGGGGAACTGCCAGGAGGGGATGGGAGCAGCAGGCCATTCGCCATGGCGCTGGCCGAGGCGGGGGTGGTGGAGCAGGAGGCGGATCGGCGGCCGGTGGTCATCGACCAACCGGTGCAGATCACCGATGGGGAGGCGAGCCTCGTCGCCCTGCCCGGGCCGACGGATCACTTGGAGCTCATTTACGATTTCGAAGGACCATCACCCCTTGGGCGGCAGATTTATGCGTTTCGAACGCATGGCAAGGGGGATGGGGAGGACTTCCTGACACAGGTCGCGCCAGCGCGGACATTTGTGTTCGAAAATGAGGCTGCGGAATTGCGGGCGCGGGGGATCGGGAAGCATTTGTCGCCGGCGGAATTGCTCGTCATCGCGCCGAGCGGACCGATTGACAACGCATTTCGGTTCGCCGATGAATGCGCGCGACATAAGCTGCTGGATTTGCTGGGGGATTTGTACCTGGTGGGTCGGCCGGTGCATGGGCGAATCATCGCCCGCAAGAGCGGCCACGCGATGAACCACCGGCTGGCGCGTCGGATATTGGAGGCGGAGGCGGTCAGCGGGCGGGAGGCACTGATCCACAGGAGCGACGCCGCGCTGGACATCCGGGCGATTCAGCGAATCCTGCCGCATCGGTACCCAATGCTCCTGGTGGACCGGGTAATCGAGATCACGGGGGATGAGAAGGCGGTGGGGATCAAAAATGTGACGTTTAACGACATTTTCTTTCAGGGGCACTATCCGGGGACGCCGATCATGCCCGGAGTGCTGATCGTGGAGGCGATGGCGCAACTGGGGGGCTTGCTCCTGAGCCGGAAGCTGGAACATACGGGAAAACTTGCGGTTCTATTGAGTATGGATAAGGTAAAGATGCGGCATCCGGTCATCCCCGGCGATCAATTGATCCTGGAGGCGGTGACGGTGCGCGTCAAGAGCCGGACGGGGCATGTCCGTTGTAAAGCATTTGTACAAGATAAGTTAGCGGCGGAGGCGGACATCAAGTTTATGTTGGTGGATGCCGAACCTGTCTAAAAGGAGAGACCGTGGGTTGAAAGGTTGCTGGGTTGGCGCGTCCTGTGATGGAAGTTCATGGCAGAACCGTGCGAGCCCGACAATCAAGCCCCGAACCATCGAGCCCTATGCCAAAGATTTCGCCCCTTGCTGTAGTCGATCCCCAAGCGGAATTGGCCGACGACGTGGAAGTCGGTCCGTTCTGCGTCATTGGTCCGAACGTGGTCGTCGGCGCGGGTACGCGCCTGCACAACCATGTGACATTGACGGGACATACGACAATCGGACGGGGTAATGAGATTCACGCCAACGCGGTGCTGGGAGGCGGGCCGCAAGATCGCAAATATCGGGGGGAGCCAACGCGGCTGGAGGTTGGGGATGGGAACATCATCCGTGAGGCGGTGACGATGCACACGGGGACGGTGCTGGGGGGCGGGCTGACGCGCATTGGTTCACATGGATTGTTCATGGTCAACGTGCACCTGGGGCATGATGTGCATGTGGGGGACCACGTCATCATGGCCAACAACACGATGATCGCGGGGCATGTGCTGGTGGGGAATTACGTCAACATCATGGGTGCGGTGGGGATTCATCACTTTGTGACGATCGGGGAGGTGGCGTTCATCGCGGGGATGTCGCGGATTCATCACGATGTGCCGCCGTTTGTAAAGGTGGACGGGGCGGACCTCGTGCGCGGGGTCAACGATGTGGGGCTCAAGCGGGCGGGGTACACGGACGATGATGTCGAGGCGCTGGATGATGCGTGTCGGCGGCTGTTTTTCCGTGAAAAGCCGATGACGCGAACGATGGCGGAGTTCAACATGCAAAATGGTTTGAACCCGCAGGTTCGGCGGATGATCGAGTTCCTGCAACAGCGCGACATGGGCCGACATGGACGATATCAGGAATCGATGCGGACCAAGCATGGGTGATGGGAAGGCGACACGGCGGATGCGGCGCGTGAGGCGGGGTATAATACCCCAAGAGAGGTGGCCATCATGTCAACAATCAAGGCGCGATGGGAGCGCGGCGCTTTTCGGCCGCTCAAGCCGGTGAATCTGCCTGAAGAGGCGGAGGTGGACGTGGTGATTCCCGAGACGCCGGATGAGGAGGAGGAAACGCCGAAGCAGAAGCGGGATCGGGAGGAGATTCTGGAGATTTTGTCCCACAGTTACAATACCGGCACAACAAACGCCGCCGCACGTCACAATGAACATTCCAATGATCCTTGACTGAACCGCGTCAGAAACTGCCGGATCATTCGGTTCTCCGTGGCGTTCGCCACGTTACAGGAAATAAATCGCAAATGAACTGGGATGTACATGGAACCTCGACATCCGTGTTTATCTGTGGTTCATTTTTTGAACTGTGGCACGCCGCGCCGGAGAACGGAACGACCCAGCTATGACGTTGCCCTCCCCTACCGCAATGCACGCCATCTCCTTATGATGCACCGCCCGCGGGATCCGGCGGAAAGCGGATCGCGGCGCGAATGGAAGGAATGATCCGCATATGGCGCGACGGGCGATTGTATTGGTGGCGGTCTTCGCATACCTGGCAATTTTCGGGTGCGTGGCGTGGTCGGGTGCTGATGCGCCGACGGTTCCCACGGCGGTGGTTGAGAACGCGCCCATGCCGTCGGAACATTCGAGCCAGATGCTTTTGAAGGCGCTGCCGTTTCGCAGCGTCGCCATGCAGGTGCAGCGGGTGGACTGGATCGACAAATATAAAAAGAGCATTGATGAAATCGCGGCGGTCGGCGCGGACACAGTGCTGCTGGTGGTCGATGCGCGGCAGGAAAATGGTGAAAGCAGCCGGATTTACCTCGACATGCGGATGACCCCGACGCCGGATCAACTGGGAGCGCTGATCAGGCACGCCAAGGAGCGCAAGCTTCGAGTGATCCTGATGCCCATCGTGCTGCTGGACAATCCAACCGGCAACGAATGGCGCGGGACGCTGGCGCCCAGGAGCTGGGATGACTGGTTTGACAGCTACCGTGACATGATCGGTCACTTCGCGTGGATCGCGCAAGGGACGGGGGTGGACATGCTCGTCGTGGGATCGGAACTCGTCAGCTCCGAAAAGCTGCCGGAGCAATGGGACAAAACGATTCGCTCGGTGCGGGAGATTTACCATGGGCTGCTGACGTATTCGTCGAACTGGGACCATTACACGGCCGTCCCGTTCTGGAACGAACTCGATCTGATCGGCATGAACAGCTACTGGAAGATGGGGAAGGATCACAACGTGACCGTGCCGCAGATCAAGGCGCGGTGGGGTGAAATCCAGCGCGACCTCAAGCCGTTTGTGGAGAAAACCGGCAAGCCGCTGATGTTTCTGGAGGTTGGCTGGTGCAGCCTGGCCAATGCCGCCCATGAGCCGTGGGATTACACGAAGGTGAGCGAACCGATTGATCTGGACTTGCAAAGGCGGTTGTACGAGGCTTTTTTTGAAGCTTGGTACGGCAAGCCGTGGTTGGGGGGATTCAGCATCTGGGAATGGCCGCCCGGCGACGGCGGCGCGGAGGACCGGGGCTATACTCCGGAAAATAAACCCGCCGAGAAGGTGCTCCGGCGATGGCTGGAGAAGCCGCGGTGGACGGTTGGGGGACTTTAAGCGGGCGGGGCACCGGGCAGGATCGATCACATTACACAATTGTTCATCAGGTAAAGAGATTCATGGAAGCCATTGAAACACGATATCGTTCGGTTACTTGCGGTTCTTTGCGGGAAACAGACGTCGGGAAGGAAGTCAAACTGGCCGGTTGGGTGCATTCGTACCGGGATCACGGCGGGCTGGTCTTCATCGACCTGCGCGACCGGGACGGGCTGACGCAACTGGTGTTCGACGCCGACGACTGCGGGGCGGCGTGCCTGGATGAAGCGCGGCGGCTGCGAAGTGAATGGGTGATCAGCGTCAGCGGCCTTGTGTCAGCGCGGGCGGCGGAGGTGATCAACCAGAAGATTCCGACGGGGCATATTGAGGTGCGGGTGAAGACGATGGAGGTGCTGAGTGTTTCGCCGACGCCGCCGTTCACGCCGCATGGCTCGGAGAATGTCAATGAGGAGAAGCGGTTGCAGCATCGGTACATCGACCTGCGCCGGCCGGAGATGCAGCAGACGCTGCGGACGCGGCATCGGGTGACGCGGCTTATGCGCGAGCACCTGGATGACCTCGGCTTCTGGGAAATCGAGACGCCCTTTCTGACGAAAAGCACACCTGAAGGCGCGCGGGATTTTCTCGTCCCGGCGCGGTTGATGCCCGGCAGCTTTTATGCCCTGCCGCAGTCGCCACAGCTCTTCAAGCAGTTGCTCATGATCGGCGGGTGCGACAAGTACATGCAGATCGTCCGCTGTTTTCGGGATGAGGATCCGCGGGCGGATCGGCAGGCGGAGTTCACCCAGCTTGACGTGGAGATGAGCTTCATCGACCGCGAGAACATCATCGCGGTCACGGAAGGGTTGATGCGGCGAATCTGGAAAGAGGTGCTGGGCAAGGAGATTCCAAACCCGATCCCGCACATAGAATATGACGATGCGATGAACCGGTATGGGTCGGATCGTCCGGACCTGCGCTATGGGATGGAGCTGCATGACATCACGAAACTTGGGCAGACGACGGACTTTGGGGTGTTCAAGAACGCGGCGATGGTCAAGGCGATCGCCGTCCCCGGCGGCGTCA
>CAYTAP010000022.1:0-4258 GCA_964435775.1 uncultured Tepidisphaeraceae bacterium
CGCTCTGGTGACGCATGCCTCTCTCGCTTTCGGGCGGGCCGGTGGAGGGGGTGGCTTTGGGGGCGGGGGAGGCGGCGGCGGATTTGGCGGAGGCGGGGGATTTGGCGGCGGTGGCTTCGGCGGCGGAGGCGGCTTCGGCGGTGGGGGAGGCGGAGGCAGTGATTCGCCTGTCGGGATCTTCATTTTTCTTCTCATCGTCGCCGCGTTCATCCTCATCAAATACCTGGCCAGCCGCGGGCAGCAGGCGTACGCCAACAGCATGATCCGCAGGGGCAATGAAGCCGACGCCCGCTACACACACACGCAGCTTGTAGCGCGGATGCGGGAGCTTGACCCGACGTTTGATCCGGACGCTTTCGCCAATCGCGTCCGCTCGGCATTCATGAAGATACAGGCCGCGTGGTGCGGGCAGCGCCTCGACGCGGTTCGACCTTTCATTTCGGATGGAATCCACGAACGCTTTTCACTTCAGATCGACGAGCAGAAGCTGCTTGGCTACCACGATCAGATGAGCGACATTGAAATCCAAAGCCTCATGCTCGCCGCGCTCGAAAGCGATGCGCTGTTCGACACGCTGACCCTTCGCATCAGCGCCAGCGCGGTCGATTACCGCGCATCCCTGCAAGATGGCAGCCGCATGCAAGGCTCGACAGCGCCCGAGCCGTTTGTTGAATACTGGTCGTTTCTTCGCCGGCGTGGGGCCGCGACGGATCCATCCAAACCAGGATTAATCGAAGGGCATTGCCCCAATTGCGGCGCGCCGATCGAGATGAACCAGTTCGCCAACTGCACGCACTGCAAGGCGCTGCTTCGCAGTGGGCAATACGACTGGGTGCTCGCGGAGATCACCCAGGAATCGGAATGGCGCGCCCGCCCGGACCAGGTGCCGGCGGGAGTTCGCGAGCTTCAATCCAAGGATGCGGATTTCAATCTTCAGCATCTGGAGGATCGGGCGTCGGTCATCTTCTGGCGTCAGGATGCGGCCGAGCGGCTGGCGAAAGTTGATCCGTTGCGCAAGGTGGCAACCGACGACTACTGCGCGCTGGCGGTCAAATCACCCGCCTTTATGCGTGACGGTCAACGAAGCTGGTACGGCGACTGCGCGGTGGGTTCGGTGACGACGCGCGGGATTGTCTTGTCGCATGATGCGGACACGCCGGACCGGGCGCTGGTCGATATCGCATGGGCTGGCAAGGGTTTTACACAGCGTCCCAACCAGCCGGCGCAATTAACCGGACACAGCACGCTGCGCCACACGCTCTTCGTGCTCATTCGCAAACCGGATGTGCGGACGAACGCGGGACACGCGATTTCCTCGGCACACTGCCCAAAGTGCGGCGCGCCGCAGTCGCAGACGACGTCCAACGCCTGCGAGTTTTGCGGGCAGGTGCTCAACGACGGATCTGCCGACTGGGTGCTGGCGGCGGTGTATCCCACCACAGCGCCCAAAGCGATGGCGCTGATGGCGCAATTGAGCGGCACGGAATCGACCGGTGACGCGGTGGGGGGTGCAAGGCGCGCCGGACCGCCGCCGTTGCCGTTTTCGCGGGCGGCCTTGCTGGCGCGGATGGTGCAAATGGCGTATGCCGACGGGCAAATCGATCCCGCCGAGGTGCAAATGCTCAGGCATACCGCGCGGATCTATCGCGTTCCCGATGAACAGTTGCAGCATTTGGTTGATGCGGCCGTTCAAGGGGAATTGCACATTCCCGAACCGTCAAGTCGCGACGAATCGCGGCAATGGCTTGAGGCGATGGCGGCGGCAGCGCTGGCGGATGGCGTGGTCCAGCCGGAGGAGCGGCAGATGTTGCAAAAGGCCGCCGACCGCTCGGGCATGAGCCCGTTCGATCTGGATCAGGTGATGAAATCACAGCAGGCGGCGAGGTTGAGGAGCGCCCGCGACGCCTTGCGGCAGTCGGGCGGTTGAACTCGCCGCTTTCTTCAATCGGCCCCCATGTCGTGCGATTCAGTTTCGTCCGCGGCGCGGTCCGACTTGTTGAAGATATTGCCGCCAGGCGGCCTCGAGCATCGGCAGCGTCCAGTGATAGTGCTTTTGCAGCGCATCCTCGATCGACATGCCCGCCTTGAGATCGTCGAACATCGCCATGAACGCCTTGTGGTCGCGGGCAATGAGCGTCTCGGCCAGCGTGCGCATGACCGGGTACCACTTGCCGTCCATCCTCGTCATCGTGAAAAGCTCGGCGATGCTCTGGTTGCTTTTGGCCATGCCGATGGCCGCGGCGTAGGCATCGGGACGGGGAAACTGGGTGGAAGCGATCACTTCGGCAATGCCCTCATTCAACCAGTTGGGGATTCTCGCGTTGCTCCGATAGCGCGCGACAAACGCGTGGGTGAACTCGTGGGTCAGCACATACGCCCAGCTCCTTTCGGCCAGTCGCACGTTGTTGCCATACCGCTTCAAATCAGGCTTCCACATGACCATGTGACCCACCCCGTCGCTGCGCCCCCAGTAGTATCCGGCATAGCCCGCCATATCGCCGATGTGATCGATCCTCGTGGCGAATGCGGCAAAGTCCTCCTGTTTTGCGATCATGTACACCGGCAGCTTGCCAACGAAAATATTGTCGGTCACGGGAAGGTTGAACTGTCTGCTCACCGCGCCGTATGCGCCCTCAAGATTCGTTTTGAGAAACTCATATTCACGCGGATCCCAATCAGTGAAGATCAGAAAGTGCGCCGTTTGGATTTCGCTGAGCTTCAACCCCAATTCCGTCGCCACCTTTTTGGCTTGCGCCTCGGCGGCTTCGATGGCGGCTTTGTCCTGCTCCGGTGTGGATTTCACATAGGCCACGGCAACGCCGGCAGGGGAATCCTTGGAGTCGTCCTCCGCCGCATTGGCCGGGGCGCTCGTGGGCGCGTCCGCTGCTTTCAATAGCGATCCGGGTTGCCGCACGAGAACCTGCTTCACCTGATCGTCGAGGGCTGGGTTCATCCGTGCGGCTTTCGCCAGCGACTCGCGGGCGCGATCAGTGACGCCCATATCCCACCCGAACGTTCCCAGCTCCAGCCAATCCTCGGCCTTGGATTTGTCGATCAGCCGCGAGCGCAGAATGAACGCCGACGTGCCCGTCAAATCAACCCATTTCAAGGATTTTTCGATCTTTCCGGTGCGCACAACCAGCGTGGTGTCATCGTAACGGAGCAGATGCCCGCTGAGATGGCTCGGGCGGCCGCTGCGCAGGGTGATTTCCGTGTAGATGGGCTTTTCCAGCTCGCCGCCAATGGCCGTGAGTGTGACGCAGGACAGGCTGAACACGAGAAATAGCGAAGCAAAACGACCGGTGCGGCGGGTTGAAATCATCGTATCACGCTCCGACGAGGGACGGCTCAGCTCGCCCAATGAAAGGTGACGGGGGCGTCGATATCCGGGTGAAGGCTTTGGTGGACGGGGCAGGTGAGCACGGCCCGCTCAATCATTTGCCGCTGATCCAGGGTGAGTTTGATCGGCACGGTGATTTCCACAGGCAGCCGGCCGATCCGTCGGACAGGCGCGGTGATCATATGCTTTTCAACGCGTACGGCCGTTCCACCCAGATCCCACTCGTGGCGGCGGGCGATGATCCCCATGATTGTCAGCATGCACGATCCAAGGGCGACGGCGACCAGATCGGTCGGGGAAAAGGATTCGGCGCGCCCCTGGTTGTCCAAGGGGGCGTCGGTGCTCAGTGTCGTGCCGGACGGGCCGTGCGTTGCCAGGCAGCGAAGTTGACCTTCATAAACAATTCGTACTTCGACCATCAATGGCTCCTCACTCACATGCCGGAAAGGGTGCATAATCAGTGTACCGCGCGCCCCATCCGGCACCAAGGCATGACCGTTACCCATCGCATTGCCTGACGACATTGTAATGTTGGGGTTGGATATGAATTGGCACATAACATAGATCACCCAAGAGGTCTCCCATTCATACAGCTCTCAACATAACTATTATTCAGATGAGCAAAAATACCTTCTTGCATAACAACATTAGTATTGTTTCATTTTGTTCATAATGAGAATTTACAACCGTCCTATGGGTCAGCGGCACGCACATTGCTAAGGCACGTAAAAGGGGCATATATTGAACAAATTGTAATGAAACCTTAGGATAAACAACAATTTTATCGGTCTGTGGGAAAATGGGATGATGATGGATTTGCGCGAAACGGTCGCCTCTGACCATAAAAATAAATTTTTTTTATCGATCTACTTTTTCATTCATAATACAACCTCGATATCTGCAAATGATGATATAACT
>CAYTAP010000022.1:4301-11176 GCA_964435775.1 uncultured Tepidisphaeraceae bacterium
CCATTGGTTTGCCGGTGGATCGGCTCCGGGGGGATTTTGGGGGCTTGCATCTTCTTGAATGACCCACTATTTGAGCTACCCGTGATGTCGGAGGACTGGGACCAACGGGCTGGTCTCACTCGCCGTTCCTCCGTGACGCCACCAGAGCAATCCCACCCCCATGAGAGGATCACGCCATGACTGACTGGAATTCCCTTAGCGGATTTTGCGCCCAACTTGTTTCGTCCATGTTCGACATCAGCCGGCGCTGCGCCGACTGGACCGTTGAACGCACACAGTCCGTTTCGCAGTCCGTTGATGCGATGACGGCAACGCCCGTGGGGAGCATGCGTCTGGAAAGCCTTGAAAGCCGCCAGCTTTTGTCGGCCGTCACGTTTGTAGATGGGGTGCTTCGTTTGGAAGGGAACCGGGATACCGTCAATATGATGACGGTTGTTGTCGCGAACGACACCAATCTGATCGCCACGGCCAATGACCGCAACCTGAACATCGATGTCAGCCGGGTGAAATCAATTCAAATCGTCGGGGGAACCAAGTCCGACTCCATCTATATGACCGCCAACGTCTCCATCGGAGCGGAAATCTGGGGTAATGGCGGTAACGACTTCATTCAAGGCGGCGCCGGCGACGACATCATTCACGGCGGCGACGGCAACAGCTACGTCAATGCGCGCGGCGGCCGCAACATCATCACAGGTGGTGAGGGGAATGACACCTTCTGGGTTAATCCCCTGACCGACACCTACGATGCCAAGGGCGGACGCAACACCGTCTATAGCGCGCTGGACAAGACACGGCTCGACAATGCCTCGGTCAGCTCAGGCGGCATCAGCAGTTCTACCGGCAATTCCAACCAAGGTACGACGCCCACACCAACTCCCACGCCGACCCCAACGCCAACACCGACACCGACCCCAACGCCGACGCCAACTCCCACACCGACGCCGACACCGACGCCAACGCCAACTCCCACACCGACGCCGACTCCAACGCCGACACCGACCCCAACGCCGACGCCGACCCCAACGCCGACGCCGACTCCCACACCGACACCAACGCCGACACCGACCCCAACGCCGACGCCGACTCCCACACCGACACCAACGCCAACGCCAACGCCGACGCCGACTCCCACACCGACGCCGACTCCCACACCGACGCCAACGCCGAGCAACCCCAACGCGGCATCGCCTCGTGCTTCGATTCGGCTGGTGGACACCGATTCAATCATGGCCGGCGGTTCGATTCACGTGGACGGCACCAACTCGTCCATGGGGACCGGTCAGATGGAGGAAGGGATGTTCCAGTGGAACTTCGGCGACCGTGGTTCACAGTACAATGAATTGAGCGGATTCAATGCCGCGCATCTATATGACAAGGCGGGCACGTACACCGTGACCTTGACGGTGACCAACTCGGCCGGCAAGCAATCGACCCAGACTCAGAAGATCACCGTGGCGTCGGATACCCGCCGTCGGGTGTATGTCGCCGCCAACGGCAACGATTCGAATGATGGGTCATCTCCGGACCGCGCCATCAAGACGGTTCAGCGCGTCCAGCAGTTGCTGGGTGACAACACCGCGGTTCTTTTCAAGCGGGGTGACAGCTTCAATCTCACCGGTAATTTTGTGATTTCCAACCGCAACGTGCTCGTGGGCGCCTATGGCAACGGCGCGTTGCCCCGGCTGAACACCTTTGTTTCCGGCAACGTGAACAACGTCATCGGCATGGGTAATCCGGCCAGGAATGTGACGATTCGGGATTTGTCGTTTGACACGCCATCCGCCGCCAGCGGAACCGATCAGAATGGCATGGGATACGCGATTTCGCCGCACGGCAAGGAAATTGCGATCGTCGGATGCGAGTTCCTGAACATCGGCTATGCGATCAACGGCAACATGTCACCGGATGGCGTTTTGATCCAGGACAACACCGCACCTCTGGCGACGGGTTTGCGCGGCTACTTCGTGTGGGTCCAGGGAAGCGATTATACGATCCTGGGCAACACGGTCGCCAACAGCACCCGCGAGCACATCATCCGCCTGCGATTCAATCCAAACAACGTCCTGATCGCCAACAACGACCTGACGAACCTGGACCGGCGTTCGAGCGATTCACAGGATGACTCCAAGGGTGTGATCGTCGTGCAGGAGAGCCGCAATGTGTACGTGACGGGCAACCGCATCCAGGATGGAACGATCACGGTCGGCCCACTGGGCGCGCGGGATGCCGGTTTGGCCGGTGACTACACGGACAACGTGGTCATCGACGGGAACCGCGTGTTCAACACGGAGGTTGACATCAACGCCGGCGCCCGCGGCGTCATGGTACGGAACAACATCATCCAGCGGGATGACAACGCCTGCATCGTGGTCAGCGGTTACGACGGCTACTTCGGCCGGGGTGTTGAAAACGCACAGATCATCAACAACACCGGGATCAACAACTCGAACATCGGCAAGTTCTTCCTGCTCCAGGGCAAGGCGCAGGGTCTGGTGTTGGACAACAACCTGTATGTCGCCCCCAAGCTCCTGACCGGTCCCAATGGAACGGCGGTGGTGTCGATCTATGACACCAACCTCGGAAGCTTCAAGGAAATCAACAACAATGTCTGGTCAATCCCGGGCCGGATTGATGGCTGGGCTGATGGCGGGATCAATTTCCTGGGCATCAACGGCATGACTGGGCCGGATGCGTATCGGACACCGGCGGAATGGAACGCGCTCGACAAGGTCGGCACGGACCTGTTCGCCAATGTGACGATCAACGACAACGGCACGCCGACGGACAGCACGTCGACCACTGGTGCACGGCAGTACGACGGCGTGTTCCTCGACATCAACGGTAAGCTGCGTGTGGGCAACATCTGGTCGGCCGGCGCGATCCAGGCGTGATGGGCGGTTTTCACACGGCCTATTGATTCTTCAACGACACTCGCGTTTCTCACAGAGGCGCGAGTGTCGTTGTCATTATGGAGCGCGTCATCCATATCGCACCTGACCAACGGCAGGGGGGTGGAGGCGCGAATGATTGCATGCCGATAGGGTATTGATGAGCGATGAAGAAGTAACCTCCGCGGGCCAACAATCCGACTGCAAGTCCTGCCGCTGGTCGGCCGTACGTGAACACGGGGCTTGGGTCTATTTTGTCGTGGCGATGTTGATGGCGTCGGCATACCTGGCTGCGGTGGGGCGGTCCCATTTCGGCGGGTTGGATGAGGAACCAAAGGTGGCAGCGCATATTGCCCACGGGGATGGGTATCTGACGCCCATGGATGCCTCGCCGTCGGCCGAACCCACCTGCTGGATGCCGCCGGGATATCCGTATCTGATGGCCGGCGTTTATCTGCTGTTCGGAATCGCAACCCCCGCGTCACTTTGGATCATGCTGGGTTTGAATGCGCTCTTTTTCTCCGCTGCGGTGTGTGCGGCATATCAGATGGGACGGCTTCTGTTTTCTCCCCTGGCTGGCTGGGCGGCGGGAGCGCTGGTGCTTTTGCATCCGCTGTTTCTTCTGCGGACCGCCTATTTCTGGGACACATATCTCTCGCTGGCCATGTTTGCGTGGCTGATCGCCTGGGCGGTGGTGATCGCCCGGCGGGGGGCATCGGTCAAAATAGTATTGCTTTACGGCGCGGCGCTGGGCCTGCTCGCTTTGATCAACCCGTCCTACATGGCGACGTATCCGATCCTGGTCCTTGTCGCGTGCGGCAGGGTGCCCTGGTCACGCCGCATCAAGCTCAGCGCCTGCGCGCTGGCGACATTTATTGTCGTTCTGATCCCCTGGACGATTCGTGGATATATCGTACATCATGAAATCTATGCCGTGCGCAACGGGCCGGAACTGGAAATGTGGATCGGCAATCAAGCCGGACACAGCGGATGGATCGAACTCGAGAGTCACCCATCAGTCAACATCGCCGAAGGGGATTTGATGCGGCGGCTTGGTGAGAAGGCCTATTTCAAACTGTGCGAGAAACGCTTTATACAGGAATATGATCGGGATCCGTCCGCCTTCTGGCTGCGGTCGTTGCGACGATTTGGATTCTATTTCGCCGGTGACCCGGCCCCCAACGCGTCGATTCAGCTTGTTTCAGGACCCGGGCGCATGTATTTGCTGCGCACGGCGCTCGATTGGACGGTTCTGCTTCTGGCCATCCTGGGCGCGATCGTGGCCATCCGTTCGCCGCGGCGCGTCTGGTGGATTGTTCCGCTTATCCTGTTGTGCGGCCTTCCATACTACTTCACGCATGTGAGTTATCGATACACGATGCCCGCGCGTTTTCTCATGCTGGTTTGCATTTCAGCATTGATACCGGCGGCGATTCATGTGCTACAGCGGCGCAAAGCTTCATGCGCCACTGAAACGGGCGCCTGTGAAAAGAGCGAAATCCCTTCCGCCTGAACTGGCAGGGGGGATATCACATGGTTATCGGTCCAGACAGAATGTCCGGCGCGTGCGCAGCACCGTTAAGCTGGTGGGGCTGCGCCCTTTGAGACGGCGCGGTTGCATGTGACCGGCTAAAAAATCCATCTTTCCCGCACTGACTTGCATGAGTGGGCGGCTGCATCACCCGAACTTGGTGATGGAGCCACTCGCCGTGGAAGGAAGTGCAATGAAGAAACACACCGGGAAGAACAACCAGCGCAACCATAGCCATCAGTCCAAGTCCAGGAGGCACGACGCCCGAAAGCGCGCCAAGGGGCGCGGCCCGCTGTTTGAGGCATTGGAGAATCGGCAGATGCTGTCGGCTTCGATTCCGGGCGGCGGCGTGTTGATGGGGGGCTACAATGCCGCGACGATGTGGCAAGTGGCCAGCCGCAACTCCGGCGGGTCGCAGTCGCAGAGCGCGCCCTCGGTGCGCGACCTTGAAATCACCCATGACGATCGACAGGTGAGCATCACAGCCCGCACGCAGGCGGGTGTGAGCTACCTCGTGCAGGTGCAGGGGAGTGAAACCGCGCCACGCGTTTTTGTGAACAATGGCGCACTGCCATTGACTTTTACGCCGCCAATCGACGATCGAGTTTTTGGCGTCATTGTCACGCCGATCGCCAATGGAGTGACGGGCAGGGAAGTGTCGCGCGTGGTGGATGTGGGGCGCGTCGCCAGACCGGATGAAGCGCCTGGACAGGTGATTCCTTCGGTGCAAAACCTGATGGTCACCCAGCAGGATCGTCGGGTGACGCTGAAGGCCGACGCGCAAGCGGGCGTGACTTATCTCGTTCAGGTGCAGGGGAGTAAAACCGCGCCGCGCGTTTTCGTGAGCAATGGCGCGCTGCCGCTGACCTTCACACCGCCCATTGATGACCGCGTGTTCGGGCTGATCATCACCCCGTACGCCAATGGTGTCGCGGGGAAGGAAGTGTCGCAGGTTCTGGATTTGGGGCGCGTGGCGTCGGCCGGGGAAACCCTGGCGGCCAGTGGCTCAACACAGGACGTTGTGGACACCGCACCTTCCGTAACACCGACGCCCACGCCAACGCCTACTCCTACTCCTACTCCTGCGCCTACGCCAACGCCTACTCCTACGCCGACTCCAGCGCCGCCGCCGGTGCAGGTGGTGACGCCTCCCCCTGCGCCCACGCCGCCGGTCGTCACGCTGCCGGTTGGACAGGGCACGCACACCAACGCAAACCTGCAGGCGACGATCACCCTGGTGAACAGCAGCACCATCGCCGGCGGCGCCATTCATGCCGATGCGCTGGCGTCGCGCCTGGGCGGAATCTCCGCTGAAGATATCCAATACGACTGGGACTTTGGCGATGTGAATGCCAACGGCAAGCCCGCAGCCTACAACCACATGAGAGGTTTCAACGCGGCGCATGTCTACAGCAGTCCCGGCACATACACCGTGACGCTCACGCTCACCGATGCCAATGGGGGAACCGCGCGCACGCAAAGCACCGTCATCGTGCAGGCGGACAATCGCCGGACCCTCTACATCGCCAGCGAGGGGAACGACAACAACTCCGGTCTGTCGGCCGACAAGCCGATCAAGAGCATCGCCAAGGCTCAGCAGCTCATGAGCGACGACACGCGGCTGCTCTTCAAGAGCGGACAGAGCTTCACCATGTCGCAGACCTTCAGCCTGGGTTATGACAACGTCCTCATCGGCGCCTATGGGCAGGGTTCCAAGCCGCGTATCAACTGGACCGGCGGCGGCGATACGATGTTCAGTACGGAAAAGCAGAGCAGCAACATCGTCATTCAGGGGCTGTCGTTTGACACGCCATCGGCAGCCGGTCGAACCAGCCAGGGGGCGCCGTTCGCGGTCAAGACCGGCGGCACGAACATCGTCGTGCTGGGCAATGAGTTCCTCAACGTCGGTTATGCCGTGAACGCCAATGAAGCGCCCACGGGTCTTTTGGTGCAGGACAACACCGCGCCCCTGGACACCGGCATCAGCGGCTACTTTGCATGGGTTGAAGGCAAGGACGTCACGATCATCGGCAACAGCGTCGCCAACGTGACGCGCGAGCACGTCGTGCGATTGCGCTTTGACCCGACGGGTGTCAACGTGTCGTCCAACAACTTCACGAACCTCGACCGTCGCGCCCAGGGTGACCGCGAGGACTTCGCCAAGTATGACGTTTTCCTCGAAGAGGCGCACTACGCGTATGTGGGCTCCAACCAGTTCGGCGTCGGCGGGATCAATGTCGGCCCGCTTGGAGCACGGGATGCGGGCGTTCAAGGCGCGACGACTGATTATGTCATCGTCGAAGGAAACCAGTTTGACGGCAGCGGCATTGAGCTGGTGGCCGGGCTGCGTCATGCGACGATCAACGACAACGTCATTCGGCGGGACACCGTCAATCCCCGCGATGGTGTCAGCCCGCTCATCACCGTCAGCGGCTATGACACATACTTCAAAC
>CAYTAP010000022.1:11186-38270 GCA_964435775.1 uncultured Tepidisphaeraceae bacterium
GGAGGATGTGGCCATCATCGGCAACACCGGCATCACCAACACCTCGCAGGGCTTGTTCCTTCGGGTGACCGGAGCGGCCAGCAATCTCGTGCTCGACAGTAACCTCTATGTCGCGCCCAAGCTCATCACGGGCGCGTATGGCGCGGCCGTCCTGCACATCGATGGCGGCATGGACAGCTTCAGCGAGATTCGCAACAACATCTGGCCAAGCGCCCGCACCGACGGCTGGGCCAATGGCGGATTGTTCACCGTGTCTGGCAGCTCCGGCACCGGCAATGGGTTCCAGTCCCCCTCGCAGTGGGAGGCCAACGCCGATGTTCAAAACGAGCAGTTCCTCAACGTCACGTTGAACAACGGCTACCAGATTTCGACGAACGGCGTCACCGCCGGCGCGAAACTGGCGGCCTGAACGATACACCTCGGCGGCGTCAGGGGCGGGAATGTTTCCCGCCCCCCGCCGGGTTTATTCCGTATGAACCAGCCGGTACAACAGGTGGGCAGGCCAGACACGCCCGCGGATATCCCACACGCGGGTGTCGATCGCCGAAATGTAGCGGCGTCACGGACTGATTCACGATATTGACCGGTATGACAGAATCCGCCGCCAACTCTGCGGGCGCTGCAGCGCCGATGGCATCTTCCCTGGAGGATGCCCCCGCAACCACGCCGCCGGTCGTTCCCGGTTCCTCTCTTCGCAGCCGGACGATCAGCAGCTCGATGTGGACCACCGGCGGCTACGTTGTCTCGAACCTCATTCGCCTCGCCACCAACCTGATCCTCACCCGTATTTTCCTTCCTGATGTCTTTGGACTGCTGAGCCTGGTCTATATTTTCATCCAGGGGCTTCAGATGTTCTCGGATGTCGGAATCGCGCCGTCGATCGTGCAGAATCGCCGTGGGGATGATCCTGATTTTTTAAACACCGCCTGGACGATTCAGGTTTTCCGCGGGATTGTTCTTTGGATTGGATCGTGCATCATCGCCTGGCCGGTGGCGCAATTGTA
This sequence comes from uncultured Tepidisphaeraceae bacterium, assembly GCA_964435775.1. Taxonomy (GTDB): domain Bacteria; phylum Planctomycetota; class Phycisphaerae; order Tepidisphaerales; family Tepidisphaeraceae; genus CAYTAP01. Next base: position 12,191 of record CAYTAP010000022.1, read on the forward strand.
TGGCGTTCCGGAATTGGCGCTTCTCATCCCGGCGGCCGGGCTTAATGCGCTGATCTCAGGCTTCAATGCGACGAGCCTCGCACAACTCGCCCGTCACCTTCAACTCGGGCGACTGACGATTCTGGAACTCGCCAGCCAGGTGCTCGGGTTCATCGCCATCGTCGCCTTCTGCCTGTACAGGCCGACCGTATGGGCTTTCATCTTCGGCGGTCTGATCAGCAACCTGCTTCACCTGGTTGTCAGCCACAAGTACCTGCCCGGCGTGAAAAATCGCTTCCGATGGGAGAAGGAATCGCGCGACGCCCTATTCAATTTCGGGCGATGGATCTTTCTGAGCACGCTCCTGACGTTTCTCGCCAGCCAGGCCGACCGGCTGGTGTTCGGCAAGATGATCCCGCTGGCGCTCCTGGGCGTGTACGGCATCGCGGTCATGCTCGCGACAATGCCGACGCAGGCGATCATCAAAATTGGCGGCTCGATCGCTTTCGCCGCCTACAGCCGGGTGCAGGAGGATACCGAGCGATTCCGCAACGTGTTCACCCGCATTCGCGTTCCACTGATTGTCACCGGCGGGCTGCTGACCACCGGCTTGATCGCCTGCGGACCAGCGCTCATTCGGCTGCTCTATCCACCGGCGTATTACGATGCGGGATGGATTCTGCAAATCCTGGCGATTGGGGCATGGTTTCAGATATTGGAATCGACCAATGGCTCGGCGCTGCTGGCGGCGGGAAAGGCCAATTGGGTGGCGATGGGAAATGTCGGCAAGTTGATCGGCATGGTCATCCTGCTGCCACTGGGATTCGTGATTGATCGACACTACGGCGGCGACGGCTTCCGCGGCGCGGTGACAGGGGTGGCGATTTCGGAAGTTGCGCGATACCTGCCGCTCGCGTATGCCACCAGCCGGTTGAAGCTTAAGGCCTTTCGCCGCGACGTGGCGTTGACGGTGTTCATCACGATGGCGGCGGGATTGTGCCTCTACTGCGACCGATGGCTGATTCAACGCAGTGAGAGCAATATCGTCGCGATCGTTGGATCGGGGTTGGCCGCGTGCCTTTTATGGTCGCCGCTGCTGCTGGCGTCCTGGCGACATGCCCGGGGCGGCGTCCAATCCGCGCCAAGGGCGGCGATGACCGGCTAAACTCCCATCCCCGTGCTATCCGACATAAGCTAATGGGGCAATCCGCGCGCATCGAGAGCGCGACGCAATAAGACTCGATTGGAGTGACCGAACCATGATGGATCTTCCCACGGCCCTTGATCAAGTGTCGCTGGTTGCCGCGAACTTCGGCAATGCGGCCGTTTTCCGCGACGTTCTGAATGATTGGTTCAAATTCCTCGGCGGTCGGCCGGGCGAAGTCTGCATCGTCGATGGCGGCAGTAACGAAACAACCCGTAAGATTTACTGGGATCTGTTCAATGAAGGACTGATCACCAAACTTCAGATCATCCGGCCGGAACATCGGGAAAACCACAAGGACTTGTGCTATTTCCAGGAGCACGCCGTCGGCGCCATCGCCGGGCGTCCCTATCTCCTCTGGTTCAAGAGCGATACCCTCCCCTTTCGCCAGGGGCATGACAATTGGCTGCCCGAAGCGCTCGAACACCTTGACCGCGATGACACCTTCGCGGTCGGCGGATCGTTCAATACCGATTCGTTTCATCACGATGCGCCCTGGCCGGGATGGTATTTCAGCCACAAGTGCAGCGAAAACTTCAACATCATGAAACGAACGAGCTTCATGGCCGCGATGGAGGAGTTCGCCGGCAAATACATCGCCTCCAATTTCACGGGCATCTCCCCGGCCGCCGAAACGGGGCAGGAGCGGTTTCTCGTCGAGGTCGCCTTTGAGCGCTACATCGAGCGCCACCAGAAATACACGCTGGTCCGCCGCGAAGATCCGACGTGGACGATCTTTCACACCAATGTCCTCAATGAAAAACTCGTCAAGGTGCGCGAGGATTACCTGGCGAGGAAGGATGTGAACCGATACATGAACCACGGGCATATTGATCCGCTCATTGGAGGGTGCTACTACGGATTGCCCCGTCGTCCGTGGCGTGAATTGCAGGTGGCTTTCGGCGCTTCGCGCTTCGGCCCGGCGTGGCGATCGTTGAAAAGCCTCTGGTCCGGCCGCGGCGCTGCGCTCTAACCTCCACACTCATCCCACCATGAGCTCATGAAGATCACCTTTGTCCTTCCATACGCGGGGCTGGCCGGCGGTATTCGGGTCGCGGCCATTTACGCCGATCTTCTCCAGAAACGCGGTCATACGGTTTATGTGGTATCCCAGCCCTTGCCGCGCATTTCCGTCCGCGCCCGCGCGCGCCATCTGCTCAAACATCGCAGTTGGCTGGCATCCCCATTTGCCGAGCAAGGCCACTTCGCTCATCTGGATGTGCCACACAAGGTGCTCGAACGCACGCGGCCAGTTGTTGATTCGGATCTGCCTGATGCCGATGTGGTGATCGCCACATGGTGGGAGACGGCCGAATGGGTGGCCGCCCTGTCTCCATCCAAGGGCGCCAAAGCCTACCTTATCCAGCACCACGAGCTCATGTTTCCCGGGCAGGATGCCACCCGCGTGGCCGCAACGTGGCGACTGCCGATGCACAAGATCACCATCAGCCGCTGGCTGATCGACCTGGCGCGTGAAACATATGGCGACTCGGATGCATCCTTCGTCCCCAACAGCGTCGATCTGCGGCAGTTTCAAGCCCCTCGCCGAACGAGGCAGGCGACTCCCACGGTCGGCACACTCTACAGCACGGCCGACTTCAAAGGCTATGGTGATGCGCTGAAGGCGATTCGGCTTGTGCAAGAGCAACACCCGGATTTGAAGACCATCGCGTTCGGCGCCGAAGAGCCCATCGCCACGCTTCCCTTGCCGGACAATGCTCAATTTACGTTTCGTCCGGCACAGGATCGGATCAAAGACCTGTACGCCGCGTGCGATGTCTGGTTGTGCGGCAGCCGGGGCGAAGGCTTCCATTTACCGCCGCTCGAGGCGATGGCGTGCCGATGCCCGGTGGTTTCAACGCGGGTGGGAGGACCGCTCGACATCATCAAGGATGGAGTCAACGGCTACCTGGTTGACATTCAGGATACCGGGGCGCTGGCCGAGCGGCTGATGGAGATTTTCAGCTATTCCAGCGACCGCTGGCAGGCGATGAGCGACCAGGCCTTGGCAACCGCCGAAGCGTACACGTGGAACGATGCGACAACCCTCTTCGAGCAAGCGCTCCAGCGCGCCATTGAGAAGGCCCAACGCTGACGACCGACCACCCATCCGTTTTCATCCTTCATCCTTCATCCTTCATCCTTCCTCTGTTACGATATGGCCGTCATGCCCACACTCAACTATCGCACCGCCGGCGAATCACACGGGCCGGCGCTTATTTCCCTCGTCGAAGGCCTTCCCGCAGGGGTGCCGCTGGACAAGGAGTTCATCGACGCCGAGCTTCGTCGGCGGCAAGGGGGATACGGACGTGGTGGGCGTCAGAAAATCGAAACCGATCACGTCCAGTTTCTGACCGGCGTTCGGATAGGCAAAACCATCGGTTCTCCGCTGACGATGCTCATTCCAAACAAGGACAATCGGTTGGATGATCCGGCGGCCACACCGCCACTGACCCGCCCGCGCCCCGGACATGCCGATCTGGCCGGATCGATCAAGTACCTGACGACCGACTGCCGCGAGACGCTTGAGCGGGCCAGCGCCCGCGAGACAGCCGCGCGCGTGGCCGCCGGCGCCGTGGCGCGGTGCTTGCTCCGGGAGTTTGGGATCGAGGCGTTTGGCTTTGTGCGAAGCGTGGGGGATGCGACGGGCGATTTCGACGTCACACCCGACAACTGGAAAAACTTGCGAGAGAAGCGAAACACCTCCGAGGTCTATTGCCCGGATGCCCAGGCCGATGCGGCGATGCGCGGCTTCATCAACCAGCAGAAGATGGCCAAGGACACCGCAGGCGGAATCGTCGAAGTGCATGTGTTCAACTGCCCGGTTGGGTTGGGCTCGTTCATGACCTGGGATGGACGCCTTGATGGGCGCATCGCCGGCGCGGTCATGGGGATTCAAGCGTTCAAGGGTGTGGAGATCGGGCTTGGATTCGAGGCCGCCCGTCGCCCCGGATCGCGCGTGCATGATGAAATCGCATTCGATCCCGCGAAGCGAAATACGCCCGGCCTTGGCTTTACGCGCGCCACCAACAACGCCGGCGGACTGGAAGGGGGCATGACCAACGGCCAGCCCGTCATCGTGCGCGGCGTGATGAAGCCGATCTCCACGCTGGGCAAGCCGCTTAAAAGCGTGGACCTCAACACGAAGCAGCCGAGCGAAGCGGGGTGGGAGCGCTCGGACATCAGCGCGATCAGCGCGGCGTCGGTGGTGCTGGAAAACGTGGTGGCGTTTGAAATCGCGCGGGCGTTTCTTGAAAAATTCGTGGGCGATTCGCTGCGGGAAACCCGCGCCAATTACGACGCCTATCTGGCGGCGGCGCGTCAGTTGCCAATGGGTGCGCAATGAGCCTGGTCCGTCGCCGCCTTCGGCTCTGAGGCTCGACTCGACTGAGCTCGTCGAAGGCAGGCTCGAAGAGACGCTTCCGGCGCGTATGGGATCAATCGAAGGACCACGCGATGAACAAGCCCACGGACGAACATTGGATGACGGTGGCGATTGATGCGGCGCGCCGGGGGGTGGCGGCCGGTCAAACACCGTTTGGCGCCGCCATCGTGAGGGGTGACGAGTTGATCCTGTCGGCGCACAATGTTGTCTGGCACACGACCGACATCACCGCGCACGCCGAGACACACGCGGTTCGACTGGCGTGCGCGAGGCTGGGGAGCATCGATTTGAGCGGCTGCCGCATCTATTCAACCTGCGAACCATGTCCCATGTGCTTCAGCGCCTGCCACTGGGCGAAGCTCGACCGAATCATCTATGGCGCGGACATCGCGGATGCTAGGTCGGCGGGGTTCAATGAATTGACGGTGTCCAACGATGTGCTCAAGCGGGAAGGCGGCAGTGCGGTGGAGATCACGCGGCATGTGTTGCGCGAGCAGTGTCGGCGGTTGTTCGTAGAGTGGATGGCATCACGCGAACACCAGACGTATTAGCGTGATGAGTGAAACGTGATGAGTGAGAAGAATCGCTATTCGCACTCTTCTCACTCATCACGCTTCACTCATCACGTTTCACCCCGCCCGTTCCGCCGTTTTCGCCGCGAAGAGCTTCTTGGCTTCCCCGACAAGGTAAAAGCTGCCGGTGATGCAGATGAGGTCTTCCTTGGTCACGGCGCGGTTGGCGATGGCGACGGCTTCCTCCAGCGTCGGCGCGACCTGCGCCATCTTGCCGTACAACTCGACATAGCGGGCCGCCAGCTCTTCCGGATCGGAGCTGCGGATGTTGTTGACCTTCGTGAAGATCACCTTGTCGGCGCCGCTGGTGATGCGCTCGAGCATCCCGGCCACATCCTTGTCGCTGCAACAGCCGAAGATCACGACCATCGAATCGTATGGAATGTGCTGGCCGATCGCCTTGAGCATTGCATCAAGGCTGGCGGCATTGTGAGCGCCGTCGGTGATGACGCGCGGCATCTGGCTGAGCATTTCCATGCGTCCGGGGATGACGGTTTTGGCAAGCCCCTCCATCGCCTTGGTGTCATCAATCACCAGCCCGCGCGTTTTCAGGCGGTCGATGATGCTCAGCGCCAAACCGCAGTTGATCGCCTGGTGTTCGCCCATAAGCGGCACCGCCAGGTGCTCGAACTTGCTGTTGGGCGTTGTCAGGCAGATGCGATTGTGCGGGCCGAGCATCCGATTGGATTCGAAGCGGTAGCTGAACTCGATGCTCTTGCCGGTGATGTCGAGCGTCGTGCCATTCTTTTCGGCGATCCGCGTCAACGTCGCTTCAACCTCGGGCGTTTGCTGGACGGTCAAGGCGGGTACGCCGGGCTTGCAGATGCCGGCCTTTTCCTCCGCGATCTTCTCGAGGGTTCCGCCAAGCTGCTGCATGTGATCCATGCTGATGCTCGTGATGGCGGTCACTTCAGGGTTGATGACGTTCGTGGAATCCAGCCGCCCGCCCAATCCGGTTTCCACGACGGCGATGTCCACCCCCTGTTCGGCGAAGTACTTGAAGGCGATCGCGGTCAGGACATCGAAATAGGTCGGCGTCGGCTTGATCCGCATGACGATCGGCTCAACCACCCGCACCAGCCGCGCAAAATCGGCGTGGGGGATCATCGCACCGTTGATGACGATGCGCTCACGGATGTCGATCAGGTGCGGGCTGGTGTACAGTCCAACCTTGTACCCCGATGCCTGGAGCATGGAGGCGACCATCGCGCATGTGCTCCCCTTGCCCTTGGTTCCGGCCACATGGACGCTTCGGAACTGATCCTGCGGATTTCCCATCTTTTTAAGCAGGTTCCGCATGCGGTCCAAGTCGAAGTTCAGGTTGTTGTAACGAACGATGCGCAGACGCTCGAAGTCGGTGAGCTTGGCAAGAAATCGTAATGCTTTGGCATAGCCACTGAGCCCGCGCGGTCGAATCTCTTCCATATTTTTATTTCTCTCGGCCACTGCAGCTTTCTGGCTCTCGCCCCGACGGGAGGATGCCCCGCCAGCACGCGCCCGATGCGCCCCAGCCACCTTGCCCGTCGCGCGCCGGGTCGTCACGGTGTTGCGGCGAACGGCTGACTTCCGCGGGGATTTGGTGCTGGTGGCCATAGATCATCCATTTTATCAACTATGCGATTCCTTTCAAATTTGGCATGCAACTATCAACAGGGCATGTACTTACCGCATGGGGTCATTTGCCCTTTGGACACACGGCATTCCAGTGGCTATCCTATCCTTGTCTTTATTCTCTTAACCCAGCTTCACATGATGTCCAAACCGGCGCAAAAAACCGATATCATCGAATCCGTGGCGTTTGTCAGCTTAGGTTGTCCCAAGAACCTTGTGGACTCCGAGCGCATGCTGGGCCTGCTGGCAGAGGATGGGATCGCCATTTGCCCCGATGCGGCCGAGGCGGATGCCATCGTCATCAACACCTGCGGGTTCCTGGAGGCTTCCAAGGAGGAAAGCCTTCGGGAAATCAATGATGCCATCGAGCTGAAGCGGTCGGGAAAGGTTAAACGCGTCGTGGTGGCAGGGTGCCTCGTGCAGCGGCATAAAACGCGGCTTCTGAATGATGCCCCCGGCATTGATCGGCTGGTGGGCGTGTTTGATCGGGAGCATATCGTCGAGGCGGTGCGCGGACAGGCGAATCCCCGGCAGGCGCATGGGCACTTCCTGGGAAAGTATCATGACCTGTCGCGCGAATTGGCGGAGGGGGCCGGGTTCGGGGTTCAGGGTTCAGGGCAAACCAGTGACCTTTCGACAACCGGTGAGTCTCGTCAGACCAAGACCAATCGCCTCCCGGTTTTTGAAAATGACCGGGCACGTCTTCGGCTGACGCCACGGCATTACGCTTATTTGCGCATGAGCGAGGGGTGCAACCAGGGGTGTACGTTCTGCACGATTCCGTCGATTCGCGGGCCGATGCGGTCCAAGCCGGTGGAGCAGATCCTGTTGGAAGCGCGTGAGTTGGCTGCCGACGGGGCCGTCGAGCTGAACCTGATCGGGCAGGACACCACGAGCTATGGCACGGACATCCGCTACGCCGACGGGCTGTCGGGGCTGCTGCGGACGCTGGACAAGCAACTCAAGGATGTTCACTGGCTGCGGCTGATGTACGCCTACCCATCGTGTTTCACAGACGAGATGATCCAGACCATCGCCGACTGCGGGCGGGTTGTGAAGTACATCGACATGCCGCTTCAACATATCAACGACGAGATTTTGAAACGAATGCGCCGGCGGGTCACGCGAAAGCAGATTGAGACATTGCTCGAGAAATTGCGCAACACGATCCCCGGCATCGCCATCCGCACGACGTTCATCGCAGGTGTGCCCGGCGAAACCGACACGCAGCACCAGGAGCTTCTGGATTTCGTGCGTGATTTCGGATTCGAGATGATGGGCGTTTTTCCGTACAGCGCCGAGCCTGGCACGGCGATGGCCCGCATGCCGGGGCATGTACCCGATGGCGTCAAACAAGATCGCGTCGAGGCGCTCATGCTCGCTCAGCAGGAGGTCGCATTCTCGCGTGCGCGATCGATGGCGGGAAAGAAAATCGAAGTGCTGATCGATCGGCCGGCCGGGCGCGAGGCGGCGGATGGGTATGTGGCGCGATCGCAATCCCAGGCGCCGGATATCGACTCGGTGGTTTTCGTCAACACACCGGCCGGGCATGCCGTGCATCCAGGTCAACTGGTGACGGTGAAAGTCACGGGTTCGGACAACTACGATCTCGTGGCGGAGATTCCGCAGGTCCGTGGCAGGTCATTACGCGTACTCAGCGCATGACGATGACGCGACAAAGACACATGTCTCACATGAGACGACATGTGGCGCCATGAAATCAAGCAATCAACAAAAACGCTAATGCACCATCCAACGTCGCCAACGGGCGATGGCGCTGACTCCCGCCAGACCAAGCAAGGCGGTCAAGCCGGCCCAGATGGCCGAGGGGGCGGCGATCGTTTCCACTTTGGGGCGTTCAAGGGACGGCGGGGGCGCCGTCGCATCTTGATTGGATTGGTTGTCCACGGCCGGGAGAAGTCCCTGCGTGTCAGGAAGCAGCCAATCCGCCGCTTGCAACCGAACATACGCGGGTGATGTGGTGAATGGTGATGATGCGGCCTCAACTCCGTAAGTGGACTGGATGAATTGCGTTTGCTCGCCAGCAGGTGTGAACGCACTCAACTCGGGCACCTTGTGTGCTTTCGCCGCGCTCACATTAGGCTGTGTGCCGGCGAAGGTGAACCCGGCCGTCACCATGAAGGTGATACCGGATACCATAGCCAGGCTGACTCTCAGCATTTCCTCACTCCCAAGTCGTTCGCTTCGATCATAGAGGCGGCAAAGATATGCCGGCGCCGGCCTCGTTGCATTTTTTATTGCCAACATTGCCGTCGGATCCCTGGTCGGGAAGTCCTCTCAAGCATCAGGCCGCATCGTGTGACGCATAAGGTTTGGATGCGGCGTGCGTCGCAACTTTTATCAAATCCCCACGGACTCAACAATAGCGAATCGGGGTGTTAAGGCAAAATGTGCGCGATTTCCCATCAATTTAGAGAGACTTTGCAGTCTATGCGGCGCGGAAGGACGTCGAGTGTCTTTTCACATTCAAAGCGAGGCATCAATCAGTTTTGTGGTGGCGTGCGGGGTCGAACGCTATGGAATAGCGTAAAAGCACGCAGTCAGCGCGGGATTCCGTCTGGATGAAGACAATGCTCAGGCCGGAGTTGCGGCCAGCCGCTTGACTCGCGTGGCTTTGAGGCCTTTGTCGCTGGATTGGGCTTCATATTCGACGGTTTCGCCATCCTCCAAGGTCTTGAAGCCGTCCCCTTCAATCACGCTGTGATGCACGAAAACGTCCTTATTGTCCGCTTCGTTGGCGACAAAGCCGTAACCCTTTTGGTCATTGAACCATTTGACCTTACCCGTGGGCATGAGAGGACCATCCCTTTCAAGAAACCAGTATCCGCAGCGTCAACCATTGCAAGCGGCACTCAACTTGCGCGAAAGTCTTATATCCGCGAAAGGGGAGGCAATCATGCGATGGAGTGGATTTCACTCGCCACGTTGTCGCGTCAAATCCTTCGGCCGAGCCAGTCTCAAACCGAATGCCCGCCCGGACGCCGCGGGAAAGGACATGCTGCGGGCTCAACCATAATGCACCAAGGTATCCACAAGCAATAAATAGTGACATTATCAACGGACAACGAGACTGTTTGGCCAGAAGTTATCCACAATTGCTTGGTTATTGGAAAAATGTGCGGGAATATTGACTTTTATCAAGGGATGTGCGGGGATCGTACACTGGTGTCGGTTTTATTCCTCGCGGCACCGATGACGGTATATTCGTAAGATGAGTATTACAATGAAGATACGATCCTACTCGGCGTGAAGGTGATTGTTGTGCGGAGAACTGTTTGGCGGGTATTCCAATGGAAAATGACGCCTCACCTTCATGGACTGCTGAAGGGGTGAGCATGGGCTGGGGTTGTCCACGACTTATCCACAATAAAACTCCGCTTGATTTTGGTCGCCAGGAACGCATGATACGGATGCCATTTATGGGTGTGGGATGCGCAAGTAATTGTTTTACCTATATTTCCCAAACGTTATGATCGTCTCATGATGAACCTGCTTGAAACCACAAGGCTCGTTAAGGCATACGACGGGCGGACCGTGGTTGACGAAGTCAGCTTTGTCATCGCGCAGGAGGAGATTGTCGGGTTGCTTGGCCGCAATGGCGCCGGCAAGACGACGACCTTTCGGATGATTCTGGGCATGGTGACGCCGGACAGCGGTGCGGTGGCGTTTGATGCCGCGGACATCACGCACCTCCCCATGTACAAGCGGGCGCGGCGCGGGATCGGATATCTGCCGCAGGAGCGGAGTGATTTTCGTCGGCTGACGGTGTGGCAGAACCTGCAAGCGATCCTGGAGACGCTGAACATTGGTCGGCGGGAGCGGAATCGAAGAGCCGAGGAGCTTCTGAGTCATTACGGATTGACCAAGACACGAAATCAGTATGCCGAGACGCTCAGTGGCGGGGAGCGGCGGAAGCTGGAGATCGCCCGGACGCTGGTCACGCAGCCGAAGCTGATTTTGCTCGATGAGCCTTTTAGCGGAGTCGATCCGATCGCGGTGGAGGATCTTCAGCGGGAGGTGGTGCGGCTGAAGGAGGAGTTTGGGAAAAGCGTTTTGATCACGGATCATAATGTGGCGCAGACGCTGCGGGTGTGTGACCGGGCGCTGATCATCAATGAAGGGCGGGTGTTCAAGGAGGGGACGCCGAGACAGATCATCAATGACCCGTCCGTTCGCAATGCGTACCTGGGGAACACGTTCAGAGGCGACGAGTTCGATGGATCGCAAACTCCATTACGAAGCGGCGTTTGAGGCATTCCTGCGCGACAGGGGGATCCCGTACGTCGCGGTGGATGAAGCCAAGAGGGCGCTGTTTTCACAGGCGCGGCTCAAGAGCTTTGATTTTGTCGTGTACAGCAAAAACGGGCCGAACCTTCTGGTTGATGTGAAAGGGCGGCAGGCGCGAAATCAATCGGCGGGCGCATCGTATCAAACATGGACCACCGAGCGGGATGTTACGGACCTCATGCAGTGGGAGCAGGTGTTCGGCGATGGGTTCAAGGCGGTGTTGACGTTTGTTTATTGGATCGAGGCGCCGCTGACGCCGGAACCGGGAATGTTCGCGCACAAGGACCGGTGGTATCTGCTGTTGGGGGTGGACCTGGCGGAATATCGCAACCATATGAAGCGTCGAAGTGTCAAATGGGAGACGGTTGCGGTTGGGGCGCAAGACTTCCGTGAGCTTGCCCGTCCGCTTGAAGACTGGTTATGATGAGAACGCGGGATGATGAGGATTGAGTTTGTTGATGAGCACCAGCCAAATATGAAACAGCGAATGTTGAACCGCGCCGTGCAGTGGATGGGGGTGTTGCTCGTCATGTTCATGACGCCGGCGCTGGCGTTGGCGAGACAAAGCGAAGAGCGTGAAATTGTGGATGCGCGGCTGGAGGGGTATGCGCGGGATGTGACGCTTCACGGGGGCGGGAGTGGGTTGACCTGGCTGTTGTTCATTGTATTGGGGATCATCGCGCTGGCCGCGCTGTTTAAGAGCGCCCACCGAACGCACCTGGATTGAACGCACCATGCCTTTTACTAGAGGAGATCGACGATGAAAACCACCGTGCTCTGGGCGCTTGTCGCCCTCAACTGTTTGCTCGCGGCGATGTTCGTGGGGCGAGGCCATGAGAACGCCGCGATGGCGCAGCAGCAAAGGCGGCTGGGCGCCGGGTCATACCTTGCGGTGCCGGGAACTGTCGTGGGTGGGGGAGGCGCCGAGGTCGTTTATGTCCTCGACACGCGCAACAACATCCTGACGGCGGTGCAGACGACCAACTCGCAAGTCAATGCCATGCCGCCTATCGATTTGACGAGGGTCTTCGGCGGTCGATGAAGACTGGTTGACGACATCGCAGAATTCATTACACAACTTGTTCGAGGTGGAACATGGATAAGAAAACATTTGGAATCGGGGTCATGGGCGTTATCGCGGTGATTTTGATTGTCGCCAATACGATGCCGCTGTCGCAACCGACGGCCAACGCGGGCGTATCGGTGAAGGACACCCTGTCGGAGTATCAGATGGTGACCGCGCGCGACGTTAAAGGCGGAGACTCGCTGTACATCATCAACCGCGATGGCAAAATGGCCGTTTTTCAGTATGACCCCACGGCGCGCGGCCTGAAGCTGGTGGCGACACGCGCTGTTGAGGACCTGGTGAGCGGCCGCTGAGTAAGGCCCGCCGGCGTACATCCTGGGTGGGGGGGGTTCCTGGGGCAATGCGCCAAGTCCGCTTGAGCGCCGGTGAACGAAGCAAGGAGTTTTATTTTGGGCGCAGTGAAAAATGACAGCGATGGGGGAACGATTGACGCCGATGACAAGACGGGCGGGATCGCACCGATTCGATACGACTGGTCCCTGGATGAAGTGAAGGCGATGCAGGATCAGCCGCTGATGGAGCTGGTGTATCGCGCGGCGACGGTTCATCGGCAATATCACAAGCCGCGTGAAGTGCAGGTGTGCCGGCTGATCTCGATCAAGACCGGGGCGTGTCCGGAGGATTGCAGCTACTGCGCGCAGTCGTCGCGGTATCACACGGGGATCAAGCCGACGGCGCTGATGGACAAGGAGCAGGTGCTCGAGACGGCTCGTCGGGCGAAGGAGGCGGGGGTCAGCCGGGTGTGCATGGGGGCGGCGTGGCGCGAGGTGAAGGACAATTCCCAGTTCGAGCGCGTGCTGGAGATGGTCAAGGGCGTGACGGGGATGGGGCTTGAGGCGTGCTGCACGCTTGGGATGCTCACGGAAAGCCAGGCCAAACGGTTGGAAGAGGCGGGTCTGTATGCGTACAACCACAACCTCGACACCTCCGAGCGCTATTACGAAACGATCATCACCACGCGAACGTACGCGGACCGATTGAACACGATCGCCAACGTGCGCAAGACGGGGATCACCGTGTGCAGTGGGGGGATCGTGGGCATTGGGGAAACGCCGGAGGACCGACTGGAAATGCTGCACACACTGGCGACGCTGGCGCCGCATCCGGAGTCAGTGCCGGTCAACATCCTGGCGAAGGTGCCGGGTACGCCGATGGCGGATCAGCCGGACGTGCCGGTGTGGGAGGTGGTGCGGATGATCGCCATCGCGCGGCTGCTCATGCCGGCGTCGATGGTCCGTTTGTCGGCGGGGCGGGCGAAGCTGTCGATCACCGATCAGGCGCTGTGCTTCATGGCCGGGGCCAACTCAATTTTTTCGAGCGATGAAAAGAAGATGCTGACGACCGCCGCGCCGTCCCAGGACTATGACGCCGACCGGGAATTGTTTGACGTTCTTGGGCTGGTGCCGCAGGCGGCGCATCAAAAATCTTCGTGCCATTCACACCAGTGCGGATGCGACTCGCCGGATGAAGCGGCGGCGTCTCTTTCCGCATCGTCGATATGATCCAATGCATCATTGCCGGCATGGGGCTGGTGACGCCGCTGGGGTTGGGCGTCGCGGCCACATGGCGCGCGCTGATGGAGGGGAAGTTCATCACCAATCATGGACGGGCGCCGCTGGACGCTGCGCAACAAATACCGCGCGCAATCGCTCTGGCGCGGCGGGCGGCGGGTGAGGCGATGACCGAATCCGGCTGGAGTAATTCAGCGGGCGATGGCGACGACATGGCGGTGGTGGTGGGGACCAGCAAGGGACCGATCACCCATTGGCTGGACGGAGGATCGATGGATCCGAGCGGCCTGGGAGAAATCGCCGCGGATCTCGCGTCAATTTATGATGCCCGTGGGGGGGCGATGACGATTTCGGCGGCGTGCGCCAGCAGCCTGCATGCGCTGATCCGGGGCACCCTTCTCATCCAAAGTGCGCTGGCTAAGCGAGTGCTCGTGGTGGGCGTTGAGGCATCGCTTCATCCGCTGTTCATCGGCAGCTTCAACCGGTTGGGTATTTTGTCACGCAGCGGACTTGGCTGTCGGCCATTTGATGAACACCGCGATGGATTTTTGATGAGCGAGGCGGCCGGTGCGATCTGTCTGGAGGGTCGCGCCGATGGTTCGCAAACTGACGCTTCACCCCTGCGGTTGCCAGGCACGGAAGGCATGCCGCGCACGCAGGCCGGTCGGGTGGTGATCGATGGATTCGCCCTTGGTGCGGATGCCTTTCATATCACGGGCGTTGACCCAAGCGGCCAAACGCTTCGACGGCTTTTGAGCAACCTGCTGGCCGACGACGCGACCATCGACCTGGTTCATGCGCATGGGACGGGGACCATGTTGAATGATGCAATGGAACTGGGCGTGCTCGAAGCAATATTCGGTACCGCACCCTCCCCACCGATTGTGTATTCACACAAAGGCGCGCTTGGGCATGGCGTTGGCGCGGCCGGAGTTGTGGCGGCGGTGTTAAACTGCCAGTCCCATCGACGTGGGATGATCCCGCCAAACGTGCAAACGCGAGCGCCCTTGCACACGAGCCTGTCACTGCCACGGGAGGCAACCGTCCGACCCATCCACAAAAGCCTGGCGATCGCGGCTGGGTTTGGTGGATCGATAGGGGTGGTGGAGATGAAGAAAGTCTGATTGCGCGGTGATACAAAGGAGTCTTATCGAACTTAACATAACATGGATTATCGGACGTTGAACAGGGGGGTGGAAGCGGGGATACGACGCAGGTGGATGAGTGCCACTTCTGCACCTTGCGCGATTATTGATTATTCGTGTTATCAGAAGAGGCTGGCGTTGGTATGGTCATGGGACGAGCGCCGCAACGGGCTCGGTTTATACACGGATTTGGAAAGGATTGAACGATGAACCGATTGACGAGCATAGTGATGGCGGCTTCGCTGGCACCTGGCGGAATGTTGATGATGCCGGCGGCGCACGCGGCCGACGAGCCGCATGCGGCGATTCATGAACCGGCTGGAGAAAATGTGCAGGCGGCCGTCAAGAAGGCGCAGGCGGCGATTGACAAGGGGCTCAATTATTTGAAGACGCAGCAGAAGGAGGATGGCGGGTGGCAAAGCGCGCATGAGCCGCCGGGCTTTACGTCGCTGGTGCTGCGGGCGTTTTTGCGAAGTCCGACGTATAGCGCCAACGATCCGTTCGTGAAGAAGGGAATCGAGAAGCTGCTGTCGTACCAGGCGGCCGACGGGAGCATTTCCAACGACATGCTGGCCAACTACAACACAGCGATTGCGATCAGCGCGCTGGCGGCGACGAAAGATCCGAAATATCAGCCGGCAATCGACAAGGCGCTGGGGTTCCTTCGGAATCTCCAGTGGAGCGACACCATTGAAGGGGTGAAGAACCAGAGCGAAAAGGTGACGAAGGATGATCCGAGATTTGGCGGCTGGGGGTATGGCAAGCATTCCCGGCCGGATGGGAGCAATCTGTCGATCGCGCTCGATGCCTTGCACGATGCGGGGGTCAAGCCATCGGATCCGGCGTATCAAAATGCGATTGTGTTCGTGACGCGAATGCAGAATCGATCTGAATCGAATGATCAGCCGTGGGCGGGCGATGATGGGGGGTTTGTGTACACCCCCGCCAAGAACGGCGAATCGCCGGCCGGGGAATATAAAGGCGCCGATGGCAAGCGCATGCTCCGCAGTTATGGGTCGATGACGTATGCGGGATTGAAGAGCCTTATTTATGCGGGCTTGTCGAAGGAAGACCCGCGGGTGCAGGCTGCGTGGAGCTGGCTCATGAAGCATTGGACGCTGGGAGAGAACCCCGGGATGGGCGTGTCGGATGCATCAAACGCACAGAATGGGCTTTATTATTATTTCATGACGATGGGGCGGGCGCTTGATGCGTACGGTCAGCCGGTGCTGGTTGATGCGCAAGGGAATCATCATGATTGGCGCGTCGAATTGATCGACAAGGTGGCCGGTCTTCAGAAGGATGATGGCAGTTGGTCCGGCGAAAAGCGATGGATGGAGGGCGATCCGGTTTTGGTCACGGCGTATTCGGTGTTGGCGCTGGAGCAGGCGAAGCAGGCGATCGAACAGCCCGCCGTCGGAGATGCCCTTGGGAAGGATTCGGCCGCGCCCAAGCCGTGAGGATGATCGTTTCATGAAAGCCTGGCTGATCGATTCCTTCAACGGAGTGGGGGCGCTGCGCCTGGGTGAGACTCCCCCACCATCACCGGCGCGTGGCGAGGTGCTCGTGCGCGTGGTGTATGCGGCATTGAATCCGGCGGATCGGTACCTGGCGGAGGGCGCGTATCCCGCCAAGCCGCCACTGCCGCATATTCTGGGGCGCGATGCGGTGGGAACAATCGCGCAGGTTGGCGATGGAGTGACTGAGTTTAAGGTCGGCGATGTCGTTGCCATTTTGCGGTCCGAGATCGGCGTGACGCGAAGCGGCACTTTCGCGGAGATGGTGGCTGTCCCTGTGGATTGCATCATCCCCCTGCCGTCGGGTTGGACGCAACAGGAGTCGGCCGGCGCTTCGCTGGTTTATCTCACGGCGTACCAGGCGCTGTCGATGTGGGAGGATATGCCCCAGAACGGCGTCGTGCTGATCTCCGGGGCGTCCGGGGGCGTTGGCGTTGCGAGCGTGCAGCTTGCGACGGCGATGGGTTATACGGTTTTGGCGTTGTCGCGGAGCAGGGAAAAGGGGAAGACGCTGATTGGATTGGGGGCGGCGGAGTCGTTTGATCCGCGGGAGGCGGATTGGCCAAAGCGCGTGAAGACATTTCTGAGCAAGCGGCGGGTTGATCTGGTAATCGACAACATCGGGGGGTCGGAGTTTTCACGGATCCTTGAAACGTTGGCGGATCATGGGCGCGTGAGTTGCGTGGGTCGGCTGGCGGGCGTGGTTCCGGAGTTCAACACGGCGAGCCTCTTTTTTCGACGGCTGCGGATCGGGGGCGTGGCGGTCGGCGCGTATTCGCGCGATGAAGCGCGCGTGGCGTGGAAGCAGGTGTTGCAATTGTTGGCGCGAACAGGCGCCAAGCCGCTGGTTGATTCGGTGTATCCGTTTGACCAGTTGCCGCGCGCGTTTGAGAAGCTGGCGGTCGGACCGATGGGGAAAGTGTTGCTACGCGTCAATGGATAAATGCCGCCGGCAAGGGCGGTCGCTTCCACTGCATCGCCACACCTGCTCAAATACGCCCATGCTTCATGCCCTGGCTTCCATTGCGTATCCGCCGCTCAATCCCGTTGCTTTTCATCTCGGACCAATCCAGGTGCGGTGGTATGGGCTGGCGTACCTCACGGGATTCATCGTCGCATACTTCTGGCTGACACGCATGACGCGGAGCGGCAAGCTGCGCATCAGTTCGCCGGCGCTGGGGGATTTGATCAGTTGGTTGATCCTGGGCGTGTTCCTCGGCGGACGGCTGGGGTGGTGGTTGTTTTATCATCACAACATCCACAACCCCGAGGAGAAGTGGTGGGAGCCGATCGCGGTATGGCATGGGGGGATGAGCTTTCACGGCGCGTTCATCGGGGTGTTGCTCGTGCTGTGGATCTGGTGCCGGAAGGTGCGCGCCCCGTTTTTGAATGTGGCGGACTGCGCGGCGCTGGTGACGCCGGTGGGGCTGTTCTTCGGGCGCATCGCCAACTTCATCAACGCCGAGCTTGTGGGCCGCCCCACCACCGTGCCTTGGGGGGTGATCTTCCCGGGGGACAGCGTGCCGCGGCATCCTTCGCAGTTGTATGAGGCGCTGCTCGAAGGGCCGGTGTTGCTGGGCATCCTGTGGATTGTTTATCGATGGCGTCGTCCGCGCGATGGGGGAATCGCGTCGCTGTTTGTCATCTGCTACGGACTCATTCGATTCACGGTGGAGTTCACGCGGGAACCGGATGTTCAGCTGGGCTATTTCTTCGGCTGGATCACGATGGGGCAGATTTTGAGCCTGCTCATGGTGCTGGCGGGCATTGTGATGTGGATCCTCTGTCATCGTCGGCCCGCGCCGGAGCCGTCACGCGACGTGAATGAAACAACCGGCGAGTGATGGGTTTCATCACACGCCGGCTGAGGGAATTCACTGGATGAGGATCAATCGAAATCGTCGGGGATGTCGTCGAGATCGCGATAGGTGCGCGGGCGGGAGATGGGTTGGGGTTCGACCGGCTCGTCGGAGGCGAGGTGACGATCGGCGACACTGGTTCGCGCGGTGGCGATGGTTTTCTCGGCGATCCGCGCCTGAGGCTCAGCGGGTTCAGGCGATGTCGCCGGCGTCGCGGCCGCGGAATCGGCTGTTGATTTCGCCGGTTTGTCGCCGGCAGCGCGTCGGGTGCGTCGGCCGCCTCGCCGCCGCGAAGTGCGGGCGGGGATGGGTTCGGACGCTTCCTCTTCCTCCATGCTTTCAGGCGACGGTTCGGAAGCGCCTTGCGCTGTTTCCTCCATGGCCTTGGATGTTGACTTGCGACGTGAGCGTGAACGTGAGCGTCGTCGCGTTTTCGGAGGCGCGGATTCAGCCGCGGCGGCGACGGGAGATTCATCCGGCAGCGCGCCATCGGGCTCCCCGGCTTGCGCTGCGGGCACGGCGCCGTCCTCGCCTTCATCGGTTTCAGCGGGCTGATCGCTCATCGACGACGAGTCCATGTCCGATTCGACCTCCACGTGATCGGAGGAATCATTGGCGACATCGCTGAATGGCTCGTCAGGGGATCGCGACTCATCGCTGTCTCGCAACTCATCGAAGTTACGCGGCTCATCCATGTCGTGATCCGGCTGAGAATGAGCGAGCATGGGGTCGCGGGAGTCCTCATCCGTCGCGTCATCCAGCGGGGAGGACTCGGATGCCTGGACGGTTGAAGCCTGGCCGCGCCCACCTCGACCGCGCCGCCCGCGGCGTCTGCGGCGACGGCGACCGCCACTCTCTCCTTCCTGGCCCCCCTGCCGCTGCTGGTTGTTGCCGTCCGATGTGGCCGTGGTGGAGGCGGCAGGCTGATTTGGCCGACCGGCCGACGGCTGGCGGGAGTCCCTCGCCTCTGTTTCGGCTCCGGATTCCTCCTCATCAAGTGATTCCGGACGGTTGCTCTTCTGTTGGACTGTGTCTGCGTCACGATCCGGGCGTTCATCCATTGCCTCGGTCATCTCGCGAGAGGGCTGGTGGCGGTTTTGCTGCTGACGATCCCCATTGCGGCCGCGACCTCCGCGGCGCGAACGGCCTTGCGAGCCGGAGGGATGGCCGGCGGTGTGTCCCTTGTGGGTTGGCGACTCCGTGACGGTGGAAAGCTCGTCGATGATGACCAGGGCGTCGTGCGAGTCGTACAGGTCCAGGCGCATCTGGTCCAGGCCAATCGTTTGATCGACTGCGATGATCAATCGCTTGCCCGTCGTCTTTTCAAGATGAGCCAGTTGCTGACGCTTTTTGTTTTGAAGGTAGAAGGAGACCTCCGGGCAGACCGCCAGTTCGACGCGGGCGACGCGCTCATCGTTGAGCGCGATGGCCAGGCGGCGCGTGACATCGAGCCCCATGCTTTCGGTGGTTTTGACGAGGCCCGCGCCCTTGCAATGGGGGCAGTCGGCGTAGATCGATCGCTTGAGGCTCGGGCGCATGCGCTGACGGGTCAGTTCGATGATGCCGAACTGGCTCATGCTCAGGACCTTGGTCTTGGCGCGGTCGCGTCGAAAGTTTTGGTCCAGTCTCTTTTCGAGTTCCCTGCGATGGCGCTCGAAGCGGAGGTCGATGAAGTCGCAGATGATGACGCCGCCGAGGTCCCGGAGCTTGAGCTGGCGGGGAATTTCGTCGGCGGCCTCCATGTCGGTTTTGAACGCGGTCATTTCCGCGTCGGAGTGCTCGCGGAACTTTCCGCTGTTCACGTCAATGGCGACGATCGCCTCAGTGGAATCGATGACGAGCGATCCGCCGCTGGGCAGCGGCACATAGCGGCTGTACATCCGCTCGATTTCACGTTCGATGCCGTAGTGATGAAACAGGGGCACCGGCTCTTCGTACAACTCGACGCGGTTGCGCGTCCGGGGCATGGCGATCTTGATGAAATCCTTGACGCGGTCGGCGACCTCCTTGTTGTCGATGACGATTCGCTCGACATCGCTGGTGAAGACGTCGCGGACGGTTCGGGTGACCAGGTCCCCTTCCTGGTAGAGTTCCATGGGGGATGGCCCGGAGGCGCGCTGCTTTTCGAAGTTTTCCCACAGGCGCGTCAGGTACTTGAGATCGCGCTCGATCTCGAGCTTGCTCTTGCCCACGCCGGCGGTGCGGATGATGAATCCGACGTCCTTCGGCGGCTTGAGGGAGTCGAGAATCTGCCGCAAGCGGCGGCGTTCCTCGTCATCCTCGATTTTCCGGCTGACCCCCAGCTTGCTCATGCCGGGCATCATGACGAGGATTCGGCCGGGGACGCTGAGGTATGTGCTCAACGTGGGTCCCTTGGTGCCGATTCCCTCCTTGATGATCTGCACGATGACCTCATCGCCGCGGCGCAGGCAGCGCTGGATCGGCGGGCGATCCCGACGCCCCAGTTTATGCCCGACGCTCTCCTGGAAGTCATCCCCTTTCTCCCCGAAATACTGGGGGAGAAGATCGGTGATGTGCAGGAAGCCGTTGCGTCCCAGTCCGAAGTCCACAAAGGCGGCCTGGATGCTCGGCTCGACATTGGTGACGCGGCCCTTGTAGATATTGCCGACGTGGGAGGTGGAACTGGTGCGTTCCATGTAAAGCTCTTCGAGCTTTCCGTCTTCGAGGAGCGCGATTCGGCATTCCTCGCCCTCCGAGACGTTGATCAACATTTCTTTTGCCATAATCCTCAAGTAGTCGGCAGTGGGCGGTGGGCAGTGGGCAGTAAGAGGCGGGAGCCGTGGCGCTCAACCGCATGTGTTTCGATGCTTACTGCCGACTGCCGACCGCCGACCGCCGACTTTCCTAAAATGCCTCGGGGATGATCTTCCGCGTTTCCTCGCGGAGGAAGTGCATCACCTGTCGTTCGCTGTCAAAGCTCATCACCTTCCTGGCGACTTGCCTGGCGTGCTCCAACGTCGTGGAGCGAATGATTTTCTTGACCTCGGGAATGTCCGGGCCGTTCATGCTGAAGGTCATCAGTCCAAGCCCCAGGAGCAGCAGCGTGTACAACGCCTCCCCCGCCATTTCACCACAGACACTGACGCCGATCGAGTTGCGCGCCCCAGCCCGGATGATGTCGCGCACGAGGGCGAGAACCGCCGGGTGGGCGGGGCAAAACAACCCCGCCACTTTTTCGTTGGTGCGGTCCACGGCCAGCGTGTACTGGACCAGATCGTTGGTACCGATCGAGAAGAAATTGACCTCCTTGGCGAACAGGTTCGCCATCAGCGCCGCCGACGGCACCTCAACCATGATACCAATGGGAATGTCGCGGCGAAACTCGATGCCTTCATCCTCGAGTTCCTCCATGACGTCGTTGAGGACCATCTTCGCCTGGCGCAGCTCCATGAGCGTGGAGATCAGGGGGAACATGATCCGCACATCGCCCAGGACGCTGGCGCGCATGATCGCGCGGAGCTGGCGCTTGAACATCGGGATGTCATGCAGGCACATCCGAATCGAGCGGTCGCCGAGGAAGGGGTTGCGCTCGGGGTTGGCGGCGCGCTCCTGAGTGTATTTGTCGGCGCCGAGGTCGAGTGTGCGGATGGTGAGGGGGCGCCCATTGAGTCGCTGCAAGGCATCCACATATGCCGCGTAGTGATCGGCCTCCGTGGGGGGCGTGGGGTTTGAAAGGTAGAGAAACTCCGTTCGATACAGGCCGATCCCCTCGGCGCCGCGACGGAGCGCGTCATCCACTTCTTCGGAAAACTCAATGTTGGCCTGCAGGCTGACGACGTGTCCGTCCTTGGTTTCAGCCGGCAGGTCCTGCAGCAGCGCCAATTCGCTCTCAAGCTTGCCGAGCTTGCGCTCGAACTCCCGGTGCTCCTCGAGTTGCTCCTCGTCGGGGTTGATGATGAGGACGCCGCGGTTGCCGTCGATGATGACGACATCGCCGCCGTTGATTTCGGAGGTGATGTTGCCCAGGCCCACGACGGCGGGAATCCCCATCGCCCGCGCGACGATGGCGGTGTGGCTGGTGCGCCCGCCGACATCGGTGGCAAAGCCGCGAATCCGCCGGCGATCCAGCGACGCGGTCTGGCTTGGAAGCAGGTCGTGGGCGATCACCACGGCGTCTTCAGTCAGGTGATTCAGCCGCTCATGGCGTTCGCCGATCAGCTTGTGAAGGACGCGGCGCTCGATGTCGTACAGGTCCTTGACACGATCGGAGAGGTATTTGTCGGTCATGCCCAGGAAGTTCTGGGCGTAGCGGCGAATGATGACGCTGACGGCGTATTCGGCGGTGATCTGTTCGGTGCGGATCAGGTCCACCATCTGCTTGATGATGGACTTGTCCTTGAGCACGCCGATGTGGAAATTGAAAATCCCGCCGATTTCCTTCCCATGCTGGGAGGCCATCGTGTCGCGCAGGGTCTTGAGGTCAGCGATGGCGGCGGCGATGGCCTCATGGAGGCGCGGCGTCTCCTTCGTGACATCGGCGCTGGCGATATGGCGCTTGGGAATGAAGAGATTCTCGGCGTCCAGTACGATCGCCGTACTGATCACCACCCCGGGAGAAACACCTATTCCTTTCTTGATCTCCATCGTTGCTCGGCGTTCAACAGCGGGTGTCGCGGCGGGCGGGCAAACGTCCTGCCCCGGCCGGCGATCCGTTGTCGATCGCTCCTATTCCTCTTCCCCGAACTTGGTTTCGAACAGTCGGGCGAGTTGCTCGGTCGCCTCCTCGGCGTCATCCCCCTCGGCTTCGATGCGCATGGGTGTTCCCTCCACCGCCGCCAGGATGATCATCTGCATGACGCTTTTCCCGTCGGCCTCGGCGGGTTCATCGCCTCCCTTTTTGACGGTCACGATGGAGGAAAACCGATTCGCCAGATCGACGAATTGCATGGCCGGACGCGCGTGAAGCCCCAGTTTGTTGCTGACGACAGTGTCTCGAATCGACGTAGACATACTCATTCAGTTCCTCATGGCCGGTCGCTGATTCCCGGGGCAATTCACCGGCGGCGGTTTCCCACACCACCCCCCACCGGAGGCCGCGCATTCATTTGCCCTGGTCCGCTTCATCAAGCAGCTCGACGATCGCCTCGCGGGTCGCCGACTGGCGAAGGAATCGGCGGAACATGTCCTTCTGGAGGTTGCTGAACACGATGTTCATCGCCTGAAGGTGCTGCTGGGGCTGATTTTCAGGGCTGAGCAGCAGGACAATGCTGTACACCGGCTGGTGGTCCAGCGCGGCGAAGTCGATCCCGCCGGCACTGCGCCCGATGGTGCCGCACATCCTGGTGATCTTCGGATGTTTGACATGGGGCACGGCGACACCCTTGCCGAAACCGGTGGAACCATTTTTCTCGCGCTTGATCAGCGCGGCGACGATCTCCTCGACCGACTCGGCGGGGATCGCGCCATTTTGCGCCAGGGAAGCCACCAGTTCCTGGATGACGCCATCCCGGTCGCCCGCGGTCAATTCAGGAACGATCGCGTCATTAACGATGAACTCACTTAACTTCATATGCTCTACCTTGTTTGAACAAAGAACCCGTGATCTCCAAGCGTGTCGGTCCGCCACCCGAAGCATGCGACGAACACACCCGCGACCGACGAGCGGCCGGGAAACTCAACCCAGCGCGGCTTCATCTTGCCCGCACGCGCGTATCACAGTTGCCGCTTGTCCTCTCCTTCGGGGTGCTTGCGGTTGCGGTGTTTTTTCTTGTGCTCCGTCAACTGTCTTTCCAAGTTGGTCGCACACGCCTCGATGGACGCGTACGCATCATTTTCCTCGCCATGCGCTATAAACATACCTTTATGCTCGGCGTTGACAATCATCTCCACCTTGATGGCGTCGGCTTTGTCCTTGTCGAGGACCACCTCGATTTCCTGGACCTTGTCATAAAACTTCAACAGTTTGTTTGCCTTCTCCTCGGCAAAGGTCTTTAAAGCCGGTGTAACGCCCATGTGTCGCGCGACAACTGTTACAAGCACGGTGTTCTCCTGTGGTTAGAACCATTTACGGGGACCAGCAGGCCCCGCCACAAACTCATGGATGGATGCCGCCGGATTCGCGCCGGGGGCATTGTACAGACAATAAAAGTAAAAAACGACACGTCGTCCGCCGTGGACATGAGACTTTTTTCAAACGTGCGTCGTTCATGCTTTGGTCGTCTTTCGCCGCCATTCTACGCCAGCCCCGCATCATGGCGGGATGGGGAATCCGTCTGGGGTGTTCGAAGGCCGGCGCTGTCCTGTGAAGGAGCATGGGCGACGGACGCGGCATCGTCGGTCGTGGCCGCCGGGGCGATGACCCCGCCGCTCACGAGCAGGCGCATCGCCTCCTCAACCGACAGCGGCAGTTCAATCACGCTCTCGCGGGGAACCATCAGCACATACCCGCTGAAGGCGGTTGGGGATGAGGGGACGAAGACCGTCACCATTTCCTTTGCCGTCGCCGCGGTGAGCGGAGGCAGGCCGGCGCCCGTCACCAGACCGATCGACCAGATGCCTTTGGCGTGCGGCTCGACGGCGACCACGCGGCTGGCCTCAAATTGTCCCTGTCGCTCGGCCAGGAGAAAATCCGTCACCTGTTTGACGGCCGGATAGATCGTTCGGATGAGCGGGATCCGCATGACGCTGACTTCCACCAATCGCCAGGCTGTCTGTCCGATGAAATTGCCGACGAACACCCCCACGATGTACACCATCAGCACCGCGAGCAGCACACCCACGATGCGCGTCCGCATGAGGTCCGCCCGCCAGTACCATTTGATGTAACCGACCGATTGTTCGGAGAAAACGCCGCGATAGACCCCTTCAAGCCAGATTCGCTGGATCACCCAGATCAGGTGCTGGCCAAGGCTGCTCCAGAGGAAGTTCCAGACCCACAGGACCAGCCACAAGGTGATGAGCGTGGGGGTGACGGCGGCCAGACCGCGCAGGAAGAAGCGGCGAAAGTCCTCCCAGAACGAGATCCGTCTTCGACGGATGGAGGCGGAATTGTTCTCTGCTGATTTGCTTGGCATGATGCAATCGATCAACAAGACGACGCGGATGTGTTTGTCGCGCACAAGAATCCGCCAGCGCAGGCGGACATCGTCAACCCGCCGGTTCCGGCATTGCCCATATGAGCCTCACTGTTCTCCATCGGATTCCGTCGCGGGTTTGGCGATGGGCTGGCTCGTGGGCAGTTTGGCCAACTGCTCCACCGCGCCGGCGTAGCCGCGGACCAGATCAATATCATCCTTCGACGACAAGAGTGTGGCGATCTCCAGTTGGTCCTTGGCCGGGAGGCTCTGCACGGCGACCAGCGCAAGCAATCGCTTTTGCCATACGGCGGCTTTGGCCATGTCGCGGATCGCGCCAAGCCGCCGGGGATCATCGATGAGCCGGGCATGGAGATAACTCGCCCATGCCGCGACGCTCGGGTCGGAGTCATTGCCGACCTTGCGGATGACATCAATGAACTCGGGCACCCATGCCTTGAGTTTGTCCGGCGCATCGTCCGAGCGATAGAGCTGCGCGTACGCCGCCAACAGCCCGAGGTTTCTAAACCGTTCGGACGGCGTGCCGGAGGTTACTTTTTCATAGAGCGACTGCTTGGCCGCGTCATCGTCGAGCAAATACCCATTGCGCTGAATCAGACGGTTCAATTGCGCCCGCTGCCCGGCCGGTCCGGGGGTGGAACCAGTGGCGTTGAAGACCGGGTTGGTGATGACACTGGCTGAAAGCTGAATGCTTGTGCGGGGATTGCTCTTGAGAAAGTTGTCGAGCACGCCCTGATCGATCCGGAGAATGCGACTGGTTGATTGATTGGGGCGGAGGACGAGGTAACCGCCGAGGCGGTCATACGCGATGGCGGGGATCGGCTGTTGATTGAGACCGCGCAGCTGG
>CAYTAP010000023.1:0-3307 GCA_964435775.1 uncultured Tepidisphaeraceae bacterium
AGGAGATAGAATCATGGCGAAAATTATTGGAATTGACTTGGGAACGACCAACAGCGTGGTCGCGGTGATGGAAGGGGATCAGCCGAAGGTGCTGATCAACTCGCAGGGAAATCGCCTGACGCCGTCGGTCGTCGCGTTCACGGAAAAAGGGGAGCGGCTGGTCGGGCAGACGGCCAAGCACCAACAGGTGACCAACCCGAAGAACACGATCTTTTCGATCAAGCGCTTCATGGGCCGACGTCACAACGAGGTGGCGCAGGAAGAGAAGATGGTGCCGTACGAGATCGTTGGCAATGCCGATGAACTCGTGAAGGTGAGAGTGCGCGGGAAGGATTACACGCCGCCGGAAATCTCGGCGATGATCCT
Organism: uncultured Tepidisphaeraceae bacterium; assembly: GCA_964435775.1. Classification (GTDB taxonomy): domain Bacteria; phylum Planctomycetota; class Phycisphaerae; order Tepidisphaerales; family Tepidisphaeraceae; genus CAYTAP01. The sequence goes on from CAYTAP010000023.1 coordinate 367, forward strand.
GCAGGACCTGAAAAAGACGGCCGAGGATTACCTCGGTGAAAAGGTGACGGATGCGGTCATCACCGTGCCGGCGTACTTCAACGATGCCCAGCGCAAGGCGACCAAGGACGCCGGCGAGATCGCGGGGCTGAAGGTGCTTCGCGTGTTGCCGGAACCAACGGCGGCGGCGCTGGCGTATGGTCTGGACAAGAAAAAGAACGAAAAGATTCTCGTGTTCGACCTGGGCGGAGGCACGTTTGACGTGTCGTGCCTGGACGTGGGCGATGGCGTGTTTGAGGTGCTCAGCATTCACGGCGACACGCACTTGGGCGGCGATGACTTCGACGAGGTGCTGATCAATTACCTGGCCGAGGAGTTTCGCAAGCAGGAGGGAATCGATCTCCGCAAGGATGCGATGGCGCTGCAGCGTCTGAAGGAAGCGGCGGAAAAGGCGAAGATCGAGCTGAGCACGGCGCAGGAGACGACGGTGAACCTGCCGTTCAGCACGGCCGACCAGAGCGGGCCCAAGCACCTGCAGATGACGATCACGCGGAGCAAGTTTGAACAGCTCATCGCGGAGTTGGTCGATCGGTGCCGTCAGCCGGTGCTTGATGCACTCAAGGATGCGCAGCTGCAATCCAGCCAGATCGACGAGGTTGTGCTGGTCGGCGGAAGCACGCGCGTGCCGGTGGTTCAGAAGATGGTCAAGGACCTGTTCGCCGGCAAGGAGCCGAACAAGAGCGTCAACCCCGATGAGGTCGTGGCGATTGGCGCGGCGATTCAGGGCGCGATCGCGACCGGCGATGTGAAGGACATTCTCGTTCTCGACGCCACGCCGCTGAGCCTGGGCGTCGAGACGCTGGGCGGCGTGATGACGGTGCTCATCCCGCGCAATACGACGATCCCGACAAGCAAGAAGGAGGTCTTCAGCACGGCCAGCGACAGCCAGCCGTCGGTGACGATCAACGTGCTGCAAGGGGAGCGTGAGTTCGCCAAGGACAACCGGCTGCTCGGTCGGTTTGATCTGACGGACATTCCGCCGGCCCCGCGCGGGTTGCCGCAGATCGAGGTGACGTTCAACATTGACGTGAACGGCATCCTGAACGTGTCGGCCAAGGACCTTGGCACGAGCAAGGAGAACAAGATCACGATCCAGGGCAGCGGCGGCTTGAGCAAGGAGGAGATTGAGAAGATGAAGCGTGAGGCCGAGCAGCACGCGACGGAGGACAAGACGCGGCGTGAAACAATCGACCTGAAAAACCGGGGCGATTCGATGGTCTACCAGACCGAGAAGACGCTCAAGGAGTATGGCGAGAAAGTCACGCCGGAGGTTCGCGGCAACATCGAGAGCGCGCTGAACAATTTGAAGGATGCGCTCAAGAGCGAAGATGGCGACCGGATCAAAAAGACGCTGGAAGCCGTGGAGCAGGCGAGCCACAAGCTGGCCGAGGAGATGTACAAGGCGCAGGCGGCCGGCGCGACGGGCGCCACCCCCCCGCCGGGACCGGAAGCCCAGAGTGATCGCGGAACAACCGATGCGAAGGACGCCAAGAAGGATGAGGATGTGATCGACGCCGAGTATGAAGTGAAGGAATAGTCGGCATTCGTCCGGTTGTCATCAAAGGGTTTTTCCAATGCCCACGGAATCATTTCCGTGGGCATTTTTCATTGGGGGGATACAATACGGCGCATTCGCCGTTGGGTCCTCGGGAGAGGATGGGGGAAGTGCGTACAAGGGAAATGGAAACTTGTGATGTGGTTGAAACGGCTGGGCTCTCCTGTTGTGCGATATACGCACTGGCTTCATACGCGGTTTCCGGCGGGGACGGTCGAGCCGCTGCCGGAGGCGGGGGAGGCGGGGGCGACGAGCATGCGGGGGGTGCGGATCGTGGGTGATCTCATGCGCGTGCCGCTGTTGAAATTCGCGGCGGACACGGGAACAAAAGCGGTACAGGCGATTTTGATGGAGAGCGATTTCGCCTCGCAGCGGGGGAAGGATCCCGATGTATTGGACCTGGCGATCATCGGCGGCGGGGTCGCGGGGATGGCGGCGGCGATGGAGGCGAAGCAGGCGGGGCTCTCGCTGGGGGTGTTTGAATCGACCCGCGCATTTTCAACCGTCCATAATTTTCCCAAGGGAAAGCACATCTACACCTACCCGCGCGCGATGACGCCGGCGGGTGAACTGCAATTCACAACAGACGTGAAGGAGGAGCTTGTTGAGGAACTGGAGCGCCAACGGAGGGATGCGGGCATCACCATCACCGAGGCGCATGTCGAGCGCGTCGAGCGCCGTGGCGATGAACTGCTCCTGCATGGAACGATGGATAAGCCGGTGCGGGCGCGGCGGGTGATCGTCGCCATCGGACGCAGCGGCAACCACCGCAAGCTCAATGTGCCGGGGGAGGACCTGCCGAAGGTGACCAATCGACTGTTCGATCCGAAGGATTACAGCGGGCATGATGCGCTGGTCGTTGGCGGCGGCGACAGCGCGCTGGAAACCGCAATCGCGCTGACGTCGTGGGGGGCGCGGGTGACGCTCAGTTATCGCGGGAGGGAATTTTCACGGGCAAAGCGGGAGAATGTGGAGAAACTGGAAGCGTTGGTCCGCGATCCGGCCGCGCGGGTGGAGATCGAGCATCCGGAGAGTTACCGCGTGGATTCGGCATCGGGCGCTTACATGGCCGATGACATGCCAACTGATGCGAAGCAGGCGAGGCGGGGTGGATCGCTTCGGCTGGCGATGGGATCGACCGTCAGCGCGATTCGGGCGGATGCGGTGGACTTGCTCGATGCGGAGGGGAAAGCTCGAACACTCAAGAATGACATTGTATTTACGATGATCGGACGGGAAGCGCCGCTTGATTTCTTTCGGCGCTCGGGAATTGCGATCAGCGGCCAGTGGCGAGCCATGAGCGTCGTCGGATTGATCGGCTTTCTCCTATTTGCCGTTCTGCTCTAT
>CAYTAP010000023.1:3317-38019 GCA_964435775.1 uncultured Tepidisphaeraceae bacterium
ACTGGGGCTGCACACACTTTATACCCAGTGGGGCTTGCTGCCCGACAAGGCGCCCGCCCTGCTCAATCACTTCGGAAGCACCATCGCAGCCGCCTCGCAGCGCGAGGGGAACCTGCTCTATACGTTGCGGAAGGGGCTGGGCAATCCGGCGTTTTATTACACGCTGGTCTATTCAAGCGTCGTCGTCATTTTCGGGATCAAGCGGATTCGCCGGCGGCGCACGCCGTACATCACGCTGCAGACGCTCACGCTCATGTCGGTGCAGGTGATTCCTCTGTTTCTATTGCCGGAGATCATCCTTCCCTGGATGGGGCGCAACGGGCTGTTCAGCCACGGCGGCGTGTTGCAATGGCTGGCGGATCATTTGTTCGAGCGCTACGACGCGATCGGACATGAGCGGGCCTATTGGCGGGCGTATGGCTTCATCCTTGCATTTCCCCTCAACGTCTACAACGTCTTCACCGACAAGCCGATGTGGCTGTGGCTCATCATCTGCTTCATGCAGACGTGCGTGATCATTCCCGGGATGATCTGGTTCTGGGGGAAAGGCGCATATTGCGGGTGGATATGCTCATGCGGCGCGCTGGCCGAGACCTTGGGGGATAAGCATCGCCAGAAGATGCCGCACGGGCCGGGGTGGAATCGGGTGAACATGGTCGGCCAAGGCGTGCTTCTATTTGCACTGGTTCTGCTGCTCTTGCGCATCGCCGGATGGCTTCTGCCCGGCGCGGCCGGCGAATGGGCGAGCGGATGGTTCAAGCTCGGCTTTGAGACAATTCCATTCGCCAATTACCACTGGCTGGTGGACACTTTCATGGCGGGAATCGTCGGCGTGGGGCTTTACTTCTGGTTTTCGGGGCGCATCTGGTGCCGCTTCGCCTGCCCGCTAGCCGCGTGGATGCACATCACCGCGCGCTTTTCGCGCTACCGAATCTTCCCGGAAAAGAGCAAGTGCATCTCCTGCAACATCTGTACAACCGTCTGCCACCAGGGGATCGACGTCATGAGCTTCGCCAACAAGGGCACGCCGATGGATGACCCCGAATGCGTCCGCTGCTCGGCGTGCATCCAGCAATGTCCGACGGGCGTGCTCAGTTTCGGACGACTGACGATTCATGGGGAAGAGGTGCATGGTTTTCTGGGGGCGTCGCCGGTGATTATGAGGGAGGAGAAGGGGATGTGAACTTTCGATTGTGGATTGACGATTTTCGATTGCAGACATGGAGTTGGCGCAACCCGCGATTCCTTCTCGCCATCGCGTGACCACTCGCTTTCGGATAAGAGATGATTCGTATCGTTTGTAGTCTTCCCAAGTTTCGATATGACGCAGGCGCGATAAGCTGGAGTGTCCCCTTTTTCCGGTTACAAGGCGTTATCACAACACTCGCCTTGATCGAAGGACCGATTACATTTTTGCAGTTGTCGGCCGTGGGTGGAACGATGACAATTTCCGTATGAAGACCACGCCACTCCCTGCAGACCTGTTGCAAAGGATGGATGCGTACTGGCGGGCAGCCAATTATTTGGCGGTGGGGCAGATTTATTTGCGGGACAATCCACTGCTGCGGGAACCGCTGAAGCTGCCCCATATCAAGGCGATGTTGCTCGGGCACTGGGGGACTACCCCCGGGCAGAACTTCATCTATGTTCATCTCAATCGCATCATTAAGCAGTATGACCTGAACATGATTTATGTTTCCGGGCCAGGGCATGGCGGACCGGCGCTGGTGGGCAATACATATCTGGAAGGCACATACAGCGAAGTGTATCCGCACATTACACAAGATGAGGCGGGGCTAAGGAGGTTGTTTACGCAGTTTTCCTACCCGGGAGGGATTCCAAGCCATGTGTCGCCGGAGTGTCCTGGATCGATTCATGAGGGGGGTGAACTGGGGTATTCGCTGAGCCATTCCTTCGGGGCGGTGTTCGACAATCCGGATTTAATCGTTGCGTGTGTCGTGGGCGATGGGGAAGCGGAGACGGGGCCGCTGGCGACAGCGTGGCACTCCAACAAGTTTCTGAATCCGGCGACCGACGGGGTGGTGCTGCCCATTCTGCATCTCAATGGTTACAAGATTGCCAATCCGACGATTCTCGCCCGCATTCCGCAAGAGGAGTTGAGGAAGCTGCTTGAGGGGTATGGATGGGCACCCTGGTTTGTTGAAGGAGATGACCCGCCGAAGATGCACCAGGCGATGGCGGCGACGATGGATCAGGTTGTGATGCGCATCAAGCAGATCCAGAAGGAGGCGCGAAGCGGCAAGACCAAGGCGCGGGCGTGTTGGCCGATGATTGTGCTCAAGACTCCCAAGGGGTGGACGGGACCGAAGGTTGTGGATGGCCTGGCGATTGAGGGGACTTTCCGTTCTCACCAGGTTCCACTGTCGGATCCGGCGAAACATCCCAAGCATCTCAAGCAGCTTGAGCGGTGGATGCGAAGTTACCGCCCGGAGGAACTGTTTGATGAGAGTGGGCGGTTCAAACAAGAGCTGGCGGATTTGGCGCCGCGCGGGGAGCGGCGTATGGGAGCGAACCCCCATGCCAATGGCGGGATGCTGCTTCGCGAATTGCGGATGCCGAATTTCCGCAACTATGCGGTGAAGGTGCCGGTGCCGGGCGCGGCGGAAGCATCGGACACGACCGTTCTCGGGGAGTTTTTCCGCGATGTGGTGAAGGCGAACGAGGATCAGCGCAACTTTCGCATCTTCGGACCGGATGAGACCCTGTCCAATCGGTTAAACGCGGTGTTTGAGGCCACCAACCGCCAGTGGGAAGCGCCGATTGAGGTCAATGACGAGTTTCTCTCGCCGGAGGGACGCGTGTTGGAAATGCTCAGTGAGCATCAATGCGAGGGATGGCTGGAAGGGTATTTGTTGACCGGACGGCATGGGGTATTCAATTGCTACGAGGCATTCATCCACATCGTCGATTCGATGTTTAACCAGCATGCCAAGTGGTTGAAGGTGACCAATGAGATTGATTGGCGGCGCAAGATTGCATCACTTAATTATCTGCTCTCCTCCCATGTGTGGCGGCAGGATCACAATGGTTTCACCCATCAGGATCCGGGGTTCATCGACCTGGTCGTGAATAAGAAAGCGGAGATTGTGCGGGTGTATCTCCCTCCCGACGCCAACTGCCTGCTGTCGGTGTATGACCATTGCCTGCGCAGCCGGCACTATGTGAACGTCGTGATTGCGGGAAAGCACCTGGCCCCGCAGTGGCTCGATATGGCCTCGGCCGTCGCGCATTGCACGAAAGGGATCGGGATATGGGAATGGGCCAGCAATGATGCGGGGTCGGAGCCGGATGTGGTGATGGGGTGTGCTGGGGATGTGCCCACGCTCGAGGTGCTGGCGGCGGTGTCGATATTGCGGAAGCGGTTGCCGGACTTGAAGGTGCGTGTGATCAACGTGGTGGACCTGATGAAGCTGGTGTCGAGTTCGGAGCATCCGCACGGATTGAGCGAGCCAGCCTTCGATTCGCTGTTCACGAAAGACAAGCCGATCATCTTTGCGTTTCATGGATACCCGTGGCTCATTCACCGCTTGACGTATCGTCGCGCCAATCACAACAACCTGCATGTGCGCGGTTACAAGGATGAAGGCACCATCACGACGCCGTTCGATATGACGGTGTTGAACGATCTCGATCGCTTTCACCTGGTGATGGATGTCATCGATCGCGTGCCGTCGCTGGCCGGATATGGGGACTATCTGAAGCAGGAGATGCAGGACAAGCGGATCGCGCACAAACATTACATCCGCGCCAATGGGCAGGACATGCCTGAGGTTCGCAACTGGAAGTGGGGGGAATAGTCCTTGCCGGTGGAAACTCAATTGGGTAATCAAGCGAAATCGATTCGGCCGGCGGGGAATGACGCGTTGATCCTGACGATCAATGGTGGTTCTTCCAGCATTAAGTTTGCCCTGTTTTCAGCGGGAGATCGGCCGGCGGCGCTGTTGCGAGGGCAGGTGGAGCGCATTGGCGGGCCGCATCCGCGACTTGTCGCCCGGCGCGAAGGAGATGCGACCGCGGATGTACGGAGCATTAACGGCCCGGATTATCGCCATGGCGCGGAGAGCGTGATCGCATATTTGAAAGAAGTGACCGGAGCTTCCGCCATAATCGGAATAGGCCATCGCGTGGTACACGGGGGAGTTCACCTGATCGAGACACAGCGGGTTACGCCAGCACTGCTCGCGGAACTGAAACGCACGCAGCCTCTGGATCTGGCTCACCTGCCGCGTGAAATCGCGCTGATCGAGGCGTTTGGGCAAGCATTTTCCGCCCGGCCGCAGATCGCTTGTTTTGATACGACTTTTCACCAGGGCATGCCGAGCGTGGCGAGCATGCTGCCGATCCCACGTCGCTATTACGACCAGGGGGTTCGGAGATTCGGGTTTCATGGGCTGTCGTATACCTACCTGATGGAGCGATTGGGCGAGGTGGCCGGACAGGATGCGGCGAACGGGCGGATCATCCTGGCTCATCTGGGATCGGGCGCGAGCATGGCCGCGGTGCGCGGCGGTATCCCGATTGATACGACGATGGCTTTCACACCCACGGCCGGACTGGTGATGGGAACCCGGCCGGGTGATTTGGACCCGGGCTTGTTGATCTATCTCATGCGAGTGGAGAAGTGTACGCCCGAGGAGATGGACGATTTTATCTCCCATCAGTGTGGATTGATCGGTGTGTCGCAAACGAGTGGCGACATGCGCGATTTGATGAAGCATCGCCAAACTGATGTGCGCGCTGGCCAAGCGGTGGATCTCTTTTGCTACCAGGCGAAAAAGTTTGTGGGCGCGTTTGCCGCGGCGCTGGGTGGGCTTGACACGCTCGTGTTTTCTGGAGGGATCGGGGAACATTCCCCTGAAGTCCGGCGGGATATTTGCTTGGGGCTGGAGCACCTGGGGATCGAGTTGGATGAGCAGGCGAATGCCAGGACGGATGAAGTTATTTCCACCCCAACCGGCGGGGTAGTGGTTCGCGTCATAGCCACGGATGAAGAGATCGTTATTGCCAAGGCCGTAAAGGCCATGGTGCGGTGAGTAGGACGAAGGAATGGAGACGCAGCTAGTTTTCTCTATTCTTCTTCGGCCGACCCTCGCGGCGCAGCGTGTGGGTCAGGTGCAGGCGCGCGGCCGTTTGCTCGACCCACTGCGCTTCCCCCAGCGGCCGGCCGCGTCCCAGGGCAACTTTGATCGCCGCCGTCGCGTTCTCCGGCAGACGACGATCCGCCGACGGGGGATACGATGTCTGGGGTCCATCCCACATCAGCTTCTCCCCCCTCTTGTTCCCGTCCCAAAACCCGCTATGATCGTCATCGCTCGATCCCGTCGGATCGAACAAAACGTCCCCTATGCCTCAAAACCATATCGGGCGTCCAACGCGCGGAAGTCGTACCGGCCATTGCCGGACGCGGCGCATGTTTTGAGCGGGCCGGCAGTGCCCGTGGAAAGCAGTGGATTATGGGCCGATACACAGGTCCCAAGGTGAAGTTGTCTCGTCGCGTCGGGGTTCCCATCGCCGACATCCCCAAGCACACCGGCGGGGAACTCGTTCTTCCCGGCATGCACGGCTATCGCGGCCGTCGCAATACCGAATACGGCATCCGTCTGGCCGAAAAGCAGAAGCTCCGCTTCTATTACGGCGTCATGGAAAAGCAGTTCCGCAGCTACATGGACAAAGCGAAAGTTGGCAAGGGGAACACCGCCAGCAACATGATGCAGATCCTCGAGACGCGCCTGGACAACGTCCTCCGCCGCCTCGGCGTCGGTCGAACCATCTGGGCGACGCGCCAGATCGTCGCGCATGGTCATGTCCTTGTTGATGGCGTCAAAACGGACATCCCCAGTTTCCGCGTCAAGCCCGGCCAGCAGATCACCTTCAAGGAAAAAACCCACAAGGTCCTTCGTGACAATATGGAACAAAACGCCGGTCACAGCGTTCCCGGCTGGCTTGAATGGAACCCAGCGCAACTGACCGCCAAGGTCAATGCGCTGCCCGTTCCCGAGGATGTGCCGTTTGAAGTCAACATGAACCTGATCATCGAGTTCTACCGCTGATCCCGTATCGGATTTCCTGTCCAGCCGGCGGCGGTTCAAACCGCCCATCCGATGGGCAGATCCAATTCGGTCACGCCAGTTTTTCCCAAGGCCCGGAGGCTCGCCGTCTCCGGGCTTTTTCGCATCCGCATTTTTTCAACAAAATCAATACCCATCTATCCCATTTCCCCCAATTTATTTTAAGCTGTAACGATAATGCGTCGATGTTGGATTGGGTAAGATGGATAATCCAGCGGGAATGGTGCATCATTATGGGGCGTGCAGTTCAGACCCCTTTTGACAATTGGGGTAAATTCGGCAGTCCGGCAGTTCCTTAGAGGTGTTTATGAAGACGGTATTTACGACAGGCGAGGCGGCCGAGGTGTGCAAGGTGTCCCAGCAGACGATCATCCGCTGCTTCGACAGCGGACGGCTGAAGGGCTTCCGCGTCCCCGGCAGTCGCTTCCGCCGTATTCCCCGCGAAGCGCTGCTCGCGTTCATGCGCGACAACAGCATCCCCGCCGACGCGCTTGATTCCGGAAAGCAGAAGATTCTCGTCGTCGATGATGATCCCGAAATCGTCGAGCTGTTTGTGGATGTGCTCGAGCGTGACGGCCGATTTGAAGTGAAGACCGCCGCCACCGGATATGACGCCGGCATGGTGACTCAGGAGTTCCAGCCCGACCTGATCATCCTCGATTACATGCTCCCCGATATCAACGGCAACGTCGTCTGCCAGACGATCCGACGCAACCCCAATTTCGAGCGCACGAAAATCATCATCGTCTCCGGCGTCGTCAACCAGGAGGAAATCAACGACCTGCTCAAGGCCGGCGCCGACGATTTTGTGAAAAAGCCGTTCAATATTGAGAAGCTCATTGAGCGGGTGGGAGAGTTGCTCACTGTTTAGTGGGAAGAGAGAAGCCGTAGGGTCCGCCTCGCGGACCATTCTTTTCCTGGTCATCCGCTTCTCGCGCAATGGCCCGCAGGGCGGACCATACAAAAAATGGTCCGCGGGGCGGACCCTACAAGAACCGCCTTCTGCCTACTATTCTCCCCCATGTCCGATCCGACGACCAACCGCTTGTCTCTCATCCTCCAGCAACTCGACGAGTTGCCGACGTTGCCTGTTGTCATGGTGCGACTGTTGGAGGTGACGGCCGACCAGGGGTCGTCGGCGACGGATGTCGCCGATCTTCTTTCAAGCGATCCGGCGCTCAGCAGTCGTGTTTTGCAAATGGTTCGTCGCGCCGACTCCGGCGTGCGGGGAGAAGTCGCCAGCGTGGCGCGGGCGGTTGTCTTGCTGGGGTTTGAGGCGGTGCGGAATGCGGCGCTGGCAGTTTCCGTCTTTCAGACCTTCGCGGGAGACAAGCAGCCGGCGGGGCATTTTGATCGTCAGGAGTTCTGGAAGCATTCCATCGCCGTCGCCGCCGCCGCCGAATTGCTTGCCAAAGCGACCAAAGAAGATCCAGCGACCGTTGCCAAGCTCCCGGTGGTTGACTTGGATGAGGCGTTTGTCGCGGGGTTGTTGCATGACCTTGGGAAAGTCGCGCTGGATGCGGTGCTGCCCAAGAGCTTTGATCGCGTCGTCGAGGCGGCGGTGCTTCTTCGCGGGGACATCGCCGATCTTGAACACAGCATCATCGGCATGAATCACATGGTCGTCGGCAAGCGGCTGGCCGAGCAGTGGAAGCTCCCCGCGGCCGTTCGTGAAGTGATGTGGCTTCATGGGCAGAATCCGCGTTCATTGCCCGGCGCGGGCGCTGCATTCGGTTCGACCGCCGGCGCGCCGTTGGCGCACGCGCGACTGGTCAACCTCGTCACCCTCGCTGACGTGCTCGTCCGCGAACAACACATTGGCTTCAGCGGCAACTTCACCTATCCCGTTTCACGACAGGCGCTTCTCGACGCCGCCGGTGTGAGCGTTGATCAACTCGAGCGCGTGCGCAGGGACTTGATGAAGGAAGTCGAGCGGCGCGCCCTGCTATTGGGCTTGGGCGATGCCGCGACGGACGAGCTTTATCAGCAGGCATTGACCAGCGCCAACAAGGAACTCGGGCGCGTCACCACGCAGTTGAGCGCGAAGAATCGCCGCCTGGGCGTGCGCGCCAAATACTTCGACGCGATCAGCAATTTTCAAGGCGAGCTTCGACCGGATGCCAATCCCCCGGCCGTGCTGCAGGCCATCGGTCAAACCGCGCTGGGCATCCTGGATGTGCAATGCGTCGGTGTCTTTTCGCTGCCGCCCGGCCGATCATATGCCGAGGTCATCGTCTGGAATCAATCAAGCGGAAACATCGAACAATCCCTGATCGAAGACTCGATTCGCCCCGCGTCATCGGGCATCGGCGAAGGACCGGTGCTTGCCGCGCAGGAGGAATTGGAATGGCTCTTGAACATCATCTCGCCGCGTCTGCCGCACACGCGTCGATATTGGGTGTCCCTTCAAGCCGATGGCGCGTGCGTCGGGGGGGTCGTCTGGGGCGCGCCGACGGGGGAGGGGGAGCGCCTTTCGCCACAGGTTCAGGAACTGAACGCCGTGGCGCATGGGTGGAGTCTGAGCCTTCGCACGAGCCAGATCAGGCAGGAGGCGTCCGAGTTGGCCGAGCAATTGGCGGAAACAAACCGTCGCCTGCAAAGCGCGCAGGACAAAATCGCGCGAAGCACCGCGATGATCAGCGTCGGCGAAATGGCCGCCGGCGCCGCGCACGAGATGAACAATCCGCTGGCGATCATCAGCGGTCGATCACAACTGCTGGCGTCGCAATTATCCGACGCGAAGCTGAAACACGCCGCCGAGCAGATTTTCGCCCAGTCGCATCGCCTCAGCGAAATCATCACGGAAATGATGGATTTCGCCAAGCCGCAGGCGCCGACGGTGGCAGTGGCCGACGTTGCGCAATTGATCGAGCGCGCCCTTCACGAGGCGAAGATGCAAACGGAAGTGGCCGATAGGACGATAGAGATAACGATGGGCGAGCTTCCGCCGGTGCGCGTCGATGCGATGCAGGTGACTGCCTCGCTCAAGGAAGTGATTGAAAACGCCATCCACGCCACGGACCAGAAGAGCGGGCATGTGCAGATTCATGCCGCGTACGAATCGAGCGGCGGGCGGGTGGTGATTGAAGTGTCCGATAACGGCTGTGGCATGGAGGAGGAGGCGGTGAAAAAGGCGTTCGACCCCTTTTTCAGCCATCTTCCGGCCGGGCGGCGTCGGGGAATGGGGCTCGCCAAGGCGTCTCGATGGATCGAGGCGGCCGGTGGTTCGATGCGGCTGGAAAGCCGCCCCGGCCAGGGTGCCCGACTCACCATCGTCCTGCCCGGACTTGTGGCGGCGGAACAGAGTGGCGAAGCGTCCCTTGAGCAGCGCAAGACGGCAACCTAAGGGATTTACGATTTTTGATTTGTGATTTTTGATTGTCGGAAATGTCGATGAGTGTCGCTCGACGCACCGCGTGACATCGAACACTCGAAAATCAAAAATCGAAAATCCAAAGACGAGGATTTATGTCTCCCAACCCGACCCTTCCCTCCGCGCCGCTCACGCTTCAGCCGCGTGTGCTGGTCGTTGATGATGAGCCGACGCTTGTTGAATTGATCAACGACGTCATCTCCCGCACCGACAATTGCCGCGTCGTGCGGGCCGGGTCCATCGGGGAGGCCCGCCGCTTTCTACAGAGCCAGGCGTTCGAACTGCTTGTCGCCGATGTCAATCTTCCCGATGGCGACGGGATGTCGCTGCTCCCGATGCTCCATAAGAAGCATCCGGCGGCCAGCGCGATCATCATCACCGGTTCGCCGAGCGTCGATGGCGCGATCAGCGCCCTGCGACAGGGCGCGCTCGACTTTATTCCCAAGCCATTTTCCGCCGAGCAGATCGCCGATCGCGTCCGCGGCGCCCTGTCGCGCCAGGCCGCCAGCGCCAAGGCGGATCGCCGCCTCACCCGCCTGCGCGAGGCCGTCCGGCGTCTCAACGGCGCCCGCAAGATCGTCAGCAAAAAGGTGGACCTCCTGTGCAACGACCTGATCAGCGCCTATGGCGATCTCGCCAAACAGCTCGACAGCGTCCGCACCCAGGAGGGGTATCGCCAGTACGTCTCCAAAGCCAAAGACCTCGAGCAACTGCTTTGTCATTCGATGGATTGGATGCTGCGGCAGATGGGGTATGCCAACGTCGCGGTCTGGCTGTCGAGTCAGGAAAATGATTTCCAACTCGGCGCCTACATGAAGTACACGATCACCGGCGAGCCTGATCTGACCGACGCGATGCGGCGGGGAATCGTCGCGCATGCCCTTGGCCATACCGTGCTTCATCTGACCGGCGACCAGGTGCAGGACACCCTCACCCCGCAGGAGCTTGATTACCTGGCCGACCAAAGCATCCTGTCGGCCAACTGCACCTACCTCGGCGAATCCCTGGCGGTCGTCGTTCTCTTCCGAGATGCCAGGGAGCCGTTCACCGACGACGATGAGGAGATGCTCAGGCAGATCAGCCCCCTGTTCGCGCTGGCGCTGGCCGAGACGGTGCGCAACGCCCATGCGCAAGCCGACGATGACAATCCATTTTATGACGGCGACGGCGGCACGGACTCGCGTTCCGATTCCAAGCACGACAGCGCCGATTGGTGGAAGCGCGGCGAGGACCCGCCGTTCTGAGGGAGGAAGTGGGAAGTGGGAAGTGGGAAGTGGCAAGTGGGACATGGAAATGCGGAACGATGAATGTGGAATGCGGAATGTTTTTGCGCCCGCCGCTAACGACAAATGCCCTGCGATCTTGGGCAACTGACCACTGACCACGGACAACCGACAACCGACAAAGCCCAACTCTCCCTCCCATCTTCACTTCTCACCTCCCACTTGCCACTTGCAACTACGATTGCTCATTGCCCAACGTCCCGATCGCCGATATATTCAAGCAGTACGGTTTATCTGTGGTGTTCGAGATTTGAGAGTCACTATTTGGTTAAACCTATAATCAACCCTTGGGGATCGCCGCTGCCTCCGAGCATGCCCGCGACACCAGGCCTTGAGTACGCAGGCCGGGTTCAAGACGGGAAGTGATGGATGGCGGAAAGACGGGAGAGACCTCCCGATCGGCTTTCACCCACCTTGTTCACAGGGTTTGATCAAACGACTCTCACACGACGCCGGCGGATAAGCCGTTCTTTTATTGGCCTGTCATCGTTCATCGATATCCCGTCGGCGCTCATTTGACGCGCCGCCGCTCCCCGATTTTTCTTCCTTTCCTTTGAAATTCATGCCATAAAGCAACGGTGTCATCGAACCGATGAATTGAGGGGTGGCGCGCCGCCGCGCCCCATCGACGATCGGGAGCCAGTGATGAGCCTGCATGCCGCGCCTTACTGGGATGAAATTGCCGCGCAGTGGAATCAGTCCCGCCTGCACCAGTTGTGGCGTTGTCACAGCGACGCGGTCAACTCCCGCCTGCTCAACGAGTGGCTGCCCGTCCATCGCGTCCAGCGCCTGCTCAAAACCGATCTGTTCGACGAGGCGTGCAGCGAAGGCTTGTTCCCTTTGCTCAAGGATCATGCCGACACCGTGTATGGCATCGACATGTCCCTCTGCGCCGTGCCGGCCGCCCGACCGCACTACCCGCGCCTGGCCAGTGCCGCATCCGATGTGCGCATCCTTCCCTTTTGCGATGGCGCATTCGACACGATCGTCTCCAACTCCACACTCGATCACTTTGACGAGTTGTTCCAGATCGAAGTGGCGCTGCGCGAATTGTCCCGCGTGCTGCGGCCAGGGGGCGAACTGATCCTCACGCTCGACAACTTCGCCAATCCGCTCATCGCGCTGCGCAACGTGAGCCCCTTCAAGCTGCTCCAATGGCTCGGCCTGACACCATACTACGTCGGCGCGACGTGCGCCATGCCGCGTCTGAAATCCTTTGTCGAGCGGGCCGGGCTCGAAGTGACCGACAGCAGGACCATCCTGCACTGCCCGCGCGTGCTGTGCGTCGCCGTCGCCAAGTGGTTTGAGCATCACGGCTCGGCCCGCGGTCAATCCCGATACCTCTCGGCGATGATGGGCTTTGAACGCCTCGCCGCCTGGCCGACGCGCCATCTCACCGGGCATTTCATCGCCATCAAGGCGACCAAGCCCCAAAAGGGCCGCCGCCCATGAATGAATCCGCCATCCATCCCACGATCCCAAGTCGATTCGACCGTCTCTTTTGGGGACTCTACGAAGCAGCGCCGCAGCCGGCGCTCGATCTGGTCGGATCGACCTTCCGCTATGCCTTGCCGGCGATGCGCCTTCGCGTGCCGATCACGATCTATCGCGGCGCGTCGCGCGCCAACGCCGCGCCGGCCACCCTGATCACCGCCGGAACCAACCCCTGGCTCGCGGACCTCCGCCATCGCTTCTTCCAAGGCCAGTCCGATGCCCAACAGGCCGGTCATTATCCGGTCTGGGCGCTGCCGGAGATTTTACAACGATACGAATCCACCGCTGACCTGATCGTCGCGCGCGTCGATCGATTCACCTCGCGCGTCATCTTCCCCGCCGAATACCTGCCCATCCCCGAATGGATCGATGGCTTCATCGAACTGCCCGATGATCCGCAAGTCCTATTTCGCAACAACAGCGTGCGCGATGATGTGCGGCGAATCCGAAAAGGCACCGCCACATGCCGCGTTTCACGCGATGAGGCCGATTTCGACCGATTTTATCATGAGTTTCACGTCCCCTTCGTCAGCCGTCGGCATGGGGAACTCGTTCATGTCCGCAACATCCAGCGCCTTCGCCGGATGTTCCGTCGCGGAGGTTTGCTCTGGATCGAACGCGATGGCCGACGGCTCGCCGGATTGCTCTTTGAGCTGCGCCGCGGGAGCTTTCGCATGGTGGTCGCGGGGATGGATCACGACGACGCCCAACTGATGCACGACCGCATCCCGTCGGCCATGTACTATCACGGCATCCTGCTGGCGCATCAGTTGAAGTGCCGGCGCGTCGATCTCGGCGGCATCCGCCCGCTGCTCAACGACGGCGTGCTTCTGTTCAAGCGCAAGTGGAGCGCCCATCTCATGGACAAGCGCGACATTTATCATGACTACATGCTGCGGATGGATACCGACAGCCCCGCTGTCCGGTCGTTTCTGCGCCACTCCCCTCTGATCTATCAGGACCGCCCCGGCCTGTCCGCGATTGCCGCCATGCCCCTCGCGCCGCGCACCGACACGATACCCCTCGGTTATCCGATCATCCCCGGCCTGCGCAAGCTGACCGCGCTCGGCGCCGCCGACGCCCCAAACGCCAATTGGAGTGGCCTGCCGGATGGGACCGAGCTCATTTGCCGATAAGTTACCGAAACGAGCATCCCCACCACTCGCGGAGTAGTCAATTATTGTGGCCGATCAGCATGGATGGAGGGCGTCGCCCCAGCGACGCCGCGGCGTTGCGGGAGCAACGCCCTCCAATTTCCGCCGGTAACGCGTGCGAGGCCACAAATATCGGCTACTTCCCTCAATCGACGGATGCGATGGACACACAATCGGTACGAATCATATTCATTGGCAGCAGCAGCTTTTTCACGCGCGCCCCTCTATTTGCAGTGGCCAATCGATGCGCGTTGGCCGGCGTGATCGATTCGCCGCGCCCGGATTCCCGTCAGCGTCAACACAATGGGTTGGCTGGACCCAGCGTGACGCGCCACTTCGCCCGTCGCCGCGGCATCCCGTATCTCGCGGCGTCTGCCTGCACCGCTGAAGTGCTGGAGTTCGTCGATCACCTCCACGCGGATCTCATTTGCGTTGCATCCAGCCGACTGCTGTTGAGCAAGGACGTTCTCGCACTGCCCCGGTGGGGAGCGATCAATCTTCATCCATCCGCCCTGCCCGCCTATCGCGGTCCCAATCCCTTTTTCTGGCAGTATCATGACATGGATCTTCGCGGCGGTGTTACGATTCACCGCGTTGATGAAGGGATTGATACCGGCGACATCCTTCAACAAGAGCGATTCGACATTCCTCTTGGCGCGCCGTTCATCCAGACTTTTCAAACAGCCCTGCGGAAGGGGACGGCGGCGATGATCCGCGCGATTCGACAACTGGCCGCGGGTCAGCCCGCTGCATGTCCGCAGATGTCGTTGCTCTGCCCACGATATGCGCGCTTTGTTCGTCCGGATGAAGCGTTCATCGACTGGCAAACATGGCCCGTCGAACGAATCTGGCATTTTCTGCGCGGCACGCATGATGAGCATCCCACTTTGCCCGCCCGACCAGGCGAATCATGGCGCATCGGCGAACTGGTTCGCACGCCGTCGTCTCAACGCGCGGGTACGATATCCCACGATGACACCGGTGATTATCTCGCACACAGGGAGGGGAAAATACGTCTTCACCGGGCTCATGAATACTTCCCTGGCCTGCTGTCCCGCGCCCGTCGCCTTCGCCGAATCCTTGAATGGTGGTGAAGCCCATCCTGGTTCCACGTCGCATTTTCCCTCCTGCTTCTCACTTGTCACTTCCCACTTCTCACTTCCTGCCCACCATTCTTCACGACGTTGCCACTGACATGCCGATTTGATACCGTTTGCCTGCCTCTGGCGGCAAGGATGTCCCCACGGAGGTGACGGCGCGGCGTCGAACAATCGCCGGCGGCCTGTCTGGATGGATACGCCCCACGCGGCGGCGGGAAAAAGGATTATTCCCATGCTTCTTTTCGATCTCCTTCAACAGTTCAACCCCAAGCTGTCCCGCGCGCAATTGGCGGACGCGACGTGCACCGGCGTGCAGGACGATTCCCGCAAGATTCGTCCGGGGTATTTGTTCATCGCCCGACCTGGCACGGCAACCGACGGCCAGCGCTACGCCACCGATGCCAAGGGGCGCGGCGCGATTGCAATGGTTGTTGAACATCGGATGCCCTATGCGCCCTTGCCTCAGATCGTTGTGGATGATGTCACCGCCGCGAATGCGGCCTTGTCGCATCTTTTTCACGGCAATCCCACCGATCAGGTCAAGTTGCTGGCGGTCACGGGCACCAACGGCAAAACGACCACGAGCTACATCGTTCGTCACCTGCTGTCCGAGGTGGGGCGGCGCTGCGGCATGATCGGCACCGTGCAGATCGACGATGGGAAAACAGTTGTCCCCGCTGAGTTGACGACGCCATCGACCAACGACATCGCCGAGCTTCTTGCCGCCATGCGCGACAACGGGTGCCGATCCTGCGTGATCGAGGCCTCGAGCCATGCTCTCGATCAGCGACGGCTCGCCGGCGCGCACATTGCCGGCGCCGCCTTCACCAACCTGACCGGCGACCATCTTGATTACCACAAGACGATGGAACGCTATGCCGACGCCAAGGCCCTGCTTTTTGAAGCGCTCGATGAGCAGGCGGTCGCCGTCGTCAATGCCGAGGACGAATATTCCCCCCGCATGATCCGCAAATGCGCCGGGCGAGTCATTCAATTTGGGTTTTCCAAAAAGGCCGACTACCACGCCCGCGATGTTGTCGTCACCGCCGAGGGGACGCGCTTCACGCTCGTCACCCTCGATGGCGAAGCGAACGTCGCCATGCGCCTCGTCGGGCGGCACAATGTTGAAAATGCGCTCGCCGCCGCCGCCCTCGTCGGTGAAACGTTCGGCCTGTCCGTGCATCAAATCGCCGCCGGGCTTCACACCGCCGCCGGCGCGCCGGGGCGCCTTCAGGCCGTCACCCTCGGCGCCGGTAAACGGCCCTTCGCCGTCCTCGTTGATTACGCCCATACGGATGACGCCCTGGCCAACGTCCTCTCCGCGCTCCGCCCGCTCGTGGGCAAGGGAAAAGCGCCTGGCCATCTTCGCGTCCTTTTCGGCTGCGGCGGGGACCGCGACAACACCAAGCGCCCCCGCATGGCCCGCATCGCCCACAAGCTCGCCGACGCCCTCTACATCACCAGCGACAACCCGCGCACCGAAGACCCACAGGGGATCATCGATCAGATCCTCGCCGGGCTGCCTTCGCGTTCATCCAAATCAGTCGTTGTGGAGATGGATCGTCGTCGCGCGATCGAAATCGCCATCGCCGATGCCCAGCCGGGGGATATAGTCCTGCTGGCCGGCAAGGGACATGAAAATTACCAGATCATCGGCAAGGACAAGCGCCATTTCGATGATGTTGAGGAAGCCGAGCGCTGCCTCCGGCAGCGCGCCGGCGAAAGCAGCGATATAGTGGCCGATGCACATCAACTGAATCCGCGCCCATGAAACCGATCACGATTTTGCAACTTCGTCAGGGCATCTCAGGAAAAAATCTGGCGCCCTTGCCTGCAGACCTCCCGCCCGTCACCGCGGTCTGCACCGACACGCGCCACATGACGCCGCAATCCTGTTTCGTCGCGCTGCGGGGCGATCGTTTCGACGGACACGCCTATCTTCAGCAAGCCGCAAAAGGCGGCGCGATCGTCGCCATTGTCGATGCGCCTCCGGCCGAACCGATTCCCGGCCTGCACCTGCTGCTTGTTCCCGACACCCGAATCGCGCTGGGCAAGATCGCCACGCTGGTTCGCAAGCAATTGCGCGCCAAGGTGATCGCCGTCGCCGGGTCCAACGGAAAAACAAGCACCAAGCACCTCATTCACGCCGCGCTGTCGCCGCGGCTCCGCGGGACAATCTCCCCCAAAAGCTACAACAACGACATCGGCGTTCCCCTGACGATTTTTCCCGCCGAAGCATCGCACGATTACGTTGTGCTGGAGGTGGGGACCAATCACCCCGGCGAGATTCACACGCTCAGCAAAATGGCGCTGCCCGACATCGCCGTCATCACGAATTGCGGCGCGGAACACCTCGCCGGCCTGGGCGATCTCGACGGCGTGCGCAGGGAAAACGCCGCCATCGTCGATGGGCTTTCACCCACCGGCCTGCTCGTCGTCAATGGGGATGACCAGGCACTGCTCGACGCCCTCGGCGGCTATCGAGGCCGCATGCTCACGTTTGGTTTCAACTCCACCAACGATCTGTTCGCCTCCGACGTTCGATGCGATGAGAAGGGCGTTCGCTTTCGTCTGAACAACAGTCGCCAGGAGGTGTTTGTCCCGCTGCTCGGGCGTCACAATGCCGCCAACGCCCTGGCCGCCATCGCCGTCGCCCGACGTCTGGCCGTGCCTGAGAGCGTCGCCTACGCCGGTCTTGCCGAAGCGACCGGCGCGGAAATGCGCCTCCAGCTCAAACGCCTTCCGGAGCTGACCCTTCTCAATGACGCCTACAACGCCAATCCAGATTCGATGAAAGCCGCGTTGGAAACCCTGGCCGCGTTCCCAGCCACCAACCGGCGCGTCGCCATCCTCGGCGACATGCTCGAACTCGGCGACGCCTCCGAACGCTTTCACCGCGAGCTTGGAACCTTCGCCGCCGCACGAAGGTTGGATGCGCTCATCTGCATCGGCCCGTCCGCACTGGCCATCGCCGATTCGGCCCGTCGCGCCGGGATGTCATCCGAAACAATCGTCCATTATCCCGATGCCGCGACCGCCGCCGGCGACGTGCGACGTCTTCTTCATCCGAACGACCTGGTTCTTCTTAAGGCATCCCGCGGCATTCATTTGGAAACAATCGCCGCCGCGCTCGAACCATCCGCGCCCGTCGTACACAAAGCCGCGTCCTAATCCGGTGTCCTGACGCATGATCTACCTGTTCGTCCAACATCAGCTTCAATGGCTCGAAACGCGGCACCTGGGCTTTCTCCGCGTCTTCACCTTCGTCACCTTTCAGGCCGCCGCCTCCATCCTGCTCAGCTTCTTCATCTGCATTCTCTTCGGCCCGCGCACGATTGCGTGGCTCCGCCGCCAGAAGATCGGCGACCTCGCCAACTTCGACCAGGCGGAGATGGACAAACTGATGGGCGGCAAACGCGGCACCCCCACGATGGGCGGGCTGCTCATCATCGCCGCCATCGCGGGGACGACGATTCTCCTGGCCGACCTCTCCAATTTTTACGTTCAGATGGCGCTGCTTTGCCTCTTTTGGCTTGGCGTCGTCGGCGCGATCGACGACTGGCTCAAGCTCACCGCCGCCCATCGCACCGGCAGCCGGCAGGGCCTCACCAGCCGCGAAAAACTCCTCTTCCAGATCGGCCTGGGGATCATCCTCTGCTTTTTCACCTTTCACTATGGACGTGATGTCCCGCAGACCCACACCCTCTACTTCCCCTTTTTCAAAAATGCCCAGATTGATCTGGGCAACGCCGACGGTCCGGTTGATCTCTGGCTGGCCGGGCATTTTCCATCCTTCCTCTTCAGTTGGGTCAACTGGGGGATGGTCATCTTCATCCTGATCGGAACCATCGTCCTCACCGGCGCTTCCAACGCCGTCAACCTCACCGACGGCCTCGACGGCCTGGCCGCCGGGTCGATGGCGATCGTCAGCATCTGCTTCCTGATCCTCTGCCTGATCGCCGACACGCTTTGGCTGAGCAACAAGCTCTTTCTCCCCCTCATCCCCACGTCCGGCCAGATGGCCGTGCTCGCCGGCGCGATGACCGGCGCCTGCCTCGGCTTTCTCTGGTTCAACTGCAACCCCGCATCGGTCTTCATGGGCGACACCGGATCCCTCGCCCTCGGCGGGTTGATCGGCTACATCGCCATCGTCATCCGCCATGAACTGATGCTCTTTTTCGTCGGCGGCATCTTCGTTGTCGAAGCCCTCTCCGTCATGATCCAGGTCGGCTATTTCAAGTATTCGCGCAGGCGCTACGGCGAAGGCCGCCGCATCTTCCTCATGGCCCCGCTCCATCATCATTTCCAGAAAAAAGGATGGACGGAAACCCAGGTCGTCGTCCGCTTCTGGCTCCTGGGCGCCATGCTCGCCGCCATGGGACTTGCAACGCTCCGCCTGCGATGAGCCCGGCGGCGTCGGCTGTTGAGGCGTCATTTTTTCTCGGGCTTTGGCGGGACGGGGTGGCGGGCCTATGATGGGACTGATGGCTGTGTCCCCCCGTTCGAGTCGGCAACGTTATACGGAGTACCGCGCGCTGTTGCGCAAGCGGCGGCTGGCGCTGCGCGAGGAGAAGAAGGACGGGACGAGGGGAGCGGACGGAGGAGGGCGCGGAACGGACGGGGTGACGGTCGAGGGGACGGCGAAGGTTCGGCTGGGGGTGGCGCGTTCGCGGCATCGGTCGCGGTCGTTTTGGATTTTGCTCGGGAAGTTCTGGGGGCTGTTGCGGGGCCATCGAACGGCGGCGACCCTATCGCTTGGGGCGCTGACAGCGGCGACGCTGGTGGGGCTTGTCCCGGTGTATGGGACAAAGATCGTCTTTGACAGCGTGCTGCACAATCCGCCGCTGCCGGTGAGCTTGCCGGCGTGGGCACCGATGCCGTCGTCGCCGATCGGGCTGCTGTCGGCGGTGGTCATTGCGATGATTTTGCTGACATTTGTGGGGCAGGCGCTGACGGTGTGGAGCCGGTGGGAGACGACGCGGGCGGCCAAGCGGGTACAGGTGTCGGTGCGGAAGAAGGTATTTGATCATGCGGTCTATCTGCCGCTGCACCGGGTGTATGACCTGAAATCGGGGGGCGTGGCGTCGATTCTTCGGGAGGACGCGGGAGGCGTCGGCGATCTGCTGTTTTCGATGATCTACAACCCCTGGCGGGCGATCGTACAGGTGATCGGATCAGTGGTGATCCTGGCGTGGACTGACATCCGGCTGCTGTTGGGGTCGATTATTTTGCTGCCGGTGGTTTGGTTTACTCACAAGACGTGGATCAGCCGGATTCGGCCGCTGTATCGGGACATTCGGGCGACGCGGCAGGACATCGATGCGCACGCGACCGAATCGTTTGGCGGCATGCGGGTGATCCGGTCGTTCTCGCGGCAGCGGTATGAATCGGCGACGTTCACGAACAACAACCATCTGATGGCGCGTCAGGAACTGCTCGCATGGTGGTGGACGCGCGGCGTGGACATCGCGTGGTCGATTTTGATTCCGACTGCGACGGCGCTGCTCCTTTGGTATGGGGGGATTCGGATTTTGCAGGATGCGGAGCTCGTGAAGGCGGGGAAGCTGGCGCAAAGCGAGGCGCTGACGCTGGGGAGCCTCGTGATGTTCATGAGCTATCTGGCGGCGCTGCTGGGACCGATCGCGACGCTGGCGAGCAGCGCGACGGGATTGCAGAACAACCTGGCTGGGCTGGATCGGGTGCTGGATTTGCTGGAGGAACCGATTGAGATGGCGCCCACGCCGGGGGCGATTTCGGTGGACCGCAAGAGCGTGGCCGGGCGAATCACGTTTAAGGATGTATCCTTTGCGTATCCGCACATTGAAAAGAAGCGCCCGAACGGCGCGAGGCATTCAACGGAACGGGCGGAGTCGGGCAACGGTGCGATCAGCGGTCATGGGGAGAGCGATGGTCATGGCGCGGCGAAGGGTCCGCGGGAGACGCCGCGAGAGGTGTTGCATGAGGTGTCGCTGGAGGTTCGGCCGGGGGAGATGATCGCGCTGGTCGGGCCGTCGGGCGCGGGGAAGACGACGTTGTGCAATCTGGTCGCGCGGTTTTACGACCCATCAATCGGGTCGATTGAACTCGATGGGGTGGATTTGCGGAAGATCAACGTCGAATCGTATCGGCGGCTCCTGGGAATCGTCGAGCAGGACACGTTTTTGTTTGATGGATCGATCGCCGACAACATCGCATATGGACGGCGGCACGCGACGATGGATCAGATCATTCACGCGGCGAAACTGGCCAACGCCGATGAGTTCATCACGCAGTTGGATAAGGGATATGACACGCTGATCGGGGAGCGGGGCGTGCGGCTGTCGGGCGGGCAGCGGCAGCGGCTGACGATCGCGCGGGCGCTGCTGGCCGATCCGAAGATTCTGATTTTGGATGAGGCGACAAGCAATCTCGATACGGAATCGGAGCGCCTGATTCAATCGAGCCTGCGGACGCTGATGGCCGGTCGAACGAGCTTCGTCATCGCGCATCGCCTCTCGACGATCGCGCACGCGAGCCGGATTTTGGTGCTGGAGAAAGGGCGGGTGGTGGAACAGGGTCGGCATGAGGAATTGATGGCGGTGTCCGGGCGGTATCGGAGCATGGTGGAATTGCAGACGCAGCCGCCAGCACCGGTGGGGGTTGAGGATGGGGCGGGGGTGGAGGGGTCGAATCAATTGCAGGAGACGCGGGCGTGAGGGGGGAACCATTTTTGCTTTTCGATTTTTGATCTTTGATTTTTGATTCAAGGCGGAGTGGGCGCAGCGATGGTCCGCGGGGCGCCATGGACCTTGCAGATCGTTGGAACAGGGCGCTATCCTGCACTGTTGAAGACCCCCTCCCTGCCCTCCCCCGTTGGGTACAACGGGGGAGGGGGAAGAGCGGAGGGGCGGGGCTATCCATTAACCCTTTGCATCAACGGGCTGGCGTTAATGTCCCAGGAGCGAAAGGACGCTTTGGGGGCTGGAGTTGGCGGTCGCCAGGACGCTGGTGCCGGCCTGGGTGAGGATTTGGGCGCGGGTGAGGTTGGAGGTTTCGGTGGCGAAGTCGGCGTCACGGATTGAACTTTCGCTGCTCGTGACGTTTTCCAGCGCCACGGAGAGGGAGTTCATGTTGGTGTCGAGGGTGTTCTTCTCGAACGCGCCGAGGCGCCCTCGGAGGATGGCGACCTGGCTGATCGCCTTCTCGACAATCTGGCTGGCCCCGCGGGCGTTGCCGCCGACGAGGGTGCTGCTGCCGCCGGTGACGACATCGTTGAGGAATCCGGTGGTGGCATCTCCAAGTTTGCTGGCGGCGACGGATTGGATGCCGACGTTCACCTGCTGATTGGAGTTGACCTGGGCGCCGAGTTGGAAAAGGGCGCCGCCGCCTGTGATGGCGAAATTGCTCTGGCCGACCCCCACCGTCTTGGAGAGGGTGAAGTTGAGGTCGAGCGTGGCGGTGTTCATCTTGATGTCCAGTCCATCGCCGACGGTGAGCGCGCCGTTGACGGTGGCGACGGCGTCGCGCCCGATCTCGCGGCTCTTGGCCGAGCCGCCGGCGTCAGTGGTGGCGAAACCGCCGGATTGGGCGGTGACGGAAACGAAGCTCTTGGAACCAAATCCGGTGGAGTAGAAGGAAATGCCATCGGTGGCATCGGCGGGATTGATCAGCCCGGCCGAGACGCCCGTTGAATCCTTGATGGAGTTGACGGCGTAGGCGATGGCGGACGCCTTGGTTCCGGCGGTGAAGGTGAGGGTATTCACCCCTTCGCGCCCGGTCACTTCGAGGGTGACGTTGGCGGTGACGGAACTGGCCGCGAAATTAAGGGCGGCCGGCCGGGCGCTGGTCAGGACATCGACATGCACGGGAATGTCCGTCTGCGTGCCGAAGTTGGCCTGGTTGATCTGCAGCGCCTGGATGGCGGTGGAATCGACGCCGCTGGTGATGTAGTCGAGGCTCCCGTTGATCAGGTGCAGCCCGGCGAAGGTCGTCGAGTTGCTGATCCGGGTGATCGAATCGACGGCCGAGTCGACCTGAAGCTGGTTGGCGGCGATTTCGTCCTGAGAGAGGGCGCCGGAGTTGGCGGCCTGGACGACGAGGCTCTTGATGTTCAAGAGCAGCGACGCGACTTCGTTGAGCGCACCCTCGGCGGTCGAGATGACGTTGCTGGCGCGCTGCGAGTTGTCGACGGCCTGGTTGATGCCGGCGATCTCGGAGCGAAGACCTTCACTGGCGATGAGGCCGGCGGGGTCATCGGCGCCGCGGTTGATCTTCAAACCGCTGCTGAGACGCTGCAAGGTGGTGTTGAGGGCTTTTTGACTGTTGGCCAGCCCGCGCTGGGCAGTCATCGATGCGACATTGGTATTAATACGGGCCATATCAATCCTCCATGATTGTTGATGGCAGACCGGGGTTGAACGATTCAAACCCGGAATGTTGTGAGGTTCCGATCCCTGGAACCCGAAGGCGGCGAGCCTGGTGGGATGTCTCGGCGTTGAGCCCCCGCTCACGCGAGCGGGCCATTGGCCAGAACACCCCGGTTACTTCTTGTCTTCCCTGGCTAGACCATTGGGACTGATCTTTCCGAGACCCGAAAGATCCTCGGGTTTGACTTGGGCCGCCGCGCGGTTTTCGCGGCGGATGGCGTCATAAACTTCCTTGCGGTGAACGCTGATCTCCTTGGGGGCATTGATGCCCAGACGAACCTTGTCGCCGCGGATATCCACCACGGTGACTTCGATGTCGTCCCCAATCATGATCGTTTCATCCCGCTGACGGGACAGCACCAACATTACTGGCTCCTTCCTGGGTGAGGAGAGTGATCGGTCCCCGCCACAGTGGCGCGAATCGAGCAATCTCTCCAAAGGGCCCGGAACGCAACGAAGGTTCCTCGGGGGCCCTTTGATGTCACGCGACATCCGTGTCGCGTGGCATGGCCGAGCCAAGTCCATTATAGCTCAAGCCATGCGATCCCTGGTGCGAACGCACTGGTTTTGCGGGCAAAATCATCGGTATCGACCGGTCGCAACATCCATGCGTAGCGGTCGAATCGATTGTGACGCCGGAATCATCGCGGGGATGAGCTTCCGGGGCGCCTTGCCCTGACAAAGCAGTGCGGGCGAGACCGCTGGGGAGGGCGGTCATTGGCGGGCATGATTACGCCGACTTGGCGAGGGGCACCTCCTGTTTGAGTTGGAGCAGGGGCTGACGGGTCGTCCACTTTTTATCGGTGAGGACAACCTGGGAGCCCAGACGGTTGGCGACGTTGATCACAAGCGGCCCCAGGAGGTTGCCGGTGAGCCAGTCGCCGACCTTGTTGCAGATGACGAAGGTCTGGGCCTGGGCGGCGTCGGCCAGTTCGATCTCCTCCTGCGTTTCCTCGCGGACGGGGACGATGTAGTCCTTGAAGTAGGTCGTCGGATCGGTGACGACGAACGCGAGGTTCGGGTCTTCGACGGCCTGGAGCCAGAAGAAGTAATTTTCGCTGCTGGTCTGGATCAGCGCGAAACGGGTGTGCCCGGGGAAACCGAGCAGTCCCTTGGGAAAGTGCATGATGCGTTCGTCATCGACATCGATGGCGCCGAATCGCGTGGTCTGGATCGTCATGCGAACTCCGTTTCCTTTCGCGGGGAGGCGCGAATCGCGCCGCCGGCCGCGGGGTGAACTCGGGAGCACGGAGGCTCCAATCGAGTCACGACAACAGATGGGGGCATCCGGCCCGTGTTCCGCGGGGGAGACAATTCCCCTGCGCCATCCGACTGAACATTTGGAACGCCGGGTGAAACCACCCGTCATTCCGCGTCCGCTTCCGGCGGGCGCTGTAGGGTCGCGTCGGTCTTCCATACCGAAGTCGCGACAACTTACGATCACTTCCGAGGCGGATTCACCGCTGCGACAGATTCACCGCGGAGACGCGGAGAGCGCGGAGAGATCTGATTGCTTCAGTGATGCCTCTTCGCGCTGTTCTTGCGCCTGGCGGCAACTTTTACCTCGCTCCCCTCCGATTATTGCGTTTACTTTGATTACACTTCATATGTATTCCGACTCAAGCAATCCGCGTGCCATGATTTTGGTCAACTGAGAAAATCGAGCAACGACTGATTCATGATGCGGCTGGCGCTTTGGAGCGTCGCCTGGAGGCTCGTTTGCAGGGTCTGGAACCGGGTGATCGCATCGGTGTAATCGACATCCGAGAGGTTGGAGAGGAGGCTCTTGGTCGCGAGATTCTCATCCTCCAGGCGATTTTGTCGCGACTCGATCTCCTGAACCCGCGCGCCGGTCTGGCCTCGCACGCGGGTGACGCGGTCGAAATCCTCCTTCAAACCGGCGGTGGCGGCGGTGATCGCGCGCTGGTCGTTGGTGGTCAGGGCATCACGGAGCCTGTCGAGGTTGGCGAAGACGCCGGACGCCGCCACGGGGTTCACATCGACGCCGGAGATCGTGGACCCGACCGCCGGTGCGGTCAGACCAAGGTCGGCGGCGGCGGTGGAGAAGTTTTGCGGGACCACCGAAAAGGGGTCAGACCCCGATACGCTGTTGTCCGTCAGTTGAATGCCGTTGCCCGTGGTGGCGAAACTCGCCATCGTGTACCCGGCGGCGGCGTTGATGGCGTTGATCACATCCTGCGTGGTGGCCAGGCCGGTGAGATCGACGCTGACGCTCGTGCCATCGCGCTTGTTGATCTGGAAATCGACGCCGTCAACCGTCCCAACCCCCCTGCCGCCGTTCAACTCGCTCAAGGGTGTGGCGGCGTTGAAGCTGCGGATGCCCAGATCGTCGGCGGTCGTTCCGCCATTTTCGCCGATGGTCAGTTGGGCGCCTTGAGTGGAATTGAGGATGTTGATGCCGGTGCCGGCGGCATTGATCTCAGCGCGGACCCCCACCCCGGCGCCGTTGATGCGGTTGAGCATGTCCTGGACGGTTGCAGCGCCGGAGAAGCTGATTGTTTTGCTGACCGAGCCATTGGTGATTTGCAGGCCGCTGGTGAGGTCGATCGGAGAACCAGCGCGAAGGTCGGCCAGCGCGGTCAGCGGGGTGACGGATGGATTGACACTTGTTCCGGTCAGGGTGGGTCCGGCGGCGGACTGGCGGATGCCGAGGTCTTGCGCCATGGACCCGCCGCCGATGTCGGTGACGGCCAGGTTGTCGCCGGGCGCGCCGGTGAGGGTAAGGTTCTTACCACCGGCGGGGATGGAGGCGGTGACGCCCAGGCCGGCGGTGTTGATCGCGTTCACAACGTCCTCCATCGTGTCGGCCTTGGACAGATCAACGATCACCGGCGCGCCGACGCCGGTGGATATGCTGATGAGTCCGGGGCGAACGCCATCCCCGCCGGCGCCCTTGAGGTCAATGAGACGTGTGGCGGCGCTTAAGGCCGGCGACAAGTCGGCCGAGCCCTGGATGCGGGTGGACAACGCGCCGAAGACGGCGTTGCCATCGACCATGAAGCCGACCTGGGTGTGTTCATCGACGGTGTTGGCGAGGGTTGTGGATGAGCCGACGAACTGGATGCCGCCGTTATTCTCGACGAACGGAGGAGTGGTGGATCGGTCGCCGCCGAAGATGTAGACGCCCTGGGTGCTTTTGTTGGCGAGACTGAGCATCTGGCTGTAGAGACTTTTGACCACCTCGGCGGCGCCGGCGCGGGCGGCGGGGGTGACATCCGAACCGACGTTGGCCGAGCCGATGTTCTGCGCCTGCTGAAGCAGGTCGTTGATGTCGCCGAGGGTTGAATCGGATTGGCCAAGCAGGTTTCCGGCCTGCTTGAGATTGGTGGAATAGGCGTTGCGCTGTTCGAGCGTCTTCTGAAGTTGCATGACGATCGCGGCGTCACCGGGATCGTCGCTGGGGGTGTTGAGGCGCTTGCCGGTGGCCAGTTCGTTCTGGACATCAAGCAGTTGCTGCTGGGTGCGCGGGATCGTGCTCGTGGCGATGGAGGTGCGGAGCAGGTTGCTCACGCGGGCGATTTGAAGGGGGATGATGGCCATGGGGACTCAGATGAAACCTCAGCATTTTCCGATGTAGGGTCCGTGGTACCCCGCGGACCATTGTTCACTGGCCGAAGATGGTCCGCGGAGTACCACGGACCCTACAAAATCTTCATTGCAACGAGCTATGCCGCTCAATTCATTTCTCCTTCTCACACAAGGCTCAAAACGGTTTTCATCATTTCATCGACGGCGCTGATCAATCGGGCGGCGGCCTGGAAGCCGCGCTGCTGGCGCATGAGGTTGACGGCCTCCTCATCAAGGCTGACGCCGCTGAGCGCTTCGCGCTGGGCGGTGAGGGTTTGATTGACGGTGCTCGTCGCCTCGGCGTTGCTCTTGGCGGTATCGACCGCGACAGAGATGCCGTTGATGATCTGTTGATACTTGTCCTTCAGGCTGACGCCACCAAGCACGGGAAGGGGCTGGTCCTCCATCGCAGCGATGGCGATGGCGGTTTGATTGTCGGTCGGCTGCCCATTTTGCGCCGCGGCCAGGAGCGATGGATTGCTTTTCACAATGTCGTTCACCGCGATGGTGGTGGCGTCGGTGCCGGTGAAAAAGGAGTTGATGCCAAGCGCCGCGAGTGTTCCGCTGGAATCCTGGCTGAAGCTGACCTCGACCGCAGCGCTGGAGGCTTTGATCGACAGCTTGCCGGCGCTGATCGAGGCCTGCACATCGCCGACGGCATTGAGGCTCGCGGCCAGCGAATTGAGCGTCGTGTCATCGCCATTGAGCCCGTCGAGGTCCGCCTTGACGAGGGTGCTGGTGACGAGCCCCGTCGCCTTGTCCTTGACATGAACGACAAAGCTCCCGTTTTGCGGGACGAACTTCAGACCGCTTGTGGGATCGTTCAGCGCGACGGTGGGATCATCGACGGCGTTGGTGGCGGTGGCGCTGGCGAAGCCCGTCAACCCCTGGCCGGAGGAATGAATCTTGTTGAGCTGGAAAATCAGGTTGCCGGCGTAATCGTCGAGCTGGGTGACGGCGTTTTGCAGGTCGTTGGTGCGAACGGAGTAGAGGGCGCCAAGTTGGCCGCTGTTGTCGAGGCGCATGGTGCCGTTGTTGGATTTGAAGACAACGGTGCTGGCGACGACGCCGTTGACGGTCTGCTGCTTGAGGGCGACGCCCATGCTCTGGGTGCCCATGACCAGCGGGTCGGAACCGACATAGACGTTAAGGGTGCCGTTGTCCTGGGGGATCGTTTTGATATTGATGAGCTGCGCGAGCTTGCCAAGAACGGCGTCGCGCTGATCGCGCAGGGCGTTGGCCTGCCCACCGGCGCCCCCTTCGGCGATGACGATCTGGCTGTTGAGGCTCGCGACTTGTGATGCGAGTTGATCGGCGTTGTTCGCCAGCGCGCCCAGTTGCTTGTCCACGTCGCCACGGAGGTTTCCCAGATCATTGCGGATGGTGGTCAGGGCGCTGGCGAGACTTTGGCCGTTTTGCACGACGACCTGGCGCAGGCCCATGTCCTGGGGGGTGTTGGCGAGATTGGACCAACTGGCGAGGAAGCCGCTCATGCGCGATGAGAGGTCATCGTCACCGAGCTCGTTGAAAATCGATTCGATCCGGCCGAGCCACTGCTGGGTGGTGTCCGCGCCGGCGGCGTCGGCGGCGCTGCCGCGAAGGCGCCCTTGCAGCGCTTCATCGATCTGCCGCTGGATGGCGGTGAGATCAACGCCGGTGCCGACGAAAATGCCGGGCTGAAGCTGCTGGTCCCTGCTGGGAAGGAGGGTGCTGGTTTGGCGCGTGTAGTTGGCGTTGCCGGCATTGGCAATGTTGTTGCCGGTGACCTGCAGCGCGGCCTGCTGAGCCGCGAGGGCGGAGGTGCCGATGTTGAGTGCGCCGGTTAGTGACATAAGGATGAAGGATGAAGGATGAAGGATGAAGAATACATCACGATTTTTTTGCTTTGGCGGCTTTGACGGCGGCGACGAAGATACGGATCAGTTCGTCGCCCTCTTTCATTAGGGGTGCAAGCTTCGCTTGCGGCATTTGATTGGTTTCGACCAGTAATTCCAGCCAGTACATCGTCTCGTCCAATTCTTGTAGGCCAGCCTCCATTTTGCTGATGAACTCCGCGGTGGACCTGACGCGATGCGCTTCCCGATAATGCGCGCCAACGGATGTTCCGCTGCGAAGCACCTGCCGCCCCATCACCTGCGCCGCCGGATCGCGGGGAATTGCGGCAAACAAATGAACCACGCGCACCGCAAATGCCTTCGTGCGCTACCGCAAGTCCGCCTGATGTTGATCTGAACTCATCCTTCATCCTTCATCCTTCATCCTTACGCCTCACCCAATCGCTTCCATCGCGCCGATCCTTTTGGCGACCCGGGGGACGCCTTGTTTGGTGTAGACGCCGGCCTGGGCGACGGCGCCGGCGAGGAGGCGCATGACCGTGTTCAAGTGCCCCACCACCGCGCCGGCCAGTCGGCCGGCGACGTGCGTGCGGTGGGCGATCCGGTGGATGACATCCTTCAACTCGACGGCGAGTTGAAGCAGCGATTCCCGGTGTTGTGGATCGCGTTCGGCCAATTGAGTGATCGTGATCGGGCCGGTCAGGCCGAGCTTGGCGGCGATCGCCTGCGCCAGGGCGCGGCGCTTGTTCTCGATGGTGGCGATGCGAAGGCGCGCCGCCTCCTGCTGGCGCGCGGCGGCGTCCATCGCATTCATGTCAAACGCCTTCATTGCTTCCTGCTGCCGCTCCACATGAACAAGGAGCTTGCGATGCTCGGCGATGAGCTGACGGAGAAGATTTTCAAGCTCGGAGTTCAGGCGCAACATGGATCCTCACATCCTTGAAAGGGTTTGCATTCTCAGGATGACGCGAGGGCGACGACGAATCGCGTGTGTTCTCATGACCACCGCCGCCGCGAGGCGCGCTCTCATCGTTGGCTTTGGCTTTTGCGCCGATGGCGGCGGCATTGATGCCCTTGGCGTGCCTCGCGTAGGCGTTGGCGCGTTCGTTGCGACGGACGATGCTGTCCACCAGTTTTTGTGCGGTGCCGCTGTGCGCCATCCGATCGGAAAGGACTTGGTCGTAAAGCGCCGAATACGCCTGACCGCCTCGGCCGCCGCCGAACAATTCCGAGTGGAAGGGGCTTTGCCGCATCTGCTTGAGAAGCGTGCCGAAGAAGGTCTGTGCGACGAGTTTTTCGGCCGCGCGACGGAGCTTCTGGTGATGTTGATCGGCGGTGGATGCGCCGGGCGTCAGGGCTTCAAGCGTGGCATGAGGGACGGCGGCGCGGCGGGCGCGATAGCCGCGCATGAGGGCGTCCTCACCGAGCGGCTTGAGGAGGTTGGCGGGCGTGTTGAAGTTCATTGGCGTCTCCGACGCGCTTGGTCCCGCGGGCATCCATGCCCGACGAAGGTTGTGCTATTCCACGATCAACTTGGCGTGCAGTTTGCCGGTTTTATAAAGTTCCTTGACGATGGTGATCCGATCCTCGGCCGGGACTTTGAGCTGATCGAGCGCGGCAACCAGGTCCTGCAGCTTCGCGCCGCCTTGATTGGACGGATCGAGCGACACCACATCCTTGGTGACCATCGCCGGGTTGCGCGCCGACGGGACGGGCGTGGGAACGATCGTGCTGATCGTCAACCCGCGGTGGCTGATGACGACGGGGCTGATCTCGACATCGCCGGTCACGATCATCGTTCCGGTGCGCTCGTTGACGAGAACGCGGGCTTCGGTGGGCAACTGGGGAACCGGGAGTCGCTGGACGCGGCTGATGAAGCTGTCGGGACGATCGAGCTCGGCCTGTGGGATCGTCACCATGATGTTCTTCGGATCGATGGCGATGGCGAGGGTCGATCCGTCGATGCCCTCGGCGTCGTTGATGATCTTGGCGATGGTGCTCGCGGTCGTCCAACTGGCGGAGGGATCATCGACGACAAGCGTGAAGCGGCCATTGTCGATGTACTTGGCGGGAAGATCGGTTTCCATCACCGCGCCGGTTTTGACGACGCCGACGGTTGGCGTTGAAGGGTCTTCCAGTTCGACGGCGCCTTGTGCCATGGCATACGGATAGCCATCCGGGGTCAGGCCGCCGGTGGGACCGAGCAACGGAGTGACGAACAGCCGCCCGCCGCGAAGGCTGGTGGCCGAACCGACGCTGGTGACATAAACATCGAGCGTGTCGCCGTTGCGAACGCCGTTGCGGGGAAGGGTCGCGGTGAGTGTAACCAGGGCGACGTTGCCGACCTTGGCCAGATCGCGGACGGTCGTGGGATCGCCGAACTTTCCGAGCATGGCGGCCAGCGGTCGGATGGCGGGCATGAACTCGCCGCCGTCACCGGTCCCCTTAAGCCCGAAAACCAGCCCGAATCCGGTGAGGACGTTGGATCGCTGTCCGCTGATGCGGGTGATGTCCGCGACCTTCACCGCGCGGGCGGAGGAGACGCCGAGGGTGATCAGCATCAGGAAGGCCAGGAGGATGCAAGCAACGTTCTTCATGGGGCGATCGTTTGTGGTTCGTGGTCCGTTGTCCATGGTCCGTTGCAACGGACAACTGACAACGGACAACTGACTCTCAACCAATGTCGTCAAAACGGATTGAGTGCGTCCAATAATCTTGGAATCCATCCGCGCTTGGTCCAATCACGGACGGCGCCTTTGTGGGTTTTGGTCAGCTCCAGGTCATACACCTGCGTGGACAGCACCGTGTTGTCCGGCGTGACATCCTCGGCGCGGCAGGTGCCGGTGAGCTGGAACATCTGCTCCTCCTCATCGGTCTTGATCCGCTTGCGGGCCTGGATGACCAACGTGCCGTTGGGTTTGACATCAAGGACTTCGCCAGTGATTCGGCCGGTGAAGGTGTCAGATCGCTCGACAGTTCCCTCACCCTTGAAGTTGGAATCCACGCCCCCCTTGATCTCCAGGGGCTGGGCACCGATGCCGTCGCCAGACAGGTGGATGCCGCTGCCCAGGGACGCCATGTTGAGCTTGATGAAGTTCTCCAGCTTGGCGTCGATCGCCTCCTGCTTCTTCAAATCGGTCGTGCCTTCGGAGCTGAACTCTGATTGCTCGCTGACGATGATTGTCACGAGATCATGTTTGCGCAGCACCTTGGGCGTGGGAACCGGAACCGCGAAGAGGCTGATCTGCTGAAGCCGCGCCTGCTGCTGCTCGGCCGGAACCGGCGCTGCGGCTTTCATGAGCGATCCACCGGCCATTTGCATCGCCTGGGCCGCAGTGGGGACACCGACCTGCGAAGGGGGCGCGCCTTGCGGATGAACGCGCGTGGACGGCGGCGCGGGCGTCGGATTGGCGGGGGCATTTTGCCCGGCCGCCAAAGCACAGCAGATGCCATACAGGACGATGACAACAAAGACGATTGGGGTTGTTCGATTGGAACGCATGAGCGCCTCCTTGCTCGAAAGAAAAGCTCCCTCCCCACCCTCCCCCGGCGTACCGGTGGAGGGGGAATACCGAAAAGTCCACCGCCTCCGCTTCAATCCTTCACCGACGCCAGCGCGTTGGCATTCCCTTTAACAGGAGTGGTGTTGCCGAGGCGGGCGGTTTGCGGACCGGTGACGACGACTTCAAAAATATCCCGCGCCGCCTCGTTGCGGACGCGGATCGTTTGTCCAAATGCGCCGGGCTCCATCGCCCGCGCGACGCTTTTCACCTGCACCGATCCCTGCGACAGGATCACCGTCACAAGTTGTCCATTGCGAACGAGCGGCACCGCTTCGACCATCGATGCGGTGAGGACCGTGCCGACATTGAGTTGGATGCCGGCCTGCTGCCCGATGACCTGATCGGCGGAAACAAGCACGCTGTCGGAAAGGTTGTCCACGAGCGCCCGGCGGGTGACGAAATCGTCGGCCCGGAAAACCTGCTTGTACGCCACCGGCTTTACAAGGACGGTTTGCTCCTGCCAGGCGCGGGCGATGGCGGAGATCGTCACCTTCCGGCTGGCGCCCGGTCCATCGCCGGCGACGATGACGACATCCCAGGAGACATCGCCGAGGTTGCGGGCGCGCCGCGCTTTGATCTGAAACTGGAA
Organism: uncultured Tepidisphaeraceae bacterium; assembly: GCA_964435775.1. Lineage (GTDB taxonomy): Bacteria > Planctomycetota > Phycisphaerae > Tepidisphaerales > Tepidisphaeraceae > CAYTAP01. The sequence continues at coordinate 35,791 of CAYTAP010000023.1, forward strand.
CTGCGGTTCGGCGAGGCTCAGAATGCTCTGGTCCTGCGGATTGAAACGCATCTGAAGCGATGTCGCGGGCAGCGAAAGCCGCACGGCCAGATCCTGAACCAAAAGGGATTCAAGCGAACGGACAGGGCTGGCCTCGGCGGCGCTTGTTTGAGGCGCCGACTGAGGCAGCGGGCGCTCGCCGGCGGGAATCGCGAGCACCTGCCGGACGGCGGGTTGCGTCGCCGGAGCCTTCGCGCCTGTCGCGGCGGAACTGGCGGCATCACCCCCCTGCCGGGCCGCGATCCATTGCTCGAGGGCCGCATGTTCGTCGATGTGAACATCACCGCGGCTGACCATGCAACTGAGTGGGCCGGAAATCTTGATCACCGCAAGATTGACCCCGGCGTCATGCAGGATGCTTTTCAAATCCTCCACATCCAACGCACGATAGGGGTGCGATGGATCAAGGCGGAAGAGGATGAGGTCTTTGACGGGAGCAAAAACGGCTTCGTCACGATCGGACCAGCGGCAGACCTGACGAAGGCGAACCTCCGCGCCGATGACCGTCGCCTCTCCGCGAAGTTCAAGCGTCGCCCCGGCGGCAAAATGCGCGGTGCCGGGAACGAACTGTTCGGCCGACATTTGCGGAAGGGCATGATCCCCATCTTGCGCCGCCGCCGGATCGGCGATCGGGACTTCCTGGCCGTATCCCCACCGGTGATAAAGCGTTTGCGTCGCCCAGGCGAGAAGCGTGAGGAGGACGAGGAACTGGACTGTTTTCTTCCGCCCCACGGGGCGCCCGTTGTACATCATGTTGCGACCTCCATGTCCGAACAAGGATGAAGTTGGAAGGATGAAGGATGAGTCAATTCACCCCGGCATCCTGCTTTTCTCATCCTTCATCCTTCATCCTTCATCCTTATTCCGCCATCACCCACGCCGCAGGTTGCCAATCGTCTGCAGCGCCTGATCGGCGGTCTGGATTGACTGACTGTTCAGTTCAAAGGCGCGCTGGGTTTTGATCAGCGTGACAAGCTCCTTGACCGGATCGACGTTGCTCGCTTCGAGAAATCCCTGAAGGATCGTTCCGGATCCATTTTCGCCTGGGTTGGAATCAAGGGCCGGGCCTGAGGCGTCGGTGGCGGTGTAGATGCTGCCGCCGAGGACGTTGAGCCCCTGCGGATTGACGAACTGCGAGAGCTTGAGCTGCCCGACGATGACCTTGGCGGTGGAGTTGGCCTTGACGACCTGCACCGTGCCATCCTTGTTGATCGTGATGTCGGTGACGCCGGTGGGGATGTTGATCGGGGGTATCAGCTTGTAGCCGTCGCTCATGCCCAGCACCAGCTCACCGTCGTTGTTGATGAAGAAGTTGCCGTTGCGGGTGTAGCCTGTGCCGTCACCGATCGAGTCCATGATCTTGACGCGGAAGAACCCGTTGCCTTCGATGCCGACATCAAGCTGGCGGCCGGTGTTTTCCAGCGAACCCTGCTGCATGTCGATCTGCGTGTTGGATATTTTGGTGCCCAGACCGACAAAGATTCCCGCCGGGGCGATCTCCCCCTGGGCGTTGGTGGCGCCCGGCTGCTTGAGGGTGAGATACATCAGGTCCTCGAAATTGACGCGCGATCGCTTGAACGCAGTCGTTTCCGCGTTGGCGAGGTTGTTGGCGACCACGTCGATCCGGGTGCTCAAGGCCCGAAGCCCGGTGGCGGCGGAATAAAGTGCGGCGGTGGCCATTGAACAGTCCTCTACAGGTCAGGCGTCTTATCCAGTTATCGGACCCTCGGGGAGGTGGGCTTGATTGAAAATAGTGGGCAGTGGGCAGTCGGCAGTCGGCAGTAAAATCCAAAATGAATGGCGATACTTTTCAGCCTTTACCGCGCTCCGCGCCACTTCTTCACTGCCCACTGCCGACTGCCCACTACTCCCTCATATCTTCCCCACATCATTGACCAGCCGCCCGAGCGTTTGGTCCTGGTAGCGGATCATGTTGGCGTTGGCTTCGAGCTGGCGCTGGGATTGCATGAGGTTGGCGAGCTCGGTCGCGGGATCGACGTTGGAGCGTTCGACGAACTTGCTTTGCATCTGCGCCGTCGAGGCGGTGAGCTTGTCGATGTCGGGGTAGGAGAGCATGCCGCCCCCCTGCTTGAGGAGCTTCATGCGATCGGGGACGTTGAACAGGCCGATCCGCGCGACAGCCACGCCATCCTGGGTGATTGTTCCATCTTGTGCAATTGCGGTGCTTGT
>CAYTAP010000024.1:0-14424 GCA_964435775.1 uncultured Tepidisphaeraceae bacterium
CCAGTAATTGCGGGTCCAACCCCCGGTGGTGGGGTTATAGGTGGATTCGACCCCGTAGGAGCTCGGATGCGGATCGATCACCGTCGGGCAGGTGAAGATATTGGGCGGCGGCATGTACCCACCCATTGGATTTCCGAAGAACCTTTCGTTGCTAATACCAACGTACGGAAGCAGGGAATCCACCCAGATGGACAGATGTCCGCCGCTGCCGACATTGGGATTGTCCACGGTAACCACGCAAGGCAGAGAGCCGCGGTTCTCGTTTGCATACATCTGCAGTGCGTTGCCGACCTGACGCATATTGGAAGCGCATGCGACCATCTTGGCCTGCTCGCGGGCCCTGTTTATCGCCGGCAGAAGAATGGCGACAAGAATGCTGATGATTCCAATGACCACCAGCAATTCCACAAGGGTAAAGCCCGTTTTTCTTGATTGTCGAGGCAAGCCTGGAGTCCACATCGGAACGATCTCCGGTATTCTTCCAACCGCCCGGCCGAAAAGCCGACAAGGTGCATGTTACAGGAAACGCCCGACGGCGAACTATCATATTGCGTTATTCTTTTACGCTATCGCGCAAGAGAATTGTCGCGGCGCCGGGGAGCTCAGTTTGACCACGCGCCCTTCGTGACGACTGATCATCGCCGCCTGCGTGATCTCCGCCGCCCGCAGCCCGTCCTCCGCAGTCGCCAACCGGCATGGACGCCCGTTGAGAATACATTCCGCAAAGTGATCCACCGCGTGAAGCCAGCCCTTGTCCATCATGTAGTTGATGTGCGGGGCGTGATGATCCAGGTCTTCCTGCAGTCTTCGACGCTCATCCGCATGCTCACCGGATGCCCGCAGCCTCTCCAGCCGCTGCGTCTTTTCGTAATAAATCCGACGCAGTTGCCGCATCGCATCGGCCCCGCATTTCTTGAACAGCTCCACATGCGTGGTGTCCCGATCCGGATGCGAATGTCCGGCGAAGCGGTAGGTCTGCAGGCAATCGTCCAGGCCAAAGGTTAGCAATTCCACATAATCTTCCACGCGCAATGCCCCGAGGCCGACCACCACCTCCAGCGTCTCCTTGGGCATGTCGTAGGTGACATAGCCGCTGGACATGATCGTGGCGACCGCTCCGTTGGCGAACTGCAGCAGGAGCGAATCATCGTCATCGCGCGCGGCCATGCAGCAGATGCTCGTCACATCCGAGCCGACCAGATACCTCAACAGATCAAAGACATGACAGACTTCGTGAACGATGCGCGTTCCCGGCAACGCCCCAAACGCCTTGCCCCAGATGTAGTAGGCATCGGAGATGCGGTAGTGGATATTTCTGGCTCCGCCATGGGTGTCGATGAGGCGTTTGGCCTCCTGATAGGCCGGCGCCATGCGGCGGTTGAATCCAACGACAAGCTGCCTTTCGCTCTCCTCCTGAGCCATCATCAACTCAAGACATTCATCCGCGGTCTCAGCCAGCGGCTTCTCCACATAGACGTGCTTGCCGGCCCGCAGCGCTTCGATCGCCAGGGGCACATGGGCTTCGGCCCGCGTCGCGATCAAGACCGCCTGGATTTCCGGGTCGGCCAGAACTTCCCTGTGCCTCTGTGTCCCATGCGGAATATGATGCCGTGTCTGCGCATCCCGGATCAGCTCCGCGTTCAAGTCACAGACGGTCTTGAGCTGAATATGGGGAGCCTTCGTCAGGTTGGGCAGGTGTTGGCTGCGGCTGATGCCGCCGGCGCCAATCAAGCCAAATACGATGCGGTCGTTCATGATGGTCAATGTGATTGAAGGTGTCGTTGGAAATTGGAACGCATGTCCCGCCGCGAAGAGCATGTTCAAGGCATCGGCGGCCTTCACAACGGCGAAGGTGGACCCGTGAAAGTGAACGGAGGAAGGGAAATATTTCCACTTCCTCCGCGCGCCATCACGCCCTGTGATTGCATTGACAACCGCGGTGCATCAAATCCCCGCATCAAAGGAGCATCTCATGTGGTGCGCCGGCGCCTGAGCGCTGTCAGGCCGCCCAGTGTCAGCAGCGCCACACACGATGCCGGTTCGGGAACCATCGCGACGCGGAAACCCACGCTGCTGAATTCGCTACCCAATGAATTGGCATTGGCATAGTTGCTCCGGTTAAGGTCGCCTGCACCTGAACCGAAAGCGCCGCCGAGCGTACCGCGATTGGCGCCACCCGTCTCAACCCACTCCCATGCATTGCCATTCTGGTCAAACGTGCCGTAATGATTGGGGGTATTCGTATAGCTGCCCACATTGTAATACCCCCCGGACTGCCCGAAGGCATTGACGTTGTTCCCTGTGCCTGGAGGGTTGGAGAATGTCGGCGTCGTATTGCTTTGAGTGGCATAGTCGTAGTAGGAACTGCTGCCATCGTAATAAGCCGCCTTGTACCACTCATCCAGGCTCGGCAGAAAGACCGTCGCGGTGACGGACCGGGCGATGGATGCATCCGCCACAGACATATCATAAGTGCCGGTTTCAGTGCTGCCGGCGCCCTGGCCATTGTTCAGCCAGTTGGTAAACCGTGCTGCGTCTTTCCAACTGACATAAACCACGGGCTTGTCACCCATATTGGCCTTTACAGCATAGGTGTAACTGCCGGGCGACCCGCTTTGGGTGATGCCTCCCAGGGAATTGCTGCCCATATTGGAATTGTAAAGCCCGTTTGGATTGGACGCCGCCACGGCGTTGAGGAACTCGGCGTATTGAGTATTAGTCACCTCATACTTGCTGATCTCGAAGTTATACGCCACTGCGCCTTTGCCGTTGGTATCCGCCGAATTATTGGCGTTGCCAACCGGCGTCCAGTCCATGACCACGGTGGCGGAAGCCGACATCGATGAAATGAGCAGGCCCATCGGTATCGCTGCGGTTACAATTGCCGATCGCCACATAAGTATTTTCTCCCGAAAAAAGTGTATGATGCACACGAACCCACTCGGGCACCCAGACGACTGTGCGGGAAATATACACTGAGGTGAAGTGACCGGTGTACGTTTTGGCGTTTTTATTTTACGCTTATGCGCATGAAGAAAAGCTCGATGCCTGGTACTCGGCGCATCGCCGGCGGTCCGGCCGCAACCTCGGCACGCGCCACGCGCATCCTGGTGGCCATCGATACCACGGCCGCGTATCAGCGGCGGATGCTGCGGGGGATCATCACGTTTGTCCGCGAGAATCACCTGCCTTGGGAGTTTCTGTTTAACCATCGCCCGGAGCCGTTGAACTTCAAGCTGCGCATTCATCGTCAGATCGACGGCATCCTGTTGCACGACGCATTTTCGCCGACGTTGCCGGCCACGTCGATACGACTGTTGAGGAAGGCATCTGTTCCGGTTGTTTTGATCGAGTGTCAGAGCAGGCATTTCCCCATGGTTCTTTCCGACAGCGTGGCCATCGGCCGGATGGCTTGTGAGTATTTCAAGAACAAGGGGTTTCAAAACTATGCATATTTCGAGCGCTCCGGTTTCTGGGTGTTCGACGAGCGACGCCAGGCATTTGAGGCGGCGGTCCTGGGTGGACAACGGCGCCTGCATCGACCACCGCCGCCACTGATGGATTTTTCCCGCCCTCCGGCGGCCATCGAGATGGAACTGGGGCAGTGGTTGGCGACCTTGCCCAAGCCGCTGGGGTTATTCGTCGGCGCGATCATGCCCGCGCGTCAGGCCGTCTCCGCCTGCCGTCAGCAGGGAATCATTGTTCCCGACGAGGTCGCGATCCTTGGGGTGGGTCATGACGAAATTGACTGCGAGCTGATCACGCCTCCGTTGTCGGCAATTGACCAGGGCATGCAGGTGGCCGGATATGAGGCCGCCTCGCTGCTGCAAAAGCTTCTCCGTGGCCAGTCACCGCCGCCAACGACAACGCTCGTTCCTCCAGTCGCGGTGGTGGAGCGGCAATCCACCGATGTGCTGGCGGTTGATGACCCCAACGTGCGGCAGGCCGTTCGATGGATTCGTGACCACGCGCTGGCCGGGGAGGGCATCTCCGAGATGCTCCGGCAGATTCCGGTTGGACGTCGACGTCTGGAGATGGCGTTTCGCCAACATCTGGGACGCAGCATTCATGACGAAATCCTTCGCGTCCGCGTGGAGAATGCCAAGTATCTCTTGCGGAACAGCCGGATGTCCATGCCGCTGATCGCGGCCCGCTGCGGCTTCAATTATTGCTCACGATTGATTGAAGCGTTCAAGCGACTTACCGGCACGACACCGGCGCGATTTCGCATCCAATCCGGTCGCGGAATCAGGACGGGCTCGCAATAGTTACCGGGGGTCGCTGAATACCAGTCGGTTGATAGCGGCGTGCGCGAGTTTCATCTACAGGAACATCCCCAGCCGGTCACGCTCGTTTTGGCTCATCGTCAGTGTCCTCATGGGGACACGTCTACTTGAGTTCCCACAACTATGGCATGACAGTTCTTGCAATTGGGTTTACCCGCATTAAGCTTCGATCAACAGGCGTAAAAGAGAGATTCCGCATATGCATCGTAATCTGTCGACTCACGACCACTTCCAGTTTCTGGCCGCCAACCATCGCCCCAGATTTCGCTTTGCAGGTAACGATCAGCCCACATGGCGCGCCTGGCGCGAGCAGCTTCATCCGGCCGTAGTCGCCTCCCTGGGCGCCGTGCCGCCATCGGCGCCGTTGAATCCGGAGGTCATCGTCCGCTGGGAAGCCGACGGACTGATCAAGGAGAAGGTCATTTTTGACGTCGAGCCGGGACTCTCGGCCGAGGCATATGTTTTTCGGCCGGCAAAGGGGCAAGGGCCTTGGCCGGGGATTCTCTGTTGTCACGGCCACGGTCCATTCGGCAAGGAATCCGTGATGGGCAACCGCGCGACGCGCGACATGGCGGCGACGATCGAGCAGCACAACTACGATTACGGGTTGCAGATGGCCCAGGCCGGGTTTGTCACCATCGCCATCGACTGGCGCGGTTTCGGCGACCGCGACGACCGGCGCAAACCCCACTTCCGCGACGTGACCTACGGCAATCGCGACCAGTGCGATCTCCACCAGATTCGCGCACAAATCCTTGGCCGTTCGATGCTGGGGTGCAATATCCACGATGGCAGGCGCGCTCTGGATTACCTTGCCCAATTGCCATACGTCAAAGCTGATCGTCTGGGCGTCATGGGCTTAAGTCTCGGTGGGACCATGACCACCTGGATGTCGATCTGCGACCCGCGCATCAAGGCTGCGGACATCATCTGCTACAGCGACCGGTTCGCCGATTTCGCAATCCGCGACGTGAATTTCTGCGGCTTGCAGATCACCCAGGATCTCTACACGCTATGCGATGTGCCCGACCTGCACGGGCTGATCGCGCCGCGCCCGCTGCTGGTGGAGATTGGTACCAATGATGGCTGTTTCCGTATCGAATCAGCGATGAGCTGCCATCGCGAGGTGGAGAAAATCTACCAAGCCGCCGGCGCCGCCGACAAACTGGAGCTGGACCTCTTCCAGGGCGGCCACGCCTGGGGCGGCAACAAGAGCGCCGATTTCTTCCGCAAGCATCTTTCGTAAGCACCGCTTGCCGATCATCCGCCTTGGCCACGCCATGCGACCATGCCAATGTCGCGAGCGCAATTGATATAACACCGGCGTTCCGCCAACTGAAGTTTTCCATCGTTACATTCCTCCCGTCGATCCGTATATTTGCATATGGCTGAATGCAATATGCAACGGCATGACTGTTGCCATGCAAGTTTTCGGTCAGCACGGCAACTCAAGATTGTATCGACGCGAATCAAGCATGTGGGTTGATCGCCGACGAATCAGGCGACATCGGCCGCGCGATCATTTTCCTGGGCCACGCGAAGCGGCATCATGTCCATGCCTATGATCCCTCGAACCTAAACCGGAGACATCCATCGCATGAACCATCCCCGCCCCGCCACCGTTGGCCAATTGAAGGAAAAAGGATATCAGCCCCTGAGCGTGAAGGAGGAGCTCCGTCGCAATGTCATTCGCAAGCTGCGCGATAAGGAGGAATTATTTCCCGGCATCGTCGGATATCGGGACACGGTGATCCCGCAGATCGTCAACGGGATTCTGTCTCGCCACGACCTGCTGTTCCTGGGCCTGCGCGGGCAGGCCAAGACGCGCATCCTCCGCCTGCTCCCGCTGCTGCTCGACGAATGGATGCCCATCCTGAGTGGGGTGGAAATCAACGATGATCCGGTCGCGCCGATGACGCGGACGGGCCAGCGAATCATCACCGAGCAAGGCGATGACGCCAAAATCGAATGGGTGCATCGATCCGATCGCTACCAGGAAAAGCTGGCGACGCCGGATGTGACGATCGCCGATCTGATTGGGGAAATTGATCTGGTCAAGCACGCCGAAGGCCGATACCTCTCCGACGAAGCCACGATGCACTACGGATTGATCCCGCGATCCAACCGCGGAATCTTCGCCATCAATGAATTGCCCGATCTCGCACCGCGCATCCAGGTGGGGTTGTTCAACGTGCTCGAAGAACGCGATGTGCAGATCCGGGGATATCCCATCCGATTGAACCTCGATGTCTGCCTGGTCTTCAGCGCCAATCCCGAGGACTACACCAATCGCGGGCGGATCGTCACGCCGCTCAAGGATCGCATCGGGTCGGTCATCCGCACGCACTATCCGGAAACCGCGATGGAGGGGATCGAGATTGCGAACGAAAACGCATGGCTGGATCGGGAGAACAGCGCCGCCCAGTCCGGAGTGAGTGTTGAAATGCCCCAGTTCATGCAGGTGGTGATTGAAGAGGTCGTTCGGCTGGCGCGGTCGAGCCCGCACGTCTCCCAGGCATCGGGCGTCTCCGTGCGGACGAGCATCGCCAACCTTGAAACCGTCACGAGCAACGCCGAACGCCGCGGCATCCTGACCGGCGAAACGCGCGTCATGCCACGGATCAGCGACCTTGGCTATGTCATCGCATCATGCCGGGGAAAAATCGAAATGACCCTGGCCGAGGAGGAGGGCGCGGAGGACAAGCTGATCCAGTCGCTCGTCGGCGAGGCGGTTAAAAGCGTATTCAATCAAATCGCCGACCCCGATGATTTCGATGCGATCACGGAGCAATTTCAAGGCAACCTCACATTCCCAGCCGGGGATGACTTGAGCGCCGCGGAGTTCGTCGCCAATCTCAAGGTTGTCAAAGGACTGCCGCAGGCGACGATGCGCCTGGCCAAGGGGCTTGGCCTTGATCCGGATGATCCAGCCGCCCTGGCCAGCGCGGGGGAGTTCCTGCTCGAAGGGCTGTACGTCAACAACCGCCTGAGCAAGTTCAATGCGAAGGGGAAGACGTTTTTTAAGCGGTAGTGGTCTGTTGTCAGTTGGCAGTGGGCAGTGGTCGAGAATAATCATCCAGCGTGCTACGGACTACGAACAACGGACAACGGACCATGGACAATTACCTCTCACCCCCCGCACCCTCATTCACCTTCCCCAACTGCTTGCGATGCTTGGACATTGCCCAATCGGTCAACCCCGGCAGCATGATGCCGAGGTTGAGCAACCATCGCATTGGTCGGTTCGGCCAGACTTCGGGCTTTGGGTGCCGAATGCCGCGAATCATTTTGCACGCCACTTTTTCCGGTGACTGATGGATTTCAACCGCGCTGCGTTTGGGAATGCGTTTACCGCTCAACCGCTCGGCCGTCGTGAAGAAATCCGTGTCCGTCCCGATGGGGTGAACGCTCGTCACGGCGATGCCCCTGGGGCGCAGTTCCACGCGCATCGCTTCGGCGATGGAAAGCTGCGATGCTTTCGTTGCCGAATAGGCGCCAAAGTAGGGTAGCCCCCGCCGGGCGGCGGCGGATGAGACGATCATCACCTGTCCCCGCCATCCATCGCGCGGCGTCTGTTTCATCATGATCGGCACGGCCGCCCGGATGCAGTCGGTCGTGCCCAGCACGTTGGTGGCGAAGATATCGAGCATCTCCCGGCGCGTCATGTCATGGATGCGCCTCACCATGCCATAGCCGGCGTTGCAGACCAGCGTGTCGATCCGTCCGAAATGGTCGGCCGACCTTTGAATCAGCTCCGCGCAATCCTGTTGCCGCGAAACATCCGTCGCAATGACCAGATGCTTTCCGCCCAGCGCTTCATTCAACTCCTCAAGTCGATCCAGGCGCCGCGCCGTGAGCACCAGCTTCGCGCCTCGCGCAGACAGTTGCTCCGCCAGCGCCTTGCCGATTCCCGCCGACGCGCCGGTGATCACCACCACCATGTCCTGGATGATTCGACTCAACTGCCCGATCTCCTTGATCCGTCGACCGATGTCGAGAGTGCCTGCCCCGGCAATATGAAGCGAATCATAAGCGCTGATCCACCTCTTTTCACGACGCAACGCCTTGAATTGGATTTCAACGATGCAATCCCTTATCTAGTGACGGCATGCCGATTGAAATGGAAGTGAAATTGAAGGTGGATGAACTGGCGCCGATCCGTGAAAAGCTCATGCACATGGGCGCGGTGAGGGTTGGCCGATGCCTGGAAACCAACATCTTCTTTGACACGGAAGATCGCGCCCTCCTCGCGGATGACCAGGGGCTGCGCCTGCGGATCAGCGTGGACATGCAGACGAACAAGCAGGAATTGACGCTGACGCACAAGGGCCCGCGCCTTCACGGATCGATGAAGATGCGGGAAGAGACGGAAGTCGGCGTGGACCAGCCCAATCCGGCGATTCACCTGCTCGAGCGCCTCGGATTTTCACGGGTGCTCTCCTTTGAAAAAAAGCGGGAGACATGGACACTCGACGGATGCAAGGTTGAACTGGATGAACTCCCCTTCCTTGGCACTTACATTGAAATTGAAGGCCCGCGTGAGGAGCTGATCCGCAATGTTCAGGAGATGGTGGGGCTGGGCGATCGCCCGATGGTAAAAGCGAGCTACATCGCGCTTCTCAAGACGCATTTGCAGGAACGTGGAGATCAACGGCAGGTGGTGGCCTTTGAGCCGATGAGCGATCGGGGCTGAAGCTCATCGCGCATCCTGCGATTCCCGCGCCCGCGGCGGCTGATACAAGTCCAGCGACCGCACCGAAGGAATCAGCCCGTATCGTGCGGCCAATTGATGAAACAGCCGCACCGCCCGCACTTGGCGCTCCCCCACTTCGTACTTCAGATATTCGGTGAGGTACCGCCGCGCGATGTCGGCCGGCCAACCCCGCCCCACCGCGAAATCCCGAACCAGCTCATCGACATGCGCCAAGCCGTCGCGCCGCGCCGCGTCAAGAAGCTCAGGCAGCGTCCCCAGTTCCACGCCATCCCGCGCCATCCAGCCGGCGAACAAGAACGGCAACCCCGTCATGCCCTTCCACGCCTGCCCCAAATCAAGCTGGTGGTCATACCCCGACGGCTCCTCGCAGATGACCTTGTCACCGATGAGCAGCATGGCGTCGCACGTTGAGTCCCCCGGCTGAAGATCAACAAAATCCGGACGGATGTGATAGCGCTCCCCCAGGACAATCCGCGCCAAAGCCACCGACGTATGACTGTCGGTGTCACAGGCAAGGGTGCGGATATCCCCAATCGCCCGGCGGCTGAAAATGCGCACCGTCAGCGTCGGGCCATCGCACCCAATCCCGCTCCCAACGATCCACCGCAAGCCTTCCATCCGCTGGTAATCGATGACGGGAAGCAGCGCGACATCCAGGGACTTGTCCCGCAGCCCATCAATCAACCTGGATGGAACGTCCAGGCTGATCGAAACCTGCGAAGACCGCGACAATCCGTAAATGAGGGGTTTGGCATTGAGATAGCTGACGCTGCCCACGCGCAAAACGCCGCTGGTCGGTTGAAAATCCAATGGCGTCGAAGGTGTCGGCATGTCCGAAAGCTCTAGTTGTGCGAGGCTCCCGCGAACTCCTCGGCCAGCCGACGCCAGCGGGTCGGCGTCAGCCCGGTCGCCTGCTTGAAGCGACTGGTGAAGTGGCTTTGATGCGCAAAGCCACAATCCCCAGCGATCTCTTTAAGCGTTTTCTCGCGCGCGATCAACTCGCGCTTCGCCCGCGAGACCTGGAGCTCGAGCATGAAATGCTTGGGAGTCAACCCAAGCAACTCCGCGAACTGGCGATGAAAATGGAATGGGCTGAGGTCAACTTGACGGGCAATCTCCACCAGCGTGGGGCCGTGAATGAACTCCTGCTGCATGTACTTCATCGCGGGGATGAGGCGCGCCAAATCCTCGTCCGCCTGGAAGTCGCCCACGCGAACCACCGACCAATCACAACGCGTTGGCTCCAGGCAGAAAAAGACATGCGGGCCCCCGCCCAGGGCCGGGTAATCCCGATGGGTCACGACGCGGAAGTTCCAGAGGTCGCCGTGTTGATCGGGCAACTGTCGCCGCACGGAAACCTTCCGCTGTCCATCGAGCCGATCCAATTCAATCCGCGCCTGACGCGTAATGCCCGACAACAGATCCGCATCCATCGTCGCCGCCAGATCATCGGATGAATGCAACCGCGAATGGAGATGCCGATCAAATATAAACTGACGATGCGCCGACCGGTGCGACAACGGACGCTTCTGGGCGCAGTCGGCGCCTTCGCGCTGCCGGCGTGAGTCGGCCAAATCGTCGTTGAGACCATTTGAAAATCGCAGCAACTGGTCGAGGTCGGCATCCGTGAACACACCCCGATCAGCCTGACGCCACAGACACAGCGCGCCGGCATACCCGCTGAGCATCGGAGACTTCAGCGGCGCCGCGGCCACATGGCGCAGATGCAGGGGTTGAAGAAACTCCCTATGGAAGCGACTGGATGCAAAACCGTCCCAGGCATCATTATCACGGATCGCCCGCCCGTTGGTGATGACCCGCCACGTGGCATGATCCTCGCCGGCGAAGACGTCGCGGTAGCTCCGAAGCAGCGAGACGGGAATCCTGCTTCCCTGGGCAATCTGCAGCGACCCGCAAGGCATGGTCGTGACGACCGCCGCCTTGCTTTTGGGGAATACCTTGTGCAGGCGATCAAAAAACTGCATCCATGAAAACGAATCCGTCGCGCGACTTGCGGAATGCGGCCCCAACTGCGATCCATCCGTGCCATTGATTTCTTTGAACATGTCGTTTACCCCAATCCCAAAAGGGGACAAACAGGTTGATTAGATTCCTAATTTATAGCCTGATGGTGCTAATATAATCAATTTAAGCAAGATATTTTCTTGCCATCCGCAATATTTTGATGCCATGCGGTCCCTGGCTCGCATTGGGGGAAGACTTGCCGGAATAGAAAAGCGTCGCATTCCGATACGCTTCAGCACGCGATTTGTTGCCCAAAGACCACATCCGTCATAAACGGATGCAGATCAACCTGTTGGGGGACAGCTTGTTATTTGTGCATGATTGCATCGACAAGGTATGGATTAGGCCGCTCAATGGTGATTTCGGCGGCATTGAGACGCGGCAAGCAAGCGTGGCCCGCAAAATCCGCTGGCCCGAGTTTGCCCGCAGGCAAAAGTGGTGAATACTCGATGCGGACACGCCCCGCCGGGGCGCGTGCGGACCAAGACGTTCCCTCAAGGAGATGACCATGCTACTGATTCTCAGCAACCCTCGCTTCTGGGACATGAAGGTTCGGATCGCGGTCCTCACACTGGCGACGTTCATTGCAATGTGCTAGTGCTTGCCGGGCATGGCCTGTGCGGGGTGGAGCGCTCGCCGGCTTTCAATCGGAGGATTCCACTTGGTTGTCCGCGGCGTCGCTCTGCATGACAGGATAAATCCGTCGGCCCTTTCGCAGAGCTTTTGACTTGTCCGCCACTTCAGCACAGATGCCGAAAATATGGAATTGATGGGAGAGTGGCTCCATGCCATGCTGACGACAAATGTCGTCGCGCAACTGCCTGAGCTTTTCGCTGTTGAACTCGATCACGCGGCCGGTTTCAACGCAGATGAGATAGTCGTGCGTCTGCCGTCCGGCAATCACTTCGTAGTATGACTGTTTGTTGTCAAAAAACACCTGCTTCAAAATCCCCGCATCCTGCAGGTGGGAGAGCGTTCGATAGACCGTTGCCCGGCTGACGCGGTGCCCCAGCTTCTTCAGGTCATCCACCAGACCCTCAGGCTCAAACAACCCATTCTTGCGAAGCACCGCATCAAGCATCATGGCGCGTTCGGGCGTGAACTTCAGCTTCTGCTCATGAAGATAGCGCCGAAAAATGGCACAGATCGGTTCATAGGGAAGCGTTTGCCGCGAGGGGTCGGCCGTCACACGGGGAAGGCTGGCGAGGATATGGGGGCCGCTGGTCATGGCATCTCACATACAACCGCACGTTTCATGCGGGCGCTTCATCATACCGGATCTTCCCGAATCGCGTCGCTACTTGACGCAAAAGTCCACAATCCTGGCGATTTCGCTCCGCAGGTCCTTGCGATGCACGACAAAATCAACGAAGCCGTGCTCCTCCAGGAACTCACTGCGCTGGAAGCCTTCGGGCAATTCCACCTTGATCGTGTTCCAGATCGTGCGCGGGCCGGCGAATCCGATCAGCGCCTTGGGTTCGGCGAGGATGAAGTCGCCAAGCATGGCGAAGCTGGCGGTGACGCCGCCGGTGGTGGGGTCGGCGAGCAGGCTGATGAACAGCCCGCCGGCATCGTCCAGGCGCGCCAGCGCCGCGCTGGTCTTGGCCATCTGCATGAGCGACAGCGCCGCTTCCTGCATCCGTGCGCCTCCGGAGCAGCTCACGACAAGCAGGGGAAGTTTTTCGCGCGTGGCCGCCTCGATGGTCAGCGTGATCTTCTCGCCGACGACGCTTCCCATCGATCCCATCATGAATGTGGGGTCCATCACCGCCATGAGGATTGGACGCCCTTTGATGAACGCTTTTCCACACACGACGGCGTCGGGATTGCCGGTCTTGACCTGTTCGGCCTTCAGACGGTCCTTGTATGCCTTTTTATCCACGAACTTCAGGGGGTCGGCCGGTTCGACATCGGCAAACAATTCCTCAAAGCTGCCCGGATCGGACAACTGGTTGATCCGCTCGCGGGCGCTGATGCGAAAGTGATGCTGGCAATTCGGGCAAACGTGCATCGCCTCTTCAACGACCTTGCGAAAAAGCATCTCGCCGCACGACTCAACAGGGCATCGCATCCACAGGCCTTCGGGAATGCCTTCCGCCTTGCGTGTTGACGTGTCCGCCTGATTCGAAACCTGGGCCATCATTCACCTTCATCCTTCGGACCGTATCCGACCTTCGCCGCGACTCTTCAAGAAGCCCACGCGATCATCATATCCGCGCGCCGACCAGTTGCAGACGCAGGAGCAGGAGTGCCGCGGACAGTTGAGGATCCGTCTGCAACGGGCCTTTCCCCGGTTGGGTCGCGGGGGCGTTCTTCGCACCGCTTTCGGCCTGGGTTTTGTCCTTCGCCTCTTTCGTGTCGTTCACCGCGTCCTCGGCCGGCGTCGCCTCGGCGGCGTGAAGCACGTCGAGCACCTGCCGTGACGCGATGGCCGCGCTCATCTGCTCCGGCGTCATCTCCACCGTCACATCCGGATCCACACCCCATTCCGTCGAGTTTTCCTCACGATGAATGCACTTGCCGTTGGGCAGATAATAGTGGCTGGTCGTAAGCTTGAGGTAGGCGTTGTGATCACCCAGATGAAAGAGCATCTGGACACTGCCCTTGCCGAAGGTGCGCTCGCCGACAATCAGCGCCCGCTTGTCGTCCTTGAGCGCGCCGGAGACAATCTCGCTGGCGCTGGCGGAGTACTGGTTCACCAGCACAACCACCGGAAGCTTGAACTCATTGCCATCATTGCGCGCCCGGATCTCCGTTCGGCTGTCCATGAGCAATTCCGGACGATCGGGGCGCGTGGAGACGATCACACCCTTGGTCAGGAACTTGTCCACGACCTCCGTCGCGGCGTTGAGCAGCCCGCCGGGGTTGTAGCGCAGGTCCATGATCAAAGCGCGGGCGCCCTGTGACTTCATCTGATCGACCGCCGCGCTCAAATCCTCGCCGGTGGTCTTCGTGAAATTGGTGATCCGCAGGTACCCGATTTTCTGAGCGGGATCGACAAAGTAATCCCAGCCGCCGCCGGGCTTGTGCATCCATCCCTTGATGCTCGCCACCTTGATCGTCTGTCGGATGAGCGTGTAATCGCGCACGGTGGCGTCAGGGCTGCGAATGGTGAGAACCACCGGCGTTCCCTCCACGCCGGTGATTGTTTTCACGGCCTGGTTGATCGTGATCCCCTTGGCGCTGTCGCCGTTGATCCGGGTGATGACATCGCCGGCTTTGATGCCCGCCTTGTACGCCGGACTGTCCTCCAGCGGACTGACGACTTTCAGGCTCCCATCCGGATCCGTTTGAATCTGAATGCCGACGCCGCTGAACTCGCCCTGGGTTGTTTTGTTGAACTCCTCGACATCACTGGGCCAGATCATCGAACTGAATGGATCGAGCTTGGTGAACGCG
>CAYTAP010000024.1:14434-34763 GCA_964435775.1 uncultured Tepidisphaeraceae bacterium
TCCATCGGCGAACTCACTGACCCACACCTCCTCCGGCAGGTTGATCGTCCGGCGGTTCGCGTTCTCGACGGCCGCCAGCCCCTTGTAAACCAGGCTCGTGTCATTGGCGTCGGCAATGGCGTTGATGTCGCGGGTCGCTTGATCCATTGCGCCAAGGAACGACCGGCGCGCGCCGGCATCCTTCAGCCCGGGAAATGTCTTGTCCAGTCCCTTGGTCGTCACCACGGCGCGCAGGCCGTCGATGCCGCCGAGCATCAGGTCGCGGTACGTCACCGGACGCCAGTAGCGCTCGCGCGCATCGATCAGCGACTCGCGGAGCATGTCAACGTGAATGTCTTTGAGGGTCTCATGCCAATCAACCCGGAACGGATCGGCTCGATCATCGTCGGTCAACGGATTGGTGGTTGGGCGCGTCGCCGGTTGGGTGGATGGGTGAAGCAGCGCATCGACTTCATCACGGTCCTTGGAATCAGCTTTCTGGATCGCCTTGAGGTCGTCGGGGACATACATCGCCAGCAGGCGAATGCGCCGCGTCGCCAGCTTCAGCTTGTCCTTCCATGCGGGATTCGAAGGCTCGACGGCGCCGAGATCGGAATACAGCCGCAGCGCTTTCAGCCACTTTTCCTGAGTTTCGTACTGGCTTGCCCGCGCCGCGGCACTGGCGACAAGCTCCTTCACCCACGGTTCATTGTTGAACTTCGCTTTGTCGTCCGCGAGCAGGTAAGCGCGGGATGCGAGGTCCACCGCGTAATCATCCTTGTCATGCTTGAGCAGCAGCATGACATCGGCGACGGCTTTGTCATATTGCTTGCGCCGTTCGGCGACGAAGCCCTCCCGCTGCGTTTCATATTGTGTCGTCCAGGTCGCCATCTGCGACAACGAAGGGTCATCTGAAATGGATGCCGCCTTGACGAGAAGTTCGTTGGTGACGTCGAAATGCCCGCCGCGCAGCGCCTCGAACGCCAGACTCTTCAGTTGTTCAACCGAAGCCACCTGGTCCTGGGCGTTGGCAGGCGCGGGGGTCGCATCCCCCGCGAAAGCGGCCGAGCCCGCCGACAGCCCGATTCCAAGGGCGCAGCTTCCGACCGCAACCGCCATCGATAGCGCCCAGCGTCGCATGCCGGCAATGCCGGCGCGACGGGCAAGCTCGCCGGCGGAAGCGTGACGATCCTTGGGATGTTTCCTGGCCGATTGAATCATGTGATAAACCTCGAAGGAACAGCGTTTCACACCGTCACACCCGCCCGGCGGTGATGGCAATCCGATTGTCGCTCGTCGTTTCTGTTGATTATACCCCCACCATTGCGGACATACACGCCCGCTGCATGGCGTGCAGCCGCTCTTTTCTCGCCGTCATGTGAAAATGCCACTCATGGACGATATTCCCGCCGGGTGGCGTGGTCAAACCGCGCGAATGAACAAATCGCATCGTCGTCACGAGAACAATCACACGATGGTCCCGGAATGAATTGTAATTACTCCTTCCGGATTTAGTGTGTATAAATACTCAGATGGACGACGAGTTCCGGTGGAACGCGTGAAACCGTGACCATGCGACGCGGCACGGAGTTTCGGAAGCGGAAGCGGAATCAATCGTACGACATGGACAGCGGCGATACGTCGGCGATGGCAAATACCGTGTCGCTGACCGAAACCGACATCAGCAACTTGCGCGAGTGGTTTGCGCCATCGACGATGATGGAACAATGTTCATCATCCACCCGCGACTGCTGACGGGCAGGGAAAAGAAACGTGAATGGAGACGATCATGAGCAGAAGGAAAATGGAAAAATTGCCAACCATCAATTTTGACGAGCTTAGTGATGAGGAGAAGGAACGCATCTATGAGGAGGCGGTGAACAGCCGGTTGGAGGATGACAAACCGCTACGTGACGTGGATCGGAAATTGCTCGCCTCGGCAGCCCGGCGAGCCGCACATGGCCGGCCGAAGGTGGGGCGCGGTTCCAAGCGAATCCAGGTGACGATGGAAGCTTCGCTCCTGGAAAGCGTGGACAAACGGGCCGGGGAGCTGGGAATGAGCCGTGCCAAGTTCCTGGCCAGGGCGGCGGAGAAGATGCTGGGGAAGGTGACGTAGGCAGGCATTGCGAACCAACGATCACAGCCTCATCGCGCGGCCCAACTCATTGTGGCAGACCCATTGCCCACCGAAGGAGCCTCGCACGGAGCAAGCGGTTTGAGCGGCATGCAGCAACCGCTTACTTCGTGCGGCTCCTTGAATATGCCACCAAAGTGTACTGCGCTCTAGACCGCCGCCGCCTGCTGGAACTCCTTGCGCCGGGTCGCCATTTGCGCTTTCAAGCGAGCCAGGATTGAGCTGTGCATCTGGCTGACGCGGGATTCGGACAGGTCGAGCGTGGCGCCGATCTCCTTCATCGTCATCTCTTCAAAATAGTAGAGGATGATGATGAGCCGCTCGGCGCGGGTAAGGCCCTTGGTGATCAGGTCCTTGAGGTCTTTACGTTGGATTTCACGGATGGGGTCGGCGCCGCGTTTATCCTCCAGGATGTCAATTTCACGGACATCCTTGTTGCTGTCGGTCTCAAACCACTTGCGCGACAGGGACACAAGCCCGACGGCGTTGGCGTCCTTGGCCACCTTCTCGAACTCCGCCATGGGAATCTTGAGACGCTTGGCGACTTCCTCCTGCGTTGGAGAGCGACCGAGCTCCACCTCAAGCTGTCGGCTGGCGCCCTCAACCTTGTGAGATCGGGAACGCACAAGCCGAGGCACCCAGTCCATGGAACGCAACTCGTCGAGGATCGCGCCGCGGATGCGCGGCGCGCAGTAGGTTTCAAACTTGACGCCCCGCTCAAGATCGAATGCGGCGATCGCATCCATCAACCCGAAGATGCCCGAGGACATCAGGTCATCCAGCTCGACTTCATCCGGCAGCTTGACATGAATTCGTTCGGCGTTGTACCGAACCAGATGGAGATAATGCTCCATCAACACATTTCTCAATTCCTGCGTCTTGGTCTTTTTGTACTCGATCCAAACTTCCTTGATGTCCTGCTTCAAAGCCGCCTTGCTCATTACATCCTCCCGGTCCGTGGGGTTAAGCGGGTTATGTGGCGTCAACGCCTCAGGCGTCATCATCGCCATTTCGACACATAAAACAAACCGTGCCTATCCAAACATATGACGCCGATCCGACCGATATGACATTGGCCACGGATTCTTATCGGTCGTCGGCCAGCGATTCCATCGGTTTATTTTTTAATTTTCTCTTTTCCATCTCAACATTCTCATCCAGCATCTTCTTTGCCATCACGCCGAGCACCAGGCCGACCACGAACGTTCCCCCCATTGCCACCAGCGCCCGCCCCACCGTCGTGGACAGCGTGTTGTCGGCCTGAAAGGCGCCGACCACGAGACATACCGCAAACACCAGCACCGAACAAGCCGCCGCGATGCGCGTGGGCATGGCAAATACCTCCAAATGGCGCGCCGGCCGCTTGCCGGCGGGCTCACTTCCTAAACCAGCAACTCATCCGATTGAAAAACCCATGCGCCGCGGCCGGATTGGCCACGCCACTCTGCAGGCGCATCGCAAGCCGATCCATGCAGGCGCTGGCATGGGATCGCGGCGCGCCCAACACAAATGGAATGCGCCGGCGCACACACGCCGGCACCTGGTCGTCGGCCGACACATAGCCGGCATCAAGGATGCTGACGTTGAGAAACTGCCTCGCCACCCTGGCGATGCGGTCATGCACGCCCCGCGCCTCGGCGATGGATCGCGCCTGGTTGACCAGCAGGCTGATCTTCCGATCCCCCCCGTCCCTGCTCAGCACCTTGATCACCGCGTAGGCATCGGTGATGGAGGTGGGCTCCGGCGTGGTGACGACAAGCACATGATCGGCCGCCCGCGTGAACGTCAGCACATTGGTGCTGATGCCCGCACCGGTGTCGATCAGAATGACGTCGCTGGTCTGTTCGAGTTCGCCCAGCGCATCGATCAAACGCCGTCGGTCGGCGTCGGTCAGGTCGGCCATCCGCGAGAGGCCCGACGCGCCGCCGATCAGGTAAAAGCCCCCCGGCGCGCGCACCATCACCTCCCGCAGCTCGCGCCGTCGGGCGATCACATGCGAGAGATTGGCCGGCAGATCAACATTGCAGAGCACGTCGGCGTTGGCCAATCCGAGATCGGCGTCGAGCAGCACGACTTTTTTGCCGCCGGCCGCCAGCTTGATCGCGAGGTTAACGGCGATATTGCTCTTGCCGACGCCTCCCTTGCCGCTGGTGACGGCGATGACCATCGCGCTGGCGGCGGTATCGACGCCGGCGCGGTGACGCACCAAACTGCGGAGATGTGTGGCCTGGTCAAGCATCAGAGTCATACCTTGCTCCCCAGAATAATCTGCGCCAGGCGCCCCCCGCGTCCGACTTCAATGTCGTCGGGGACATCCTGCCCGGTGGTGACGTAAGACAACGATTTGTTCACTTTGCGAATGACGTTCAGCACAACGCCCACATGCGCAGCCTCGTCGAGCTTGGTGAAAATGATCTTGTCGACGCGGACTTCACAAAATCGCTCAACGGCCAATTCCACGCACGCCTGGCTGGATGTCGTGGACAGAACCAGATGCACCTCGTCCGGCCGCGCGACGGCGATGAAGTTCCTCAATTCATTGAGCTTGAGCGTGTCCTTGGGGCTTCGCCCGGCGGTGTCGATCAGGACATAGTCGCAATCGGACATCGTTTCGATGGCGTCGCGGAGATCCTCCGGGCTGCCGGCCACCTTCAAGGGGGAATCAATGATGTCGGCGTACTTTTTCAACTGATCGATCGCCGCGATCCGGTATGTGTCCAGCGTGATCAGCCCGACGCGGTGCTTTTCGCGCAATTTGAGGTTGGCCGCCAGCTTGGCGATGGTCGTCGTTTTTCCCACGCCAGTCGGGCCCACCAAGGCGACCACATGCGGCCCGGTGGTTTTGACCCGCACGATCGGCCCGGAGGTGGGAAGCAGCTTCTCCAACTGCTCGGCCAGTTTGTCCTTCACAAACTGCGGATTCATCAAATGCTCGGCGCGAACCTCTCGCCGAAGTGTCTGCACCACTTCCGCCGCCAATTCCTCGGCCACCTGATTTGAAATCAACTGCGTGTAGCTCTCGAACAGGTTTTCCGGAACATCGGGCGTTTGCTTGGCGCGGTTTTGTGAAACGAGATCCTTGATGACCGAACGCAGTCCCCCCACTTCCTGCGTCAGGCTGAGCATCATCGCGTGGTTGGCGGCCGGTGTTTCCAGAAACTGCCGCCCCGGTTCGACATTTCGCGGAACCATCGGGATGGGCGTTGTGCCGGGGCGGGATTTCGTCAACGACGCATTGCGAACGGGCAGGGCCTCAATCCCCCCCCGCTCCGTCGCGGCGGCGGTGGTGGCCGCCGGACGCCTCGTCGGCCTTCTCCCCACGTTCAATCCCTGACCGGCGGTGATCTCCACGATCTCCCGTCGGCGAAGTCCCAACCAGCGCCGCCGCTGGTACGTCCGCGTATGAAGGATCACCGCATCCACGCCCATGGTCTTTTTGACCTGGGACAATGCGTCCGCCATCGTCGGTGCTTGAAATGTCTGCAGGTTCATATGAGCTTCTCGACAACCGGCCCACCGGACATCGCCCTTCGCCTCACGCCGCCAACCGCTTCACCACGGCGCGACCGCAACCAGGCACACGATGAACAAAAATACGACGACCGCCGGCAACACCCAGCCGGCCGTCCCGCCCCTTCGCTTGATTTCCACATCACGCATCGACTTGATCTCCTGTTTTCACTCATTCATCCAACTCTTTTCGTCCAGCCACACGCATCTGACGCGGGGCGTTGCGGTTCACCATTCTTTCATCCATTCAGTCCCACCATGGCCACGGCCTCGACGGCGACTTCGGGCACAATCTCATTGAACGCGAGCACCGCGACGTGCGGCAGGCTCGATTCGATCATCCGCCGGAGCGTGCCGCGGACTTGTGGACTGCACAAAATGACGGCCGATCGACCAGTCTGCGTCAGTTCGCCGGCTTTGGAGGCAATCTGGTTCACGACCTGCTGCGCGGTCTGCGGCGGCATCGTGTTGGTCATCCCGCGCTCGCTTCGGTCGATGTGGCCGTTGATCAAATCCTCCAGCGCCGGATCAAGCGTCAGGCACCAGAGGCGATCCGATTCATCCACATACTGCTTGCAGATCGTGCGCGCCAGGGCATGCCGGACGTATTCGGTCAACACGTCGAGGTCCTTTGTTCGTGACGCATAATCGCCAAGCGTTTCGATGATTGTCTCCAGATCGCGCACGGGCACGCGCTCGCGGAGGAGATTCTGCATGACTTTCTGGAGCTCGCCGGGCTTCACTTGCGTGGGGATGACCTCCTCCACAAGCGCCGGCAGGCGCGTCTTGATGTTGTCGAGCAGGTTCTTGACCTCCTGCCGGGTCAAGAGTTCATAGGCGTGGGCTTTGATGAGTTCCGTCAAATGAGTCGCCAGAACGCTCGTCGCCTCCACGACCGTGTAGTTGAGCAATTCCGCCTGCGGGCGCTGCGATTCGGTGATCCAGTAGGCCGGCAAACCGAACGCCGGCTCGGTCGTCGCTTCAGCGCCTTCGATCGGCCCGCTGGTCGCGCCGTTGTCCATCGCCAGGAACTGCTCGGGATAGGTGACCCCGCGCCCGATGGCCTGTCCCTTGATCTTGACGACGTAATCGTTGGCCGACAGTTGCATGTTGTCGCGGATGCGGATGGGGGGCACGATGATGCCCAGGTCCATCGCCGACTGCCGGCGGATCAGGCTGATGCGATCGAGCAGATCGCCGCCCTTGCTCGCATCGACGAGCTTGACGAGCCCATAGCCCACTTCCAGTTCCATCGTGTCGAGTTCGAGCAGCTTCTCAACCTTGTCAGGCTCCTTGCGGATCGCCTGCTGATGTTCCTTCTCCGCGACGACTTTCGCCGCCTTCGTTTCATTCATGAGCAGGATGAACGCCAGCCCCCCGCAGCAACTGCCCACGACCACGAGTGGAATCATGGGCAACCCCGTGAAGCTCATCATCAGCAGAAAACCGGCCGCGATGATCAGCGCCTTGGGTTTGGCGAGCATCTGCGAGAGCATTTCATCGCCGAGGTTGCCCTAGCTGGCGGTGCGGGTGACGATCAGACCAGCGCCCAGCGAGACAATGAACGCGGGAATCTGGCTGACGAGGCCGTCGCCGATCGTCAGCTTGGTGTAGAGCTTCATGCACTCCATGAGCGGCCAGCCGTGCTCCCCCATGCCGACGTACAAACCGCCTAAAATGTTGATGAAGGTGATGACCAAACCGGCGATGGCGTCGCCACGGACAAACTTTGATGCACCATCCATCGCCCCGTAGAAATCGGCCTCCTGGGAGATCGATTCGCGGCGGCGACGGGCTTCGGATTCATTGATGATGCCGGCGTTGAGGTCGGCGTCGATCGCCATCTGCTTGCCGGGCATGGCGTCCAACGTGAAACGCGCGGCGACTTCGGAGATGCGCCCGCCGCCTTTGGTGATGACGACGAACTGGATGACGAAAATGATGATGAAGATGATGATCCCGACGGCCATCGAGCCGTGGGTGACGAACTCGCTGAACGTGCGGACGACCTCGCCGGCGGCGTGAATGGCCGAGTCGGGCGTCCCGGAAGCCGTGAGAATCAGCCGCGTCGTGGCGACATTGAGCACCAGCCGAAAGAGCGTGATGGCCAGTAGCAACGAGGGGAAAACGGAAAACTCAAGCGGGCTGCGGACGTAGATCGTCGTGACGAGAATGATGACCGACAACGTGATGTTGGCGACGAGCAGGAAATCCAGCAGAAACGTGGGCAACGGAACAAGCAACACCACCAGCAGGCTGATGAATGCGGCGGGGAAGATCATGCCTCGGTTGGCATGGATCGTCCGCACAATCGGATTGGTTGCTAACGCACCGGTCATTCCGTGACCATCTCCCAAAGGCAAGCCATCCTGGCCGCCGTAATTCCCTGCCTACTGCCCACTGCCCACTGCCCACTGCCTACTGCCTACTGCCTACTGCTTCGCCTCACGCCGATCGCCTCTGTTTGAGCGTTCCGTTCAATTCATACACATACGCGAGGATTTCCGCCACCGCGGAATAAAATTGTTCGGGCACCTCGCCGCCCACTTCCACCAGTTTGAACAACGCGCGGGCGAGTGGCTTGCGCTCCAGGATGGGCACGCCATGGGCAATCGCCATTTCCCGAATCCGCGCCGCCATGAAGCCCCGACCCTTCGCGACCACCTTCGGCGCGTGCATCGTCGCCGCGTCATACTTCAAGGCGATGGCGAACTCCGTGGGGTTCGTCACCACCACATCCGCCGTCGGAACCGCCACTTTCAAACGCTGCGTCGCCACCTGAATCTGAATCTGCCGGCGACGCTGCTTGATGTGCGGATCGCCTTCCATCCGCTTCATCTCCTCCTTCACCTCCTGCTTGCTCATCTTCAACTGCTTCTCGATCTTGAACCGCTGCCAGATGTAGTCGGCCAGCGCCAGCACGAGCAAGACCACGCCGATCCGCATGCCGATCGAGTAGATGATGTCGCCGCCAAGACCGAAGATCTGCACGAATGACAACCGCTGCGCCAAGATGATCTGCGGGAGGTGCCCATGCACCGCCGAATACGCCACAAGGGTGACCAGCGCCAACTTCGCCAGCCCCATGACCAGTTTCATGAAGCCGTCGCCACCCTTGAAGAGCTTGGAAATCCCCTTCATCGGATTGAGCGCGGCCAGGTTCGGTTGCAACCGCTTGGTGCTGAAAAACAACCCCACCTGCATCACGTTGACCAGGAAAGCCGTAATCATCAGTCCAATGAACAACGGAAGGATCGCCTTGCCGGCCTGCACCGTGGCGCGGACCAGTCCAACACCCAGGTCACCGGTCGCCAGGCTCGACATCGAGCCGGCGCTGAGCATTTCAACCATCAGCGCCTTGAGCGATTCCATCAACCCCGGGCCAAACCACTTGAGCATCTGCATGACGGCCAGCAGGAGCACCGCCGCCGTCAGGTCGGGACTGCGCGCGATATTCCCCTGCTCGCGCGCCTCCTGCCGTCGGCGTGGTGTGGGTGCTTCGGTTTTATCACCGTTGTCTTCCGCCATGCTTCACAACCCACGAGATACAACCCGCGATCCGAACAAAATCAACGCTTACACCGCCATTCGCCCATTGCTTACGGCCCGGTCGCCAGCGCCGGCACCGTCCACGCCGCCCGCACCATATCCATCGAATCAATCACCGCGCCTCGGATGACACTGCTGCTCAGCCCGATGCTCACGATGAGCACCAGCATGCCGATCCCCGAGCGCATCGATAAACCCGCGGTCATCACGTTGAACTGCGGCATCGTTTTGCTGACGAACCCCAGCGCCACCTCCACGACCAGCATCGTCACGAGCAGCGGCGCCGCGAGCTGGATCGCCAGCACCGTGCAGGCGCGAAAGAGTCCGACGATCAGTTCCAGCAGTGATGGCGTCACGCCCACCGACAACAAGGGCAGCGCATCGAAACTGTCGCGCACGCCCAGGAGCATCGCGTGTTGCCCGCGGACCAGGAGGAAGATCACGAGCGTCAGCATGAAGTACATGTCGCCCACGACCGTGCTCTGGCCGCCAAACTGGGGATCGAAGACCTCGCTGAGGCTAAAGCCCATCTGCTGGCCCATCAATTCGCCGGCCCACTGCGCGGCGGTGAAGGTGAAGCTCATCGCCAGGCCCATCGCCACGCCGAAGATGAGCTCGCCGCCGATCCCGACCGCCAGCTCCCAGACGCTGTCGGGCAATCGCACCGTGTGGCTCAAGCCGCCGGTCACCGCCAGCGCCAGCACCGAGATCAGCAATACCTTCACCCGCTTTGGAATCCGGCTGCTCCCAAACAGCGGCGCGAACGCCATCATTCCGGCCAGTCGGAAGAAGACCAGCACGAAGGTCGGCACATATTCGAGCATCTGATTCGCCGACATCTCTTTCACATTTTCGATTTTTGATTTTTGATTCTTAATTGAGAGATCGATGCGCGCGTCTTTAATCAAAAATCACAAATCAAAAATCGAAAATCTCCTTCATGGGTGAAGCCCGGAACCAAGCAGCGCCATTGTAAACGTCATCAGCCGGTGCCCGATCCAGGGCATCAGCAGGATCATGGCGCCGACCATCGCAATAATTTTGGGAACGAAGGAAAGGGTCTGCTCCTGGATTTGTGTGACGGCCTGCACGAGGGAGATGGCGACGCCGACGATCAAACCAATGCCGAGCATCGGCGAGGCCACCAGCAATGCCATCAAAAGCGTCTGACGAACCAGGTCCGTTGCAACATCCAGAGACATGACACACACCCATCCGTGAGCGTCGCCCATTGAGTCGGAGAGGACCGACGGAATCGGCGGCAGGAATCGCAGCGCATCGTCGCGCCGCGCCAAACGCGAGCGGCCCATCCATGAGCCGCGACGAAGCGATCAATCGCCTCGCCACGTCCGATAAAAACTTCAACTGACAAAGCTACCCATCAGGCTCGCTGTAATCAAGTGCCAACCATCCACCAGCACAAACAAAAGCAGCTTGAAGGGCAGCGAGATCAAGACCGGCGGCAGCATCATCATCCCCATGCTCAGCAGCACCGCCGAGATGACCATGTCGATGACCAGAAACGGCAGATACACCTTGAACCCGAGCAAAAACGCCGTCTTCAATTCGCTGAGCATGAACGCCGGGATCAGCGTGAGCGTCCCCACCTCATCCCAGCTCTTGGCCCGCGGCTGTCGGGCGAAATCCGTGAACACATCGACGTCCGAATCATTGCGGCTTGCCTGAATCTGCTTGATCATGAAGTCGCGCATCGGTCCCTGGGCCCGGTCCAGCGCCGTCTTCTGGTCGATCGTCCCATTCATATAGGGCTGAAGCGCCTGGGTGTTCACGCTCCGCCACGTCGGCGCCATGATCAAAAAAGTCATGAACATCGCCAGCCCGATCATGACCTGGTTCGGCGGCAGTTGTTGCGTCCCCAGCGCCTGGCGCAGCAGCGACAGCACGATGATGATCCGCGTGAAGCTGGTCATCATGATCAAAATCGCCGGCGCCAGCGACAGCACCGTGAGCAGAATGATGATCTGCATCGCGGCGGAAAAATTCTCGCGCTTGGTCAGATCGGGAAGTTGAAGCGACTTGAACAATTGATCCGGCGTCGGATTGGCCGCCGGTGCATCAGCACCGGCTGGCGCCTGCGCCGCCGGCGGAAGCAGGGAGGGGGATGGGACATTGGCGTTCGCGGAATTGGACTGGCCCCACGCAGGCGCGATGGCCGATAAAATAATGGCGGCGACCCACACCAAGAGCGCCAACCCGCGGCGCGCCCGTGCGCGCACCAGCCCGCGCGCTCCACACGCTGACGCATCGATCGGGCTGACGAGAGCATCCATTCTCACCGTCCAAACCTTTTCACATCATCTGCCAACCCCGTCCATCATGAACGAGGTGGCGATTGCTCAACTCAATGACCCCTGAACTGATTCGACATCCCCCGCACCTTCCCCAGCAGCCCGGCCAGCTCCGGATGCGGGCGATCCACAGGTTCCGCCGCGCCGGGCGAAACATCCGGCCGGGTGCTCCATTCCTCCTGATCCGCGGCATATGGGCGATCAGCCACCATCTCCGTTTCATCGACGCTGTGCGCATCGGACCCACCGGGAAAGTTCATCCCCGCCTTGCGCATCCATGATCCGAACGTCTTGCCGATGGTTTCGCTTTTTTCCCGCCTCGCCTGCCCCAGCAGTTCGGCCACCTCATCGGCATCCGTGATTTCCGCCAGCGGCGTCAGTTGCGCACCGCTGTTGCCCACCATCACCAGCCGCCGTCCCACCTGCACCAGGATAAGCTGCTGCTTTGGCGAGATGATCGACCGTGACACGACATGCATCACCTGCGACGTCTTCACCGCTCCCGCGCCCCCGAACACACGCACCCCGCCCCACCGCAGCGCCAAAATCACCGCGACAACCAACCCCAGCGACAACAGCATCCGCGTCATGCTGAATTGCCTCTGCTCGGGCGGCGCCTGGATACCATCGGCTTCGACGGTGGGGCCAGCGGCGCGATGAAGCGGCCCGTGAACAGATGGAGCGTCCGCCGCCGCTTCCCCTGTCGGCGCTGCCGAAGGCGACGGGGAGATGCTCCGCCGGGCCACATCCGTCTGTTGCGCCATCGCGGCCGCGCTGATCCAAAGCAATACAAGAATCGAAACCCCCGCCGCACACAGCCACCCCAGCCGCCGATCGAGGTCAGCGGAAGCGTGTCCCACACGGCGATGTCGCGGCAATCCGTTCACATCCCCTCTTCTTTCACGCCCGCCATGATCTCATTGATGCGCACGCAGAAGTTATCGTTGAGGACCAGCACCTCGCCGCGCGCCACCAGCCGCTCGTTGACGAACACATCCACCGGATCGCCGGCGAGCTTGTCCAACTCCACCACCGACCCCTCGGACAGCTTGAGCACATCCTCCACCAGCATCCGCGATCGGCCCAGCTCGATCTTCACATCCAGATCCACATCGCGCAGCAGTTCGATGCTCGACACCTGCGCATCCTGCATGACCTGTTGAAAATCGGGGAGCTTGAAGTCATTGGGGTCCGCCTCGGCCGGTTGCTCGCTGAGCGTCGAGGGGTCTTCAAAATTGGCCTGCTTGAGCAGTTCTTCAATCGAAGTGGTGTCAAGCCCTTCCGACGCGGATGATTCCTCGTCGGCGGGGCCTTCCACGCCGATGGCTTCCGGCGTGGAGGCCGCCTCGGCAATGGCGTCTTCAGGCGCATCTCCCGGCGCGACCTCCCGGGTGTCGGTGGAATCCCCGGCACTCTGTTCCACTGGTTCGACGGATTCGACTGGTTCGGCTGGTTCGACTTGCCCGCTTGCCTCGGGCGTTGCGCCATCGGCGGCATCCGAAGATGTCTGCGGCGTGTCGTCGGCGGCTTGTTCTTCTGCCATGTTTCACCATCCTTGGCGAAGGGGCGGCCTCAAAAGGCCACTGGCATTCACGGCATCCATGCCGTAAACAGTCCGGATCGGCGCTGTCGCATCAAGTCAGGTGAAAATCAGATGCTCTCAAAAATCGGTTCGGAACGGAATGCAGCGCGGGATCAGGACCTCCTGCACCATGTTCTCGCCGATGATGTCATCAAGCTGATGCTTCACCTGCCTTCGCAGCGTCTCCAGACCTGGCTCCGATCCGCCCCCCAGTTTTTCCGGATCACTTTGTGCAATGATCGTGCGAATCCGATCTTTAATCAAGGCCTCGCGGTCCTTAATCGCCGCCCGCACCTTTTCCTCAAACTCCCCCTTGGTCACCACCCAGATGCTGACATCATACAGAAAGGTCCGCCCGCTCATCTTGTTTTGTGCGCGAAACTCGACAACGCTCATCTCGACATTGCGGTTTTTATCCAATGGCGCTTTCCCCGCGCCGTCCCCATGCCCCTCGCCGCCATGCGCCGACTCGGCGCCTTCGACAAGCTCCGCCCCCGCCGCCTGATGCGGCGAACCACCGCCCAGAAATTTAAACCCCGCGAACAGCACCACCGCTTCGATGATCATCACCCCACCCAAAAGCACCGGCAGGCGCGTCATCATCCCCCCGCTCTTCTCGGCCGCCGGCTTCTCGCCATGCCCCGCCGCCGGCGCTGCCGCCGCTTCCGCTTTTTTTTCCTTCTCTGCCATTGCCTGTCCTTTCGCGTTCGTCCGATAAACGGCGGCGCATCACCGTCCCCTCATTCACTATCGGCAAGGCGGGCATGCGGCTTGGCAGACAATGAGCGCACAACGCCGAAAAGGCGTCCGCAATGGTGTGCCCCATCGCGTCCGCCGGATGATCGATGACGGGAAGAGCGCCATCGACAGGGATATTTCGTCAGTGACCGGATGCTAATCCGTGATCGCCCGCCGGATGATTCGGGCATAATCGATTGCCCGGCGCATCACTTCCTGCATCGGTTCCTTCACCATCATCTTCTCCCCCGTGTCACAGCAGATCACCGTGTCGGGCGTTGATTCGACATAGCGAATCTTTTCCGCGTTCATCACAAAGCGCTCGCCATTCAACCGGGTCAAGGCAATCATCGAATCCGCTCCTTCGTATCAGCCGCCTCCGAAATCCCCCTTTCACCGCGAAGACGCGGAGGCCGCAGTCTCGTAGGGTGGGCATCGCCCACCTCGTCGTACCGGTGGGCAATGCCCACCCTACGGCCTATTCGCGCCCATTCGTGGATCCATTCCGCATTCCGCATTCATCGTTCCGCATTTTCTCCTCCGCGCTCTCCGCGTCTCCGCGGTGAATCTCCCTCCCTTACCGCGTCGAGTTCAAGAGGTCAGTCAGCAACTGATCGCTCGTCGAGATCACCCGGCTGGCGGCCGAGAAACCCGTTGACGAAATAATCATGTTCGTGAATTCCTTCGACAAATCGACGTTGCTCAACTCCAGCGCCCCGGCGCGAAGCGCCCCGCCACCGAGGTTCATCGGCGTCGAGATGATCGGCACGCCGCTGTTGGGGCCCGTGCGATACATGTTGCCGCCGTCGTCGTTGAGCCCCTCATTGTTCGGAAATGTCGCCATCGCGAGTTGGCCGAGCGTCTGGGTCTGCCCATTGCTGAAAGACCCGGTGATCCGCCCGTCGCCGCCGATGGAAAACGAATCGAGCGTGCCGATCGGCGTGCCATCCTGGTTGGTCATCACGAGGTCAGACTTGGAACTCGTCAGCGAAGTCATCGCGCTGAAATCGAGGTCCACCACGAGCGGCGTGCCCGATCCCGTATTCGTGCGGTCAATCGAAATCGTTGAGCCCGTCGCCGTCAGCAGCTTCCCCTGGGTGTCGAACTTCAAGGTGCCGTTGCCCACGCCGAGATTCACATCGGTGTCGTCGGCGGACTGCGCGTAAAACCGCCAGGTGTTCCCCGTCGAGTCCTTGCTCTCCAGCGTCGCCGTCACGTTCACGCTCAGCGGTGTCCCGAGAGAGTCATAAACGACGAAGCTCGTGTTGACCGATTCCCCGGCCGGATCATCGGTGAAACCAGCGCTGTTCGTGCCTCCCAAGAACGTCATCGGCGCGGTCCCCAGTTGATTGACAACCGAACTGCCCGTCATCGTGATCGCGTTGTCCATGCCCGTGTTGCCCGTGATGGTCAACACCACCCCCGCGCCCGATGGGTCGATCGTCACGCCCGGCGTCGGATTGCCCGGGATCACCGGGGCGGTCGTGTCCACGCCCAGCGAGTCCTGCATCGCCGTGGCGAAGTCCGTCAAAGTGGTCGCACCGGTGACGGTAAAGGTCGATTCCTCCAGATCGCGCCCCCCTTTTTGTCCATTCAGTTTCAGCACATCGCCCGTGTTGAACAGCGCCGTCGCCGGCGTGGCCGCCGATGCCAGTTCCGTCAAGGGCGCCGCGCTGAGCGCCCCGACATACGTCGAACCCGTCCGGAGCACCATCTCCGTGCTGTTCAATACGCTTGCGCCATTGGCGATCGCGCCCGATGCGTTCAGATTCCCCTCAAGCTTCACATCCTGCGTCGCCTTGGCGGTCGTCAGCGAACCGAGCGGGATTGTCACGTTTTGCAGCTTGCCGGGAATGATGTTGGCGTTCTTGTCCACGCCAAACCCCTGGACGAAATCGCCCGATGTCGTCACAAGCTGATTGGAATCATTGAGGCTGAACGACCCATCCCGCGTGAACTTCTGATCCTTCCCCTGCACGACGAAAAACCCGTCGCCATCAATGGCGATATCCGTCGGTTTCCCCGTCGGCTCGATCGCGCCCGGCGTGAAATCCTTCTGAATCGTCGCCAGCACCGCGCCCAGGCCGCGCTGGCTTGGATTGGACCCGCCGGTGTCCCCCCCC
Source organism: uncultured Tepidisphaeraceae bacterium (assembly GCA_964435775.1). Taxonomy (GTDB): domain Bacteria; phylum Planctomycetota; class Phycisphaerae; order Tepidisphaerales; family Tepidisphaeraceae; genus CAYTAP01. The sequence goes on from CAYTAP010000024.1 coordinate 30,359, forward strand.
GCCGGTGTCCCGGCCGAGTCCGTCACATAAAACTGCGGCTTGAACAGCGCCCTACTGCTCTTGAACGCCACCGTGTTCACGTTGGCGATGTTGTTGCCGACCACATTCAACCGCGTCTGATTGACATCCAGACCCGATAGACCCGTAAACAGCGTGCTCGTCAATGCCATGATATTTCAACTTTCCGGCGAGATTTGTTTCACGTCCGTCCTGCCACAAGCCCCCAGTTCATCCACCCACAACCGGCGGAGTCGTCGCCCCCGCCGCGCCCGCAACCGCCCCTCCCGGAGCGGCCATGATCCCCGTCACCCGGCTCAGTTGCAGGTTCTTCCCGCTGTCCAGCGCCAGATTCACCTGGTCCCCCTGCACCTGCACGCTCGTGACGACGCCATTGATTGTGTTATTTTGTGCATCCATCCCCACCACGCGCTTCCCGATCAGATTCCCCGCCGCGCTCAGGTTGTTCTGCATGACCAGCCCCCGCAGCGAATCCTGAAGCTGAGTCGATGACTGCAACGACCCGATCTGGCTCATCTGCGAGAGCAAATCCTGATTCTTCACCGGATCGGTCGGGTCCTGCTGCTGAAGCTGGGTGATCATCAGCTTGATGAAGTCCTCGGTCTTCAGTTGAAAATTCTTCCCCTGCAATTGGTTGGTCGAATTGGGCTGCGTCGAGTTGATGGGTGTGGTGATCATGTCTTTGCTTTCGACCCGCAAAGCATCACCTGTTCAATATTCCGACCAGGCAATCTGCGCCCCGGCCAATCCTGCGCGACACCGCGCCAAATCCGCGCGAAAGCGCGTAACGAGCCGGGAATGGGCATCACGCACCCCGCCGGCGAAACACTCGCAAGCAATGTGACTTCATAGTATCTTCCATGGTCATGTTGCGTGTGCATTTGACTTCACGGTATCGCGCCCTTGAGTCGCACCGTTGAATCGCGTGCGAGTCTGCTGATCAGTTGCCCATTAAACCCGCGCAAGGAGAGTTCATGCCGCTCTACGAATATCGCAAGAACGCCGAAAATCAGGTTGTGCTGCCGGATCACATGAAGGCCGACATCACCGTTGGAACGGATGCCGTTTGCCAGCGCGTGGTTGATCTTCTGGCCACCGGGAAGAGTGGCGCCAGGGCAAACGCAGCCGCGATCGACGGTTGGTATGGCGTCGATTGGGAAAGCCTCGCCGACGGCATCACCCGCGCGGCCGCGGCGAAGCATTTGAAAATCGAAATCATTTCAACCCGCGAACTGTTCCGGCCGCAGGAGGAACTGGCCGCCTACCGCAAGCCATTCGTCACCGATGATCCATCCTTCGGCCGCGTCAACGGGACGGGTACGCTCGCCGATATCATGGACCCCGCCAGGGTCGCCGCCTTACGCGATCGGCTTGCCGCTGCGAAAAAAGATGCCGCCGCCGACACAACATTCGTTTTGCTCGGTTGCGGCGCCATCTCCGCCGATCTCGACAGCGTCACGGATCTGCGCCTCTACGCCGATTACACGATGCAGCCCCTGCTCTGGCAGATGTGGGATTCAAAACTGCTGACCTTCGGCCGCCAGGCGCCGGACAAGGAGTACATCTGGAAGATGTACTACTACTGTGATTTCTACCTGCTCCTGCGACAGAAAAAGCAGGTCCTGCCGAGGATGGATTACCACATCGACGCCGTTGACCCCAGGCAACTGAAGCTGATGCCGGCCAGCGTCTACGAGACCATGATCTCCGAGCTGGTCAAAGGCCCGATCAAGCAGGTGAAGATCTGCCAGCCGGGGCCATGGGGATCCTATCGTTTCAAGGAGATTTATGACGAGATTCCCGGCTTGGAAAACATGGCTTGGAACGAGCTGGCCGGCATCGAACTGAGCATCCTGATCGACAACGGCATCGGATCGCTCATCAACATTCCGTGCCAGAACATCATGCAGCGCCCGGTGCAGATGGTGGGAGAATACATCCACAAAACGTATCCCGATCTTCTTCCCTTGCAGGTGTGGCTGGATGACGGCTACTTCGCCGAGCAGGTGCCCCACGAGCGCGGCAGCATGCCGATCCACAACCACCCCGACACCGATTATGTGAAACGCAATTTCAACGAACCGCTGGGGCGATACGAAACCTACTACATCGTCGAAGCCTACCATGACGCCGGCACGATGATGGGATTCAGGGAAAACGCTGATCTGGAGAAATATGAGCGCCTCTGCCGCGAATCCAACAACAAGATCGAGTTTGACTGGCGCGAGTTCGTCTGCCGCTGGCCGACCAATGTGGGCGACCTCTTCCTCATCCCCCCCGGCACCGAGCATGGCCACGGCGGCAACCAGATGATCCTGGAGATGGACACCGGCCCGAGCGTCGCCGGAACCGAGTATTCCTTTTTCACTTATGACTTCGCCCGCCACACCTGGGATGACAACGCCAAGAGCATGACCGCCCCGCCGATGCGCATGCACATCGAACACTCCTTCCGCAACGAAAAATGGCGGCGCGAAAAGTACGTCCAGGAGCACCTGCGCGCCACCCCCGCGGTCGTCCGCGGCGACGGGGATCGTCGCATGGATCGATACTCAACCATCGCCGAGATGCCCTTCGAGATCGAACGCTTTGTCTTCACCAAGCCGATGGCGCACACCACCGACGGGCGTTACCTCCAAATCCCCACGCTAACGGTCGGCAAATCGGTCATCATCCGCTCCAGGACCGATCCCAGCCGTCAGACCACTTTGGATTTTTTGCAAGCCTGCCTGATCCCCGCCGGTTTTGGCGATTACGAGTTCATCAGCCCCGACGGTTCCGAGCGCACGGTTGTGATGATTCGATTGAAGAAAGCCTGAGCAAGGCTGCGGTTCTCGCCGGCGATTCGAGCGATATCCTTACACCAACGGAGTTGATGCATGGCACTGACCAGGAGTCTCCAGACCGTCGCCGGGCAACCTTCCTGGCGACTGGCTTCTTCAACCGTCGAACTGTTCGTCACGCGCGCCGGCGGCCAGATGGCCCCTGTCACCTTCGACCGTCGCGGCCGAAAGATTCGCCCCTTCTCCATCGCCCCCTGGGCCGAGGAAGCCGACCAGGATCCCGGGTTGCCCCGGATGTTGCGGGCGCTGCGCGGCGACTTTTTCTGCATGCCCTTTGGCGGCAACGGCAAACCGTATCGCAACGAGCAACACCCGCCCCATGGCGAAACCGCCAACAACCCCTGGCGATTCGTATCGGCCACGCAAGCCAACGGCATGAGTGAGCTGACGCTGAGGATGCGCACTCGCGAGCGCCCCGCCACCGTCACCAAGGCCCTTCGCCTGGTGGATGGGCATAACGCCGTCTATAGCCGTCACGAAATCGCCGGCGCATCAGGACCGATGAATCTCGGCCACCATCCGATGCTGAAGTTTCCCCCCGGCGAAGGAACCGGCCTGGTCTCCACCGGCAAGTTCATTCACGGCCAGGTTTTTCCCGATCCGCTCGAACGCCCGGACCAGGGCGGATATCAGAGCCTGAAACCCGGTGCCCTCTTCGATACCCTCACCCGCGTGCCTCTTTGGAACGGAGGCTTCGCCGATCTCTCCAAATATCCCGCCCGCCGCGGATTCGAGGACTTGGTGATAATGGTACAGGATTTCGACGAATCCGCCCCAAAACCGCTGGCATGGAATGCGGTGGTCTTTCCGGAGCAGGGGTATGCCTATGTCGCCCTCAAGGACCCCCGCATGCTTCGCCAGACGATCCTCTGGATGAGCAATCGCGGCCGGCATTACGCCCCATGGAGAGGCCGCCACGAAAGCGTCATGGGCATCGAAGATGTCACCAGCTATTTCCACGAAGGCCTCTTCGCCTCCGCCAAGCCCAACCCCTTCACCCGCAACGGCTGGCCGACAACCGTGCGCCTATCCCCCAAACGCCCCACACTCATCAACTACATCATGGCCATCGTCCCCATCCCGCGCGGAAGTAAAGCCATAACGGACATCCACCGCGACCGCGACAAAGGCATCATCCTGGTCAGCAGCAACAAAACCCTCGCCCGCGCTCCGCTGGATGTGGATTTTCTCTATGCGGGTTCCTGTGGCCTGTGATGAAGCGCGGAGCATCCTGCGCTACCCCGCGCCAAATCCGCGCGATTCTTCGCAATCGTCATGTCAGTGGACGAGGAATACGCCGCAAAGACGCGAAGGCACGAAGAGCCTCGTGGGGCAGGACACAACTGGCGGCATCAACAGCCTCATGGCACGATCCGCCCCGCCCATGTTTTGGACTCCAGAACTCAGGCGGGGCGGATCGTGCGACAGAGTCATTCCATGATCTCAATTCAAAGAGGCTTTAACACTGCTTCCACGGTCGAAACGCCCAGCATCCCGGCCAGTTCTTCGGCTTCGAGCCGGGCGCCGTGCACACCCAGAGCGCC
>CAYTAP010000024.1:34773-36434 GCA_964435775.1 uncultured Tepidisphaeraceae bacterium
GGCGATCCATTTGGCATCCTCCAACCGCAATCCGCCGGCCGCGACGAGTTCAGTCCGCGAAGTCACAAGCCGGATTTGAAAATAGGATGTATTCCCCGATGTCATATGGCATTTGTATTTGACCTCCGTGATTGACTGTCGCGGCACCATGCGGGTTCGGCCAAAACCCATCATGCTCCAGCGCAGCTCGACGACATCCTGAAGAATGCGAATGGTCCGCCCCCTCAGCAAGGACACAGCCGTTGCGATGGCCAGCACAATGCCCGCGAGCGAGAAGAGAATTGCAAAGAGAACGGACCCGATGCCACGCCACGCGACGACGCCCATTGCTCCAAAAATGATCGCGAACAACGCCGACAGCAGCGACGACAGCCAGTTTCTTCCTGGCGGAAACTCGAAATGCGCCCGGCCGGCAACGTCCTTTGCCACACGGATGCGTGCATCATGCGGGCGCGTCATCGACGAGTGGGGCACGCGAACCTTCGTCGCCAGCGCTTCGGCTGCGGGAACCGCGGCCGCAGATTCACCAAGGGGGAACACCGGAACGATGAAAGTTGCCTTGAAATCGATCCCAGGCTCCGACGCCGTCGCAATTAGCTTCCAAAAGATCGTATTCCGCGAGCCATCTCGCGTCGGCGCGCAGTCGACCGGTATTTGAAACGCAAACGGAATCTTCAACCCGCCGCCGGCCCGCGGCAGCCTGCCGCCCAGCATTTGCTGCTCCTGCCACAGGACATGGTCGCTGGTACCGGAGCTTTTGCCACTGCCCGTGGTCACGCGGTTGATGCATTTGAGGATCACACGCATCCCGCCCGACGCATCGATGACCCTCTTCGTTTGGAGCGTTCCCCCGATCCACCCGCCAATGCGCCCGGGAAACGTTTCCAGATCGACAATGCATCGGCCATATTTCCAGCGCCGCGCGGTCATGTAAAACGCCGCTGCGATCAGCCCCAATCCGATGAGCGGAAACAGCGAGATGAGCCATATCGCATTGCCCGCAACACCCCGGGCGCGAGCGACGAAAAATGCAGGCATGCTGACTGCATTCCAGATAACGGCAAAGACCCACATCATGACGATCGACGATTTGGAATCATCGGCGATCCTGCCCTCGCGCCACGCCTTGTTCCATTTCCACGGCTCATCAGGGAATTCCGCTTGCAATGCACTACTGCCGCGCTCCCAACGGGGAATGAAAAACGCAGCGGATATAAACAGGGATCCGACCAGCGTGAAAATCGTCCCCACGACCACACCAACCCAGGCATTCCGCTGATCCCGCGCCATGCCGCCGATGCCCGCAATCAGCCCGAATACCCCAAACAAGGCGAAGGGCAATCCAAATAACGCGATGCCGACCGAGCTGAAGATCGTACGGATCTTCATAACGGCTCCAGCAAAACCCGTAACGGCCAAACCCGTGGCTGCCACTCATTGATAGACATGAAAAACCCCAGAAACTCCCGGCGAACCTGCTGTGATGCCACGGGAACCCAATAAAGACATTCCCAACAAACGAACAGCACTTCATTATTTCCGAACCCTGCGACCCCTTCAAGCATTTGCACAACCAAGCGCCAATTTGCCAAATCCGCGCGATTTTTCGATCTCACCGCCCATTTGGATAGGAATACGCCACAAAAACACGGAGATACAAA
>CAYTAP010000025.1:0-35619 GCA_964435775.1 uncultured Tepidisphaeraceae bacterium
TCCACCCGCGAGGCCGCCGGTGTTCCCCGCATCAGCGGCACGCAGGGCTTTCGCCACCACGGCCGAACCAACGTCGCGTTCTGCGATGGCCACGCCGAATCGCTTTCAGACCGTCATACACTGCCGGGCACAGCGCCTGGCACCGGCTTCCTGTCGGCGGACAATTCGATGTATGACTTAAAGTGATGTGGAAGGTCCACTGATTTTTAGAGCTGCGTACACTTGGCCGTAGCACGCCTAAAGAGCGGGGCCCGTGCCACTTCCGGCGGCCTTTTCTCTCTCCCCCCGATACACCGGCGGCCTTTTCTCCTCTCCCCGGCACGCCGGCGGTCTTTTCTCCCTCCCCTGGTACGCCGGGGGAGGGTCGGGGAGGGGGCCGTTATTTGACGAACGCGTCGCCTGCGACGCATCATCCTCCCGATGCCTTCCACGCGTGATCATAGCCTGCGGCTGATCGCCTTCGCGCGGCACATGCGAAAAGAGCCGACCGACGCGGAAAAGAAACTCTGGTCGTTGCTGCGGCGCGGCCAACTGGAAGGACACCATTTCCGCAGGCAGGTTCCGGTGGCAGGGTATATCATCGATTTCTGCTGTCTGCGCGCAGGGCTGGGCGTGGAGGCTGACGGCGGGCAGCACCATGATGAGAAAGGCAGACTGTACGATCAGCGACGGACTGAAATACTTCTGCAAAAAGGAATCGGGATCCTTCGCTTTTCAGATGATGATATCCTGAAATATCCGGAGGCGGTGCAGGAGGCGATATATCGAGAGCTGGCCGAAAAGCCCCCTCGCTAACCCTCCCCCGGTGTACCGGGGGAGGGAACAGGAGAACCGCTGATTTTGTCATGGACCCCTAAAGAGCCGCGCACGAAGTAAGCGGTTGTGGGACGTCAGAAAAACCGCTTACTTCGTGCGCGGCTCCGTCGTCCGCATGGGGTCAGCCTGTTGCAAACGGCCGGACTGCGCCGCAACGCCCGAATTAACAATGTGAGCTTTGCGCGAGGGTCAATCGCCCTACACTTCCAGAATCTCCGCCCGCTTGTGTTCGATCAGCTCATCAATCTTCGTTTCATACGTCTTGGTCAGCTCCTGGATGCTTTCCTTGGCGCTGGTTGATTCATCTTCGGGGATGTCGCCGGCCTTTTGTTCGGTGTCGACGATTTTGTTGGAGTCGCGCCGGGCGTTGCGGATTTTGATCTTGGCCGCCTCGGCGAACTGCTTGCATTGGCCGACGAGCTGGAGGCGGCGTTCCTGCGACAGGGAGGGAAGCATCAGCCGAAGCTGCTTGCCGTCACTATGAGGAGTCAGGCCGATGTTGGAGTCGTTGATCGCTTTTTCGATTGCCTTCATGTCGCCGGGGCTGAACGGTTTGATGAGCAGTTGAGTCGCTTCGGGGACGCTGATCGCAGCGATGGAACGAAGATCGGTCGGCGAACCGTAGTAATCGACCTTGATGTTCTCGACGAGCGCCGGAGTGGCCCGGCCGGTGCGGACGCCGCGAAGCTCGTGGCGAAGGTGTTCGATCGATTTGTCCATCTGCTCTTCGCAGTCAAGAAGAATGTCGTCAACGGGCATGGGTGCCTTTCTTTTCGCGTGTTGCTCGTTTGTCGCACAAAGATCGCACGCGATCTTGAAGATTTCCGCGATTATAGCAAGCGGGGCACCGAATCCATTGCGTCAAACTCACGGATCATCATTGATGAATATAAAATCTAATGGGCTGAAAAAATACTTTGACTTTCCATATTTTCACTTGTACATATTCTGTCGTGTCATTCATCTCCTTTCCTCTTTATTGCGAGGGTCCAATGCGAAAGTTCGGACTGGTTCTTATCGGGTCTGTGGTCGGTGCGGTGTCCGCGGCCAATGCGCCGGCGTCGGTTGTCTACCTTCAGGACGTTGGAGGCAACAGCGGATTCACGTTCAACGGAACTGCGGTTACGCAGGCGACGTTTGATGACACGTATCTGCAGACGGGAGGCTCGGCATCGACGCTCAACGCGAACTTTGGCGTAGGCTCGAGCATGGCCATCCGCACCACCTCCAGCGGCTTGGTCAACTATGCAATTCTAGCTGTGAAAGACCTCTTCACGCTCGTGCCAGCCAGCAGCGGCGGGAACGGAATCATCCTCAATTCCGCAACACTGTACCTGGCCAGCAGTGGTTCCAGCCAAGGAACTGGCTACACCATCAACGTGCGTCGTATCACGACGGACTGGTTGGCGAACCCCGCCGGCGACAACGATACACGTGCTTCGGGCAATCATCGCAATGCGGTAACGCTCGGGGCAAATCTAACAGACGGTCCGGGATGGGCAAGCACAAACTTCGGCTCATCCGACTATTCATCAACCAATGCGGCGTTGGGAGTCGACTTCGCCAACAGCACTTACGGTGCGTACAAGCCAATCGATGTCACCAATATGGTGAAGGATATGTACACTTTGGGTGTGAACTATGGCTTTGCCATTTCAACACCATATCAACAGGATGGTTATGCCGTGATTCGCTCTTCTGAGGACACGCTATCTTTCGACCCAACATTGAAGACATGGCGACCCGTGTTGGCGCTCGATTACACCTACGTCCCCGAGCCCGCTTCGATGACGCTTCTGAGCTTGGCGGGCGGCTTGATGCTGCGGCGGCGTCGGGCTTAGATCGATGTGAATGGATGAGGTGGGCCTCTATTATCAAGGAGGATGTCATGGCGATTCGGCGTGACAACCGGGGAGAGGCGATGCGCGGGTTCACGTTGGTGGAGCTGCTGGTGGTCATTGGGATCATCGCGCTGTTGATCGCGATCCTGCTGCCGGCGCTCCAGGCGGCGCGGGCCCAGGCGCAGTCGGTGGCGTGCGGGAGCAACCAGCGGCAGATCTTTCTGGGCCTTCGCATGTACGCCGACGACAACCGCGGATGGATTCCGACGACGATGTTCACCTATCCCCGGCCGGGCGGTGGTAACGACTACATCACGTACAACTACGTTTTGACGCAGTACGAACCGACCACCGGCGGATGGCAGACGCCGATCAACTACATTCCCAATAAGAATGTGTACCTCTGCCCGGCGCAGGACAATGCGACGACTTTTCGCGGGTCGTATGCGTTGAATGGCCGGATGGCATCGGAGGCGTTCACAGCGACGGTGACCAGCTTCCCCGACGCCTCGTCGCACACCAACTCCACGCCGTACACGTGGTATCACTACAACATGAACAAGACGATCCTGCCGACCGAGATGTATCTGTTGGGTGATGTGTTTAAGGACAAGTACTACTTTTACAATCAACCCAATGACCGGCCTGACTTTCGCCACAAGGATCGCATGAACATCCTATTTCAGGATGGACATGTGGAGTCACTGGCGCAAAGCGACTTGCGCGGCGGCACGGACAGCGCTTATTACCGCTATCTGCCTTTCTGGAACCGCCGGGGATACAAACCATGATGAACAAGCTTTTCCTTTGCATGTTGATGTTCGGGCTGTGTGCGTTTGCATTCGCCACCCAGGCGCGGGCGGCCGACGACGATTTCACGCGCTTCGCCGACTTCTGTCAGAAGACGTTCGGCGCGTTGCACGAGCCGCTGACCTATCAGTTGCCCGGCAAGACGCTTGCGTTTGAGAAGGATGGCGAGTGGCGGCATGTGTCGGAGGACTCGGCCGTCATCGCCGTGGAGACCAACCTCCCGGCGACGGTGGTCATTGAGTATGGGCCGACGACTGCGTATGGGAGCAAGACGGAGGCGGTGAATTGGCCGCACTATGTTCATGTGCGGACATTGCGTGGTTTGGCAATTGGGTCGGCGGTGCATTATCGCGTCGTGGCCACCGATGAGCGAGGCAATACAATCCGCACGGACGATCAAACGTTCACCCCAGCCAAGGCGAAGGATGCCGTGTACATCAAGGGAGATGAACCGACGCCGATCGTGCTGACCGATGCGGGTAAAACCTATGTGCTCAAGGGGGACATCAACGCCGACGGCACCGCGCTGAGCGTGGAAGCAACCGGCGTGACGGTCGATCTGAACGGGCACACGATCACCTACAACAATGCTCCGGCGGTGAAGGATGAATCGCTTCAGCGAACCTTCGGCGCGCTGGCGGCGCAAGGCGTGCAGGGGATTCGCTGCGGCTACGCGGCCAGGGGTTCGGCGAAAGTGTTCAACGGGACGATCCGCCAGGGTCTTGGCAAGGGGGAATATGGATCCGTGCCCCTTTTGATGCGCGGCACGGAAGTGGCCGGTGTGACGATCGACTATTACGGCACGCAGGTGTCCGGCATCAAGGGGGAGCTGAAATTGGCGCACCACAACGTCTTCGTCGACCGCGGCAGCGAACTGACCAATCGCCACCAGGGTGTGGAGTGCATCGCCGGGACGCAGGATATTCACCACAACCTGATCCTGCGGGCGCGGCAGCGCGGCATCGAGGCGATGAGCAACTCGAAGATCGAGCACAACGAAATCTATGTCGATAGCTGCGCGACCAACTCGTTTGGCATCATGTATTACAAGTCGCAGCACGCGGCGGCGACGGGAAATCGGATTTTCGGAACCGGGTATCTCGTCATCGGGATCGGTACCGTTTCAGAGGGCGTGGGCGACATCAAAGTCTCGCGCAACTTCATCAATCTGCAGTCCACCGCGCCGGACAACCGGTGGGCTGAATACGGCCCGCAATCCGGCGCGTACTGCGTGCGCGTCACCTGGGGCGGGGAAAACATCGAGTACGCGGACAACGTGCTGGTCAGCAAGGGACGCGACGGCGGAATGATGCGCGGGGTCTGGTTCTGTCCCGGCAAGAAGATTGAAAACGTGGTGTTCCGGAACAACACGATCAAGGTGCTCGCGGAGAACGCCAAGAGCGTCCATTGGGGCGCGATCGTGATCTCCGGCGAGGACACGCCGGATGTGAAGCCGGGGCTGTTCGAGAACAACACGGTCATCAGCAACTTCTGCAATGTGCGGCTGGGCGAGGCATATGGCGCGGGGAGAAACGTGCGATTCGTCGGCAATACATTTGTCAAAGCGGATGCGCCGGCGCATGACTACGCGACGGTGATCTGCGGCTTCTATACATTTGGCAACAACGGCTCGGTCTTCCTGAATAGCAAGCTTGAAGGCGGCGCGGACCTGACCAAGCCGCATTGGGAAGGGACCGGCGAGAATGGCTATGCGGTGGGGCATTTGAAGGATGGTCATGAGGTGATTGACGCGAAGCTGTCGCCCACCCAGGGCGCGGTGGGCCGGGCGGATTGAGTGCATTGTCGGAGTTGTACGGGAGCGGGATATATGCGTAAGCGGATCGTGTTGTGTGGCGGAATGGCGGCGGCGATGGGAGGCCTGGCTCCGGTGATGGCGCTGGGCGCATCATCGGACAGCGCGCCGATGATGAGCTACCTGGGACTGCCGCAGTTGATCGCGCAGTATGGTGCGAGCCTGGCGACGGGATCGAACGTTAACGTCTCGATCGCCGAGGCGAATGGCTATCCATCGACCAGCGATGGGCGTTTCGCCGGCAAGACGATGACCGCGGCGTCGATCTATACCGCCACGGATGGGGCGCATGCGACGACCGTGGGCGCGCGGTTTTTCGGGAACACAACCGGATGGTCGCAGCGGTCCATCGCACCGGCGATACCGAATGTGTGGATGTATAGCGCGACGGAGTTCAATGGCGCATATCTGAAATCGCCGGGCAGTCCGGAGCCATACGGCTCGCCCAACGCCAGCCGGGTGGCGTCGCATGCGTATGCCGAGAGCAACACAACGCTCGATTCAATCACCCGGCTGGATTACCTCGTGCAGCGGGATGACTTTCTTCAGGTGGTGGACACCCGCAATTACAGCACACAGGGCAATTCGATGAATGCCATCGTCATCACGCCCGATGGCGGGACGAGCACGCTCACCTCGGCGGTGGGGTCGGGAACGCCTTATGTCGCCGGACGGGTCAGCCCGGTGATCACCGGACCGGTCGGGGGGGCGGGGAGTGATGCAATCGGTCAGATTGCGGGCGTGACGGCGCTGCTCGTGTCGCGCGGGAAGACGACCCATTCCAACGTCAGCTATGTCACCCGCGGCACCATCGGGGTCACGCAGACCTATGCCGGCGGAGCGTTCACCACTTCGCCGATCAGCGGATACACCGTGCATTCCGGCGACACGAGCGAGGTGGTCAAGGCGGCGCTGATGGCCGGGGCATTGCGCAGCGCGCCGGCCGACAACACGCTGGGGATATCAGGTATATCTGACTACCGGGCGGTGGCGTCCAATCAATCCAGCAATGGACTGGACAAGCGTTTTGGCGCGGGAATGGTCAACGCGCTGCAAAGCTATCGCATCATCGACGCCGGTGAAACCGACAGTCACGAGGATGGCGGAAATGGCGGCATCGGGCAGTATGGATTCGACTACGACGCCGCATTCGGCGGGCAGTCGGCCAACGCGGCCGCGACATATGGGTTCACCGCCGACGCCTCGGGCAAGTTCATGGCGACGCTCGCATGGAATCTGAAAATTGCCGGTGCCGATACCGCCGGCGGAAATTTCAGCAGCGCGGCCACGCTCTACAACCTGAGCCTGACTTTGACTGATGTGACGGCGGGCAACGCCATCGTGCAGCAGTCGGCGTCGCTTGTGGACAACACGCAGACGCTTTGGACGGATTTGATCGCCGGCCACACATATCACCTCGGCGTGGCGGCGGTTGGCGCGCCGTTCTCCTGGGACTATGGGCTGGCGTGGCGGTCGGAAGTGGTGCTGACGCCAACAAGCGTGCCCGAACCTTTGACGGGCGCCGCGGGGGGCGTGATCGGCGTGGGCATGCTGATGGTTCGCCGCCGGCGAAGTTGAACCCGCATTAAGAAAAAGAGGATTGCGTTCGTCGAATCCGCTGCTTTCCGGGAACGTCATGCGGCTGTTTCGCCGTTGCGGAGCGCTGGCGTGTGCGCGAGGGTGGCGAGACATCGGTCAAGTTTCTCCAGCATCAAATCGATGTCCCCGTGGCCGATGCTCAAGGTCGGACGCATGCGGATGGAGGTGGGGCCGGCGGTCAACAGGAGCAGGTTTTCCTGTTGCAGCGCCACGTCCGCCAACTGACCGGCGGCGTGGCGCACGGTGGAAAAGCCCTGATAAATCCCAGCGCCGCGCACATTGGCGATCAGTTCCGGATATCGTCGCCGCAGGTCGGCCAATCCCTCAACAAGGTGCTTTGCCTTGAGCGGAACCTGTTCGATGAGCTTTTCATCGGCCACGATCTCCATCTCGCGCACAAACCTCACCATATCCGCGAGCGTTCCCCCCCAGGTGCTGTCGAGGATGCCCTGGTCATCCATCGTGTGGAGCATGTAAACAACGCCGTTGGCGAACTTTTTACCCACGGCGACCGCCTGTGGTGGATAAGGCAGGTCATATTGGTCGATGGCGAACATCGTCCCCAGTTGCCCCCCGGCGGTCTGAACTTCATCAAAGCCCAGGTAGGTGTCGTATTGGTGCGCCAGCCGGGAAAGGCCTTGAAAAAACTCAATCGGCGCGACGCGGTGGCCGCCGGCGCCCTGGATGGGCTCGATGATGATCCCGACGATCTCGCCGGGGTAGCGCCGCAAGCAGTCCTCCACGATCTCGAGGCTCCGCCGCATGCGCGTGGTGTTGTCGACCGGTGGCGCGTCGTTGTCCATCGCCGGAAACGGCACCTGCAAGTTGCCCTGCACCAGTCCGCGATAGTCCTCTGTCATGAGGGGATCGTGCGGCAGTTGCGTGACATTGAGCGCGAAGATCGTGCGCCCGTGAAAAGCGCTGTCGAAGTAGATGAACCGTCGTGTGCCGACCAGATGCCCGCGCGCCAGTTGTTTCTCATCGTGCAGGTTGATGAGGTACTTCATCATGTTTTCGACGGCTTCGGCGCCGCTGTTGACGGCGTACAGCTCGATCGGATGACCCCGCATGCAGCGGGGGGCGATCTCATGAAGCTTGCGGTAATACGCCAGGCATTCGGGCGTCAGAAAGTCGGGATTGGGAACCTTGTTGTTCGCGGCCGTCACCAGTTGGCGAACGTAAGCGGGATCGCTGAGTCCCGGATGGTTGTGGGCGATGAGCTTTGAGCCGTAGTAGCCCCCGAAGTCGAGGATCTCCCTCCCATCGACGCTGACCAGCCAGTTGTCGTGGCATCGTTCCAGATCAACGACGAACGGGTAGGGTTCCATGACGACATACCGCCGCAGCTCGTCGAGCATGTCGGCGGAGCTTCTGTTCATCATGCCGTCGCGATGGAATTGTCCGTCTGCATTCATGACCACCTCAAGAGTGTTGATTGGTTCCATCGCAACGCGGGGTTGGCGCGGCGTCATTGGAAACGAAATACGATTTCGTAATCCCCCCTGACCAGTTCCGGCAGCGCGGCGATCGCATAGGTGGTGTGACGGTCATGCCATGTGACAAACCCATCGGCCTCTTGACCGGCGAGTCGACGGCCATTGATCCGCACCTCGCGCACATGCCACCTCCCCGCCACGCGGACTTGAAACCCAGCGCCGGTCGCCAGCGTCGGGCCGGTGTATGACACCTGAAGTGTTTTGCCCTGAAACACCTCGGGCAGGACAGGGGCGAATGTCTGGAAGTTTTCCCTGTGTCGCCACAGCGCCACTCGCGAAGCGCGCCGCTTGGCGGCCGACGAGCCAATCGCCACCACGCCCCCATGAAACATCCCCACCGCGCATTGGCACGGGTAGCCCGGATAATACAGGTGGGGATCACGCTGATTGCCCACGGACAGCAGGGCTTTTAAACGCCCAACTCCCGATGCGGCGCGCATTCGTTGCGGATAGCTGACCGTGTTGTGCTCCGCGTTCTCCGTCAGAAACACCAGCGACTTGTATTGGCGATACATCCAGAGCGTGCTGCTGGGACCATCCAGATCCGGCCCGCCCCAACCCGGCCAGGTGAGGGGATGGACCACATGTGGAATTCCCGAACGCTCCCCTTCATCGGCCATGTCGCGGGCAATGCAGTGGAGCAGGTGTTCATCCTCCGTGTACGGACGGGCCGGTGGGAATAGAACCATGTCATGGCTGCACCCGGCGTGGCCGCGCGCGTGAATATCGACGAACGCTTCGGGCATCAGCGACTCGGCGACCGATTGGAGCGCGCGGGCTTCGGGAGAAACCGGACCGTCCGGCCCGTGATCCAGATTCGGTTTGATGCCGGCGGGCGTGACATAGGAATCGGCGGCGGCGGCGTCAGGGCTGACGTTGGGAAGGATGGCGACGAGCTGCCGCGCGAGCGTTGGACGACCGTTCGCCGACAAGAGAAAGTCCATGAGTTTCAACGCGACCAGACGCGCGGATTCCTCGTTGCCGTGCTGCCCGGCGGCGATCAAGATGTGCTGTTTGCTGTCCGGTGATTGCCGCGGATCCGTGATGAGCACCTGATCAATGGAGCGCCCCTGTTGAGTCTGCCCGATGGATTGCACGCGAACGCGGTCCGGGTGACGCCGCGCCAGCAGGGCGATCCGGGCGCGTACGGCGTCATTGCTGGGCGCATGCCCTTCAGGCGGGATGCCATCGGTTGCGGCGGTGCAATCTTCCTTGGCCGTCCGGGATGGGGATGAACGAATAATCGGCGTCTTCGACACAATGGGACTATACACCATCCAGCAATCAGAAGAAATATAAATTCATCCTTGCAAAATAATACGTCATCCATGATGATTTATCTCAGAGCGGATGGTCGCCGCAAGCCATCCGGAGGAGTGTATTGCCTATGCCACACAACGATCTGGTCCAATCACTGTTGCGCGGGATGGATGTTATTGAGCTGGTGTCGCAGTCGTCGCGTGGACTGACGCTCGGCGAGGTCTGTGATGCGCTGGGGCTGAAGCAGCCAACGGCGCACAATCTGATTCGCACGCTCGTGGCGCGCGACTTCATTGAGAAGACGACATCGCCGGTTCGCTATCGTCTGGGTTCGGCGGTGGCGCGGCTGGCCGAGGAGCGTCAGAACCATCAGACGGTTCGCCAGGCATCGCAGATCATGCACGATTTGTTTGAGCGTTTCGTCGCGCATCTGCCTCCGAAGATTCGTCCTGACGAGGAGGCATCGCTGAGCTTCTCACAGTGTGTGGGCGGTGAGGTGATGTTGCTGCTGAGGTTGCGCTTGCAGCGGCTTGGGGTGCTCGAGCGCCCCAAGCTGCTGATGACCGCCTATCAGAGCGCATCACCGCTTTGCTTCCAGGCGTTCTGGACGCGCGATGAACTGGATGACTATCGCCGCCGCCACCCCTTTCTCGATCAAGGCGCGCCGATCTGGAAGACCCAGGAGGCGCTCGATGATTTCCTTCTCAAGTCGCGTGAGCTGGGCTATGTGCGCCCGCCGATGTATCCGCCGGAGCAGTTTCGCGTGGCGGTGCCGGTGTTTGGCGACGGGCACCGGATGGTTGGCGTGCTGGGCGCGGGGATCTGGTTGAAGACCGCGCCAGCCAACACGGAGCTGTTGATCGCGGAAATGATCGAATCCAGCCGGCAGATTGGATATTCCCTGTGATTTCAGGCATCCATGTCGAATCGGCGCAAGCGCCGCCAGCGCGATCCGCGGCGTCCGTCGCGGCATGGATCATTGCGTGGCTGGTGGCAGGGTGTTTGTTCATATCCACGCCGCGGGCATATGCAAATGCTGATTCTTCCGGGGTTGTCCATTTACGGCTGGAAATGCCATCCAGCGGACAGCGCGGGCCGAGCGCCGCGGCCGAGCGGGCGGTGCTTGAGGCGTTTATGCGCGCCAATCCCCAAATCCGAATCGATCCGTTCGTGCGCCTCCGAATGGAAGGTCCGCGAGGCGAAGCGACGCTCTACATGGCGATCGCCGGGCAGACCGCACCGGATGTGCTGTACGTCAACGCAAGATCGATGCAGAAATACATCGAACAGGGGTTTCTGGATCCACTGGATGATTTGATCGGCGATGACATGCGCCGCGAGGCGCTCTTTCAGAAGCTTCGTCCGACGTTGTCGCGCGATGGGCATGCGTACGCGGTTCCAGCGCGGGTGGCGGTTCATGCGCTGCTTTATCGCAAGGATCTCTTCGCGGCGGCCGGGCTTGATCCGGAGCGCCCGCCGACGAATTGGGATGAACTGCTCTCCATGAGCCGACGATTAACCATTCGCGAGAAGGGGCAATACGGCATTGTGCTTCCCGGTGGTTCGGAAGCGGGGTGGCGGTTTGCCGACTTTGTGTGGCAGGCGGGAGGGGAACTCGTTCGACGAACGCCGGATGGATGGCGGCTGACGTTGGATGAGCCCCCGGCCATTGCGGCGCTGGAGTACTACAAGGAACTGCGTTGGGGCAAATGGAAGCGCGATGGGCGGGAAATGCAGGGGGCGATGCGCGTCGATGCGACGGGGCAATCGGTTCAGCACGTCTTGGAGGGGCGGGCCGCGATGACGATCGTCTCGACGACCGGCGACGTGGGACGGTTCATCAGTGATCCGGCGATCGTGGGCATCGCGCCGCTGCCGGCCGGGCCGGCGGGAGAGGCGACGATGCTTGAAGGGGAGTTTTGGGGCATCAACGCGGCGATCGCGCACGATGCGCAGCGCCGACGGGCCGCATGGGCGTACATCCGATTTGTGACCAGCGACGAGGCCAAACGCATCCAGACGCGCACCTATGTCGAATCGGGCGCGGCCGGTGGTGTTCCGCCGGACTGGCTGGAAAAATATGGCTATCACTCGGAGTTGCAGGCGATGCCGCGTTCATGGGTGGCGTTCAGCAAGAACCTTCTGGAACACGGTCGGCTGGAGCCTTACGCGCCCGGTTACGACCAGGTGGCGACGGAGGGATTGTCACATCTGGATGAGGTGTTGTATGACGAGCATGCCGATCCCGCCGCCGTGCTGGCGAACATCAACGCATGGGGGAATAAAACCTTCTTTATCACCACCCCGCCACAGGTGATGGGACGGCGGCGTTCGATCGCGCGGGGTGTGGCGGCGGCGCTGGCGCTTGGCGTGACGTGCATCCTGGCGTGGTGGGTGCGACGACGGATGCGGCAACATCGTGAAACACCCGACCCAGTTCTCCAGGGGCGCGCGGGGATGGAGCGGCGGCACCTCTTCCGTCTGGGACTGCTTTTTTTGCTGCCGGCGGTTCTGACGATTTTCATTTGGGATTACTACCCCCTCGTCCGCGGGGCCATGCTGGCGTTCACCGATTACCATGTGTCGGGGGAGAGCCGCATGATCGGGCTCGACAATTTCATCAACGTGTTTCTCGCCGGGACGTTCTGGGAATCGCTCGTGCAGACGCTGGTGTATGTGGTGATGTCGCTGGGGATCGGATTTGTACTGCCGATCCTGCTGGCGGTGCTGCTGTCGGAAATCGGCTGGGGGAAGATTTTCTTCCGCACTCTTTTTTATCTTCCCGCGGTGACCAGCGGTGTTGTCGTGCTGACGATTTGGAAAATGATGTACGACGGCGCGCCGACAGGGGTGTTCAACCAGGCGCTGGCATGGATGGGCGGAACGGTCGCGGGGCGGTTGCTGACGGTGGGGATTTTCGCGCTGTTCTGGTGGCTGGTGACCGCGCTGGCGGTTCGGGCGACGCTTGATACCCTTGCCTTTCATCTGGGGGGAAGCCGCATACGGCTTCGTCTGCCGCGTCCCGCCGCCGCTGCCGGGGCGGGTCTTGTCCTGCCCCCGGTAGTGCTGGGCGCATGGCATTTGCCGACCACACTGTTGCCGGCCATCGACGCCCGTCCGCCGGTGGCATTCCTCATCTATGGCGCGCTCTTCATGGCATTGGTGCTGCTTGCCTCGGCGATGATCCTCCTGTCCAGCGCGGCCCGCGACAACCCAACGGCACGAAAAAAACTATGCCATCGTCTCACTGCGGGCGTGGGAGTTGTAGCGGCGCTTCTGGCGATCCAGCTATACGGCATCCTCGGCCCCACTGATCGCCCTTATCCCTGGCTGCAGGATCCCACCGGCTACTGGGCGATGCTCTGGGTCATCGTGCCGGGATTGTGGGCGGGTGTCGGTCCGGGATGCATCATTTATCTCGCGGCGATCGTCAGCATCCCCGACGAGTTGTACGAGGCGGCCGACCTCGACGGCGCCGGTCCTTTGCAAAAGCTGTATCACGTCACCATCCAATCCCTCCTGCCGCTGATCGTCATCAATTTTGTCGGTGCGGTCGTCGGGACGTTTCATGCGATGGAGAGCGTGCTCGTGTTGACCGGCGGCGGGCCTGGCAACGCGACGATGACGCTGGGGATGGACATTTTCTTCAACGCCTTCACCCACCTGCGATTTGGCTACGCGACGGCCGAGGCGTGGGTGATGGGAAGCCTCCTGATCGGCTTCACCGTTTACCAATTGCGAAGCCTCAAGCGGATGGAGTTCAAACGGGCAGGGTGACTTATGGCGATCATTTCGCGCATCGGACGCAGAACGTGGTCCAACCGGCTGCTGCTCGGCGGGATGTACGCCATCCTGATCGCCGGTGGGTTGTCGATGCTCTATCCCTTCATGCTCATGCTCGCGACCGCCACAACCGGCGAGCCGGATGTCCGTGACTTCCGTCTGATCCCGCGCTATTGGTACGACACGCGGGCGCTCTACCAGCGCTTTGTTCAGGAAAAATATCAGAGCATCGCCGACTATGCCGCAAGGCATGAGGATGGGGCGCTCAATTGGTCGCAGGCGGCGCTGCCGTCAACAGGCGACGATGCCGCATCATTGCGCGTGCGGGAGTGGGAAGCGTTCGTCAGCACGTTGCAACCGTATGAATATGGCGCGTGGTATGTCGGGCGTCGGAGCATGCCGGGGAAGGTTGATCTGCTGTGGCGGGACTTTCTACGCGGGCGGGATGTGTCGCCGGCGGTGGTGATGCCCGGCGCGTCGGCGATGAGCGAGTTGATGTCGCCGTATGAACGGGTGAGTGGCCGACTGTGGCCGGGCGTCGATGGCGAGGCGGGGCGGCTCTGGGAGGCGTTCAAGCGGCAATTGCCGGCGAAGTATCGTCATCCAGTTGACGGTGGAGAGCAGTGGAGGGCGTGGCTCCAATACAAATACGAACATGTCGCCGACTTGAACCGCGCTGTCGGGACGCATTTCGCTTCATTCAGCGAGATTCCCCTGACATCGCGCCGCCCGGATGGCGCGCTGGCGCTCGACTGGGAGCGCTGGGTTCGCAATGACCTGGGATTTCGCTTCGTGGCGATTGACAATGGGGATTTGATTTATCGCGAGTACCTTCAGACCCTTGCTCCGACGATTGGGGAAGTCAACGCCCGGCTGGGTACGGATTACCGCACATTCGCCGCCATTCATTGGCCGCCGCCCCATCCTCCACCGGCCGAGTTGGACGCGATCGGCGCGTTCCTGCGTTCGCCCATCGATGCCGCCCGCTTCTCCGTCGCCACCCCCGACGTGCATTACGCGGCGCTTGTTGCAGGACAAACCGGACGGGACACAGAATCGATCCGTCCGCCGTATGCGCGGGAGGACGCGATCGTCTTCGCCTCCGACGCTTCGCGGTGGCGCTGGTGGGGGCTGACGCGCAACTTCGCGGAGGTGATCGACTATATCGCCGTGCGTGGGCGCTCGCTCTGGAACACCGCATTCCTTGTGGGCGTCATGATGCTTGCCGCGGCCACGGTCAATCCAATGGCGGCTTACGCGCTGTCTCGCTTTCGTTTGAGCATCGCCAACCAGGTTCTCATCTTCCTCCTGGCGACGATGGCATTCCCAGGTGAAGTGACCATGATCCCCAATTTTCTCCTGCTCCGCGCGTTTCCCGTCTGGAGTTGGATTGCGGGGCTGCTCATCGGCGGACTGGTCACCTGGTGGTTGCTCGATCCCGGCGGTGGGATGATGCGCTGGGTGGTGGCGCTCGCCAGCGGACTGCTCGCCGGGTTTTTCAGCGGGGCATATCTCACGCCGCGTGTTGGGTCATGGCTGGGGGTGGACCTTGGTCCGATCAGTTTGCTCAACAGCTTCCCCGCCCTCATTTTGCCCCGGCTGGCCAATGGGTTTGGCATTTTTCTTCTCAAGGGCTTTTTCGACAGCCTGCCCGAGGAAGTTTTCGAGGCCGGGCGGATCGACGGCGCCGGCGAGATGAGAATGCTCCTCCAGGTGGCGATTCCCCTGTCCCTGCCGGTCATCGCCGTCGTGCTGCTTCAGACCTTCACCGCCGTCTATGGCTCGTATCTCTGGGCGCTGGTTGTTTGTCAGGATGATTCGATGTGGACGCTCATGGTTCACATGTTCCAGCTTCAGCAATGGGCGCCACCGCAGGTGACGATGGCGGCGGCGGTGCTGTGCTCGATACCAACGCTGCTCGTTTTTCTGCTGGCGCAAAACGTCATCATGCGCGGCGTGGTGATCCCGGTTTACAAATAGAGGGGACGCGAAGTTATTTTGAGGAGCCTGATGATGTATGACACGACCCATCCAAACCCCATCGGCCCGGCCCGCCCGCAGCGCCGCCGGGGAAAAGGAAAAATGATGTTGCCGGTTTCCAGAACCCTTCCCATGACCGACGTGCTGCCCAATCATGCGACGCACGACTCCTGCCCTTCGGCGCGGACGATCATCCTCAACGCGCCGGTCCGCGACATTGCCGAGTTTCGTCAACTTGCATTGCTTGCCAGGCGGCTGACTCCGCATGGACGGGTTGAATTGAACATCAGCACCCTTGCACAAAAGGCTGTTCATACGATTCCACCCGGCGGCAGTCCCTGGCACGAGTACGCGTCCTGCAATCCCACGCCCGCGTGCTTCTTTCCCGATGAGGCGCTGGCGCCGTTCATCCCCGCCTCCTTTGTCGCCGCCAACCGTGCGATGCTGCTTGCCAAGGCGGAGGTTCTCCGCGAGCTGGACCTGGGCGCGGCTTTCTGGAGCTACGAACCCAATCACCTGCCCGAAGCTTTTTTCGAGCGCTATCCTGATCTTCGCGGCCCGCGCGGCGATCATCCCCGTCGCAGCCGCCACGAGGCGTTCGCACCGTGCGTCGATCAACCCCAGGTGCTGGCGATGACGAGGCGCATGGTTGGCGAGCTTGTTCGACACGTTCCGGAACTTGGCACCTATTTTTTCAAAACCAACGACGCCGGACCCGCGCTGTGCTGGAGCCACGGTCTTTACAGCGGCGCCAATGGGCCCGAGTCATGCCATCACCAAGCGATGGGCAAGCGTGTTGGTGGGCTTGTTCAATCCATCCAGCAGGGCGCCCGCGACGCGGGCGGCGCAATGACCGTCCATTTCACCGGCCACTTTTCATCCGGTGAACTCCACTCGATCACCGATCACCTTCCGCCGGATTCCTACATCCGCGAGGGGGGCAAAGGATCAATCAGCCTCTCCAGCGGCATCGATTCCTGTTATCCCGTGCGCGGCATTTTCGATCTTCTGGGCGCGCTGCTGGCATTGTCATCGCCTAAATCGCGTGCGACCCCCACGATGTTCCTGGATCTCCGTGCCCACTATGACCGCGCCCATGAACAGATGGGGACCTGCGAGAAAATGCTCGAAGTCGTGAGCGCGGCCTTATCGGAGCCACCAACGGGGACGCTTGGCGCCTATGAGCTGGCCCGGCGGCTGTGCGATGGGTGGGTGGGGCTTGAGCGCGGCGAAGCGCTCTTTGAGGCGATGGCGGCTCTGCACGAGGCGCTCAAGTACAAGCGCGCCGCGCTCCCGCGCGTGAGCGCCATCTACGGCGGCGTTTCGCTCCGCTACATCACCCGTCCGCTCATGCTGATGCCGCAACGGCTCTCGGCCGCCGAAGAGGCGTATTTCCTCCCTCACCTCTTCAACGTCAGCCTTGAGCAGGCTCGACTCGATTACCTCGACGTCCATGGCGCCCGCCTCCAGCCGGAGTGGATGAGCATGGACAGCGACGATCCCCGGGTGTGGGCGATCTCCACGGCGCGCGACCGATTTGACGGCGTTGCAGCGCGGCTGGATGCGCTTGGCGATGATCCCGACGTCGGCTATTGGCGACAAATGGCCGCGTCTTTACGCCTCTACGGCTGCATTCTGCAAAGCTGCGGCAATTTCCATGCGATGCAAATCATCCGTGACCGGAGCGGCAAAAAACTCCGTGCCCACGGCCCCCTGCGCCCCACCCGCACCGGCGAAGGAGAGAGTGATTTCGCCCTGGTCAATGATATTTTACGGGATGAGCTGGACAACACCGCGCGGACCATCGGGCTGCTCAAGCGGGCCGGTTTGGAGATCATCAGCCACGCTACGGATCCAGCGGATGAGGACACGTTTCTGCTTGGCCCGAACATCCTCGACCAACTGGAGCGCAAGCGCGCGCTGATGCGGGCCCATTGGCTTGATGCGCATGATTGTTTTGTATCCCCCAACCGTTGACGGAGGTGCATCACCGTCCCGTGTCAATCGAGCGTCGCCATGATCGGAAGGTGATCGCTCAAGGCGTACGCCCACTCATCGTCCCCGTGCATGCCGAACCCTCCGCCGGCGACGATGCGGCAGTTGCGGGCCTTTGCGGCCAGGTTCCTGGATGCCCAGATGTAATCGAGGCGCACACGCGGCGTGGTGCTGGGGAATGAGAGTTTCGGCCCGGTTCCGACGGCTTCAAACAAATCAACCATCCCCATCTCCACCCAGAGTTTGTGTTCCGGTGCGTCGGGCGTCTGATTCAAATCCCCTTGGAGCAACACATCCCGCCCGGCGTCCAAATCCTTCTTGACCACCTTCATCGCCTCGGCGAACTCCCGTGGTTGACGATCCTGCTCGGCATCCGCCCGTTTGTAGTAGGTGTGCAGGCTGAAAACGACCACTTCCCGCTCGTCCTTCCTCACGACGGCCCTTCCCCAATGGCGGGTGAAGAGCGAGGGGTCATCCGGACTGACCATCGGCCGATTTTGTGATTCGACGATCTTTCCGCTGGTTAAGACCGCGCCGGGGAAACCACCCGGAAACTCCTCGTTGCCCGACCAACCGCCGGGGAAAAAGACATGCTCCATCCGAAGTTCGTTGGCGATATGCGCAACGACCTCCTTCGACGGCGCTTCGGAAAACGTCACGATGTCCGGACGATACAGCGCCAGTTCCAGCACCAAACGGGTCGGCATCTGGGCCTTCAGCATCGCCGCCAGGTCGGGGTGTTTCGGCTCTCCTTTTCCCAGATAGCCGCGGGCGCCAAGGATGTTGTAGCTGATCGTGCGAAGCGCCCAATCTTCGTTCGTCGGCGCGTGCGTTTGTGTCCGAGGTTCGCCCTTGGTGGGTAGAGTGGCCGCCAACAGCAGGTGTTCGTTCATCATCAGCGCCGCCGCTCCGCAAGATGCAAGGAATGATCGGCGATTCATGTTCATGCCGTTACCGTTCGCTTGGCCAACCCCGCAACCGTATCCCACGCCGCGCCGGGGAAGCGCTGCGTGTCGGCCAGCACATCCTCCATCGCCGACAAAAACCAGTCGAGGTCTTCCTTGCCAATCGTGATCGGCGGAAGGAACTTGATGAACTCCGTGTGATATCCCGCGACCTGCGACAAAATCTTGTGCTTTTGAAGAAGGGGGATGATGATCATCTGCCCGAAGACGCCGAAGTTGAGCTTGTGAAGCATGTCCCACGCCATCTTGAGCTTGAATGATTTCTCCGGCCGGGCGAAATCGAGCCCAAACATCAACCCCTTGCCGCGCACGTCGCTGACGAACGGGCAATCCGCGCTGATCTCGCGCAATAGTCGCATGACATACTCACCCATGACGGCGGCGTTCTCGACTAGCTTGTCTTCCTCGATCACATGCAGACTCGCCAGCGCCGCCGCCATCGCCATGTCGTTTTGACCAAACGTGTTGGAATGAACGACGCAGCGCTCCATCGAGGAAAAAACGCTGTCCATTACCTTTGGCGTGGTCAGGATCGCACCGACCGGCACATACCCGCCGCTCAGCGCCTTGGCCGTGCAGACGATATCCGGCTCAACGTCCGGCCAATGCTGAAAGCAAAACCACTTGCCTGTTCGGCCGAGCCCCGTCTGCACCTCGTCAATCACGAGCAGTGTTCCCGCCTTGCGACACAACCGCTGCGCCTCGGCCAGGTATCCATCGTTGACCACTTCACAGCTTTTTCCCTGCACAGGTTCGACAATGAACGCCGCCGCTTTCTTCGTCGCCAGCGCGGCCTCCAGTGCCGGCAGGTCATTGAAAGGCACCTTCCGCGTCCCCGGCACCGGCTCGCCGAAGCGATCACGGAAAAAGTCGGCGCCATTGATCGCCAGCGACCCGGCCGTCAGGCCGTGAAACGCGTGATCGCAGTAAATCACTTCCTGTCGCCCCGTTGTGCATCGCGCGAACTTCAGCGCCCCCTCCACGCTCTCGGCGCCGCTGTTGCAGAAAAAGACGCGCGACAATCCCGCCCCCGCGTGATGCGTCAATTTCTCGGCCACGAGCCCGCTGAGCACCCCGCACTCCATCCGAACCAGGTTCGGCATGTCGCGCTCCAGGAGCTGCTTCAAGATCGCCTTGACCTTCGGGTGATTCCGCCCCAGTGCGAACACGCCCCAACCCGTGAGCAGATCCAGATATTGATTCCCCTCGGCGTCCCAGAGATAACATCCCTCGCCCCGCACATATCCCTTGTCAAACCCGATCGTCTTGAGCATCTTCACGAACGCCGGATTGATATGCTCGGCATGCAGCTCATACGCACGATCCCATTGCCCATCCAGCCACGACAGAAAATCGCTCTCCATACCGTCACGCCTTTCGTGTCCATTTTGCATTGACTGATTGACCGCGAAGGATTCTACGCCAACGCCATCACGGCCGCGAGAAGACGGGGAGGCGAGAGGAAAGATTTAGGGTTGACCCATGACGCTGTGAGACGACCCCGTGCGGTTTGGCGCGGCGCGATCCATGGGACCACGATCGATGGCCGGCGGTGGACTGGCCTTGGGTTGCGCCGGCGGGTGATGGTCGAGTACATATTCCCAATACACTCGCATGATTTCCCCCACCGCGCGCGCCTCCGCCGGCGCGCCGCCCTGCCGGTGCGGGGCGTCGCCGTCAAACAACTCCGGCAGCGTCCCCATCACACTCCCCTGGAGGTAATCCAGTGGCCCCTGGATCAGCTTCATGATGTCCCGCGAAGTCGCTTCACAAGCGCCTTGCACGCGCACGGTCGCCGCCGCCAGCGGACCCAGAAGCCAGGGGAATGCCGAACCGTTGTGATGCGCCTGATCCCGCGACACAACATCGCCGACGTATCGCCCGCGATAGCGCGAATCGGTGCGGGCCAGCGTGCGAACGCCGACGGGGGTGAGCAGGTCGGTCCGCACGCGTTCAAGCACCGCCGGGTGGTGTGCTTCGTCCAATATCGCAAATGGAAGGCTCGCCGCCAGGAGTTGATTCGGGCGCAGCGATGGATCATTGCCATCGACATTGTGTCCATCCGCGACAGCCACGACATCCCAGCAACATTCCGTTGCCGGATTCCAGAATTGCTCGTTGAACGATGCGCGGGTTCGCTTCGCCAGGTTCGTCAGTTCCTTTGCGTCGGCCGGCTTGTTCAGGTCCAGCGCCAGCTTCGCGGCGATGCACAGGGTATTGTACCAAAGGGCATTGAGTTCCACCGGTTTCCCGTTGCGGGGGGTGATCGTGCGATCACCGCTGCGGGCGTTCATCCAGGTGGCGGGATCGGCCGGGGTGTTCACCGAAATCAGCGCATCGTCGCCGATGGCAATGCCCGGAGCGATCCCTCGTCGATAGGCCGCGATGATCTTCAGCAGCCCATCAAGCACTGGACGCCGGAGCGAGCGATCGTCAGGGTTGTAGCGGAAGTATTCGAAGGCGGCATTGGCAAACCAGAGTGACACGCCGGCGCCGGCGTATCGCGGCGCCGATCCATCTTCCGGCAAATCCAGAGGCGTGAGCCCATCACGTTCAAATGCCAGGCACTTGAGCAGCGTCATCCGCGCTTCCGACAACCGCCCAGTCGTCAGCAGCAATCCCGGCAGGGCGATCAAGGCGTCCCGGATCGAGTGTGTGGCCCAAGGGTATGCGCTTTGGATGGCCGTGCAGGGTGAATCCAATTCCAAAGTGGAAACCGATCGCTGTTGGTCGTCAGGCGATGCGTTCGGGCGAACGATCGACAAAAGAAACCGTTCCCCCGCTTTGACCAGTGAATCCCACGCCGCGTCCGTTTCCGCGCCCAGCTCCGGCAGCGCCCCGAGCACCTCCTCGGCGCGCACGTCGCGCCCCGCGGTTTCAAGCTCAACCACCGGCGATGCGAGAAGCTTCGGCAGATCGATCGGATCGGTCGAGCACGCAAAGTGAACGCTCTGGCCCGGCGCGAGCATCCACCGAACCGTTCCAGGCATCCAGAGGTCTTCCAGCCCGGAGTAGCCGCGCTCATCCTCCCGCCGGTAGATGGTGTTGAGATACCATTCGCCGCCGACGTTAAACTCCCCGTCGTGGGCAAAGAAAACCTCCGGCGTATGCGCGGTGGGGGGGATGCGGCAATTGCGAGCATCCGCCGGTGGCGCATCGAGCTTTCCGTTCCACTGATACATCAACTCATGGATTCCGCGCAGGGCAAACAGCGGCTTGAGTTGAAGCTCCAGCGGTCGATCGGATGCGAGCAAGGCGTAGCTCAGGATGACTGTGTTTTGGCCGGGAACCAATCGGAGCTGCTTGGTGATCGTCCAGCCATCCCCCTGGTATGCCCATCGTGGGAAGGGGTCGGGGTCGAACGCCTTGAGGTACTGATGCCCGCCGGGATGGATGACGCCGGGATACTCGCTGCTGGCCAGCGGATGCCGCCAGCCATCGCGGAAGAGGGTCTCCTCCACGCGCGACAGCAGCACCATCCGGCGCACCGGCGGGGTCATCGCCGCCACGAGAAGCCCGTGGTACTTGCG
Source organism: uncultured Tepidisphaeraceae bacterium (assembly GCA_964435775.1). Classification (GTDB taxonomy): domain Bacteria; phylum Planctomycetota; class Phycisphaerae; order Tepidisphaerales; family Tepidisphaeraceae; genus CAYTAP01. Next base: position 21,889 of record CAYTAP010000025.1, read on the forward strand.
GGTGTTCAATCCAAGAATGGTCGAGGAGGCATAGCCGCCACTGTGATTGACGCACAGCCATTCCCGATCAAGCGCCGTTTCAAAACCAATCGCGGCCGGATCAATGCTGGCCATCACGCATCCTCCATGAATTGCGTACGCACCGGAATCGCAAGCGCACCGTACGAACGGCCCTCCCCGCATTTCGGTTCCCGTAAGAGTGTACACCCTACTACGCCGGGATGTCGTCGGGCAATATGGAAACCGTCGGCACGGGTTCGGGGAACATCTCGGGATGATCGACGAGGCTGGGAAAGGCGCTGTCGGGCGTCTCGGCTTCATCCGCCGGTTCATCGGCTTCTTCGCCGGGGAGGATATCCGGCAATTGGATTGCCGTCGCAACCACTGGAATCTCCTGTACAGGGTTGCGGACGATCGCGTTGACCAGGAAGAGCATCGCGACTGTCGCAGCGCCAATTGCCGGCATATTGAACGCTGGACGCCACCACGAGAATCCGCCGAGGGACGCCATCTCGATTTGCCGGCCCTCGCGGCCATGCACATTGGCCATGCATGTTTTGCAAAAATCCATCACCCATGCCGTACCCCACAGCGCAGCAACCGCCGTGATGGCAAAAATGAGGTTGGATGCCCCGCTCCACCCCAACCACCCGGCCAGCGTCACCGTCAAAGAGACGATCCAGACGTGAACGACATACATCGCAAGGCTCCGTCGTCCCATCCGCGAGGAGAATCGCACGACCGCGCTTCCAGCGAGGCGTTGCCAAAACAGATCAGTCACACTCATCAAGGCGAGCATGAACGCGAGATATTTGAGGATCTCCCCGACGCTGAGGGGGACTTTCCAGAACACGACGGGCAATGACAGCGCCAAGCCGAAGTCGCCGCCATAGGCGCCGAAAAACATCACCACAAGGAAGATCGTCGAGAACCCGGCGATGATGCGCTTGGTTGATTGCGCCAGCCGGTCATACGCGGGCAACGCGGCCCCCGCCAAAAGCCCGGCGATGAAAATGACCTGCCAGAGCGGCAGCAGAAAGCATTGCTGAATCGGCGCGGACAGGAAGTACGGATCCATCCGACCCCATGTCATGAAGACCGCCAGGCTCAGCAGTGCCACCAGCCATCCCATGCCGCGCCGGAGCAACTCCAACAGCAGCGGCGTGATCGCGACCATGACGACATAGAACGGCAACAAATCGGATCCGGAGCGAAACAGGAGGATATCACGAAGCAGGTCACTGACCGACGCGAAGGGACCGCTTCCATACAGCGGATAGAGCAGCAAAAACCCGGCCGTGGCGATGTAATGAACCGCGAGGATATATCCCGATCGCTTCATGAGCCGCAGATGCGTCTTCCTGCGATTGCGCTCTTCGCGGACACGCGGCAGGAAGATCGCCCCCACGCTCATCCCCGCGACGAAGATGAAACCCCCGGCCGCGAAGCGGGTGTATTCGCCAAGGATCGACCACCAGGGCTGACCGAAGTTCATCCCCTGGTGGACGAGGTGAACGAGCACCATGTCGATGAGGCAAAGCCCGCGCCAGAAATCCAGCCGCTCATCGCGGACGGATTGGGAACGGGCGCTGAGCGGCAAATCCTGCGGTGGCATGGGAAAGCTCAAACCAAGGCGTGCGGGGAATGCGTAAACGACGGCAATCAAACCATGAATCGTTTCGGCCAACTCCGGCGGATATCGTATCGACCAAATGGCGCAACTTCAATATCATTCCATTGACACGGTGGGTCAAAGTTCAACAGGAGCAAGTCAATGAAGCGATTGCAAAGCTTGATGAGCGGCGTGGCGACGGTGGTGTTGACGGCAAGCATGGGGTGGGGCGCGATTCGTACGGAAGCGGTCGAATACAAGGATGGTGATGCCGTCCTGCGCGGTTATCTGGCGTATGACGATGCGGTGACGGAAAAACGCCCAGGGATCGTGGTGTTTCCCGAATGGTGGGGGTTGACACCCTATCCTCAATGGCGGGCGCGCGAATTGGCCAAGCTCGGCTATGTCGCTTTCGCCGCTGATATCTATGGGGAGGGGAAGACGACCACCGATCCCAAGCAGGCTCAGGCATGGATGATGCCGTTTATGAAGGACCGCGCGCTCCTGCGCGCTCGCGCCAACGCCGCCCTTGGAGAGTTGAAGAAGCAGGAGAAGGTGGATGCGTCCAAAGTGGCGGCCATTGGCTATTGCTTCGGAGGCACCACCGCGCTCGAACTGGCGCGGAGCGGAGCGCCAATCCTCGGCGTGGTCAGTTTCCACGGCGGGCTGGGCACGCCAAATCCCGCCACCGACAAGATTCACGCGAAAGTGCTCGCCTGCACCGGTGGGGCCGACACCTCCGTTCCCCCCGAGCAGGTTGAAGCATTCATGAAGGAAATGACCGCCGCCAATGTGCTCTGGGAAGTGAACGTCTATGGCGGCGCCCATCACGCCTTCACCAACCCCGACGCCGACCAATTCCACATTCCCAACATCGCATACAACGCCGAGGCCGATCACCGCTCATGGGCGGCGATGCAGTTGTTTTTTGCGGAGATTTTCGGAACCGATCCCGTGGTGAGGCCCGCAACGCCACCTTCGACCGGCGATGAGGCGAAATGAGTCAAGCGGGAAAAGGCGCGTTGCCTTGCCGCCGGACCAGCAGGAGGGTTCCCCCCGCAAGGCTCAATGCGCCCAGCGCCGCCAGCCACGCATCAAGCCCGATGCGATGGTGACGAAGCGGCGGGTCCAGGGGGCTTATCTCCCGCACGCCGATCACCCGCCCCCCGGTTTGGCCAGCCAGCGTGCTCATTGCCGCGTGATCATTGCCGATGCGGTCGTATTCCCTCGGATATCGTGCGGGGATTACCCGCCGATCGACCGTCGCATGGCCCAATCGCACCGTCGCGAGCGTGTCTCTTTCAGGCGCGTCAAAGCGCACGTCATACTCGCCGGGCGCTGTCTGTTTGAGGGCCATGCCCGTCGGCCGGCCATCGCTCGGCGCGTCGGCCATCGCCTGAAGGTCCAATGACAAGGCGAGCCCATTCACGAATCGGCCATTTGCTATCCCGCGAACGCTCACGCCGACCGTCGATCCAATCGTCCATTCCACTTTCAATCGCGGATCGCGCGCCGGCGTCCGCACCAGCCCGGCCAGTTCGTTCGCCAGAACCTCATCCGGAGAAAATCCGAATGCCGTGACCTGTCCCGCCCCCACTCGCCAATGCGTGCCCAGCACCAGCGCGTCGTTTGCATCGCCGCCCGATGCCCATGGCGTGGCATTGGCCTTTGCCCAGGTGCGGTTCCATGCGGGCACCTTCAACGATGCCAGTGACGCAGCGCCTTTTTCAAAACGCACCTCAATGTCTTCATGGACCAGATGCGATGGCACGCCGGCTCGCGCGAGGTTTCGCGCGGCGCTCGCCCATTGCGATGCGTCGAGTTCGGTCCGCGTCATACCTCCGGTGGCCGAAGCGATCGCGCGCAGCGCGGGAATCGCCTCCCCCGATCCAATGGCGAGGATGCTCAGCCGGATCTTTTTACGTCGCATGTCGGCGATCAGCTGCGATGTCGAGGCCAGCGGCGCTTCCCCATCAGTGATCAGCATCAACTGCGTGGTCTGTTCGGATGGCGCCTGCGTGATCACTTGCTGGAGCGCTGCCTGGAGATTGGTCGGCCCGCCCGGTTGTACATCCGCCGGAGGAAGGGCGCCGGGCACGATGTCCGCGATGGGCTGATTCGTCGTCCACCATCGGATGCTTTGCGCAAAGTTCCCCATGCTCACAAGGTCATGAGGTGGAAGCGTGGCGAGGAGCGAGGTCATCGCTGTCGCGGCGGCATTCCATCGCGTGCCGCCGGACGCGCTGACGGAAGCCGACATCGATCCACTCGAGTCGACAAGGAGGAACCAGCGCATCGCCGGCGTCGGCGGCTGCGATGCCAGTGGTGACAAATCGCCCAGTGCAGTGCGGTCGTATCCGCCTGCGCCAAACGCATGATCGCCGCCGAGGATGAGCAGCGATCCGCCCAGGTCACGCACATACTGCGTGAGACGGTCCGTCCGCGTCGCACCGATCGCGTCGGCCGGGATGTTGTCCAGAACAATGACGCCCGCATTCAGATACGCCGCAGCTTCCGTGGGCAATTGGGATGGAGACATGACGACCCAGCCCGGCGGATGCCGCGCCGCATCGGCGCTGATCCACCATCGCTCGGCAACCTCGGCCGGCGGGATCGGCGATTCAAGCCGGTCATTTTCCGGCCACAGATCAGACCCGCGGGCGCTGTGGGTCCGTGGCGGCATCAATGTGACGACGATGTTGTTCCCTGGGGGCGTTGCTTCAGTGGATCGACTGTTCGACGTGCCGCCTTCGTCTTCGCCTCCATCGACAAATTGAAACACCCCTTCCGAGACTGTCCGCTCAAACATGCGGCCTTCGACGCCAATGGTCATCACCCGCGGCTGGTCATTGTTGCGGATCACCGACCGGACCACGCCGTCTTCAGACGCGTCAATCCGCTCCACCGCGCCGTCGGACGGCGATTCCATCCCTGGATCAACGACGATGTATGTGGGGGGGGCGACGGCCGGCATGCGGAACCGCGCATCGCTGAAAAGAAGAACGCGTGAGGCATCCTCCGGCGGATCATAAACCGTTTGCCGCGAGGGCATGTCGGCCAATTGTCCATCGGGGATCGATGTCGTCCCCTGGTTGTGTCCGGCGAAAAAGAGGATTGAATGGGGATGGGCGCCCACCAGCATGTTGATGCGTTGTCGGAGGGCAGCGCCATTCCGATAGACGGCCGACCGCGTGCTGGGGGACAGATCAACCATCACGACCATTTTGCCCGCCGTCGTGGCCCGCCAGACCACCCCGCCCATCGCACCGGCGACCAGCAGCATGCCAGCGAGCATCAACGCCCACCCGATGGCGGATGTATGGAACCAGCGCCGCCATGCTACAACGGCAATGAGCAGCGCCACCGCTGCGCCCACGCCAAGCCACAACCATGATTCCAACTGCAAGGACCCCATCGCCGCATTATCGGCATGAATCCAAGGGATGCACAACAGCCCGCGTCATGTGGATGACGTCGCCGCGCGTCAATACTCGATCACATGCCCGTTGATGATGCGATGAAGCTCGCCGCGCCGGCGGACGAGCAGACGCCCGGCGCTGTCGAGCCCCTCGCATCGTCCCGACAATGGCGGATCATCCCCTTCAGGGGCAATCGTGATCCGACGACCCCTCAGCACGTGGTGCTCATCATACTCCTGCAAAAACCACGCGAACGAATGTTCGTGGCGGCTGGTGATGAATCGGCGCAGGTGATGGGCAAGGACGATCAGCACGTCGTTCAAGTCAAGTGGCCGCGCTGTGATTTCACGGAGGCTTGTCACCTTGTCCTTCAGCGCCAGCGGGGCATCGGCGGCGATCAAATTGACATTCAACCCGATCCCGATGAGATCGACCTTGTCGATCCGTTCGCACAACAATCCCGCGAGCTTGCGCCCCCTGTGCATCACATCATTCGGCCATTTCAACTCAACGGTCGTTGTCGCGCGACGTCCGGGGTGATTCTTCGCGCCGTCGCCGGCCGCAAAGGCGTGATCGATGATCTCCTGCGCCGCCGCCCGCACAGCCAGGCCCGCAATCAGCGGCAGATGATTGGGCGCCAGATGCGCCTCGACTGGAAATGCGAAAGTCGCGGTGATCGCGCCGGAATTGGAAAACCAGCGATTGTCCCCGCGTCCGCGTCCGGCGATCTGGTGCGGCGTCAGCACGACGGCCGGGGCAAACAACTCGCCGCGCCGACGCAACGCCGCGGCATGGTCGTTGGTGGAGCGCAACGCGGTGTAAAAGTGCAGCCGGAACGGCTTGAGGCCAACCCGCAATGTCGCTGGTGAATAGATGGGGCGGGGCATGGGGGAACGCTCAGGAAACAAGGCAACCGTGCGTCCTCACGCCGTCTGTTCCAGCGGCGGGAAGTTGACCTGGAACGACAACTGCTCGAGCTGCACCGCCAGGTCCACGGAGGTGATCGCCACATGACTGGGCACATTGAGCGAAAGTGGGGCGAAATTGAGCAACCCGCGAATCCCCGCCTCCACAAGCTGGTTCGTCACGACCTGCGCGCCATCCGACGGGACCGCGAGAATCGCCAGTCGGATCGCCTTGCTCTCAATCGTCCCTGCCAGTTCGCTCAACGGCTGGATGACGTGCGCGCCGTGACGTTTGCCCGTCAGGTTCGGATCGGTGTCAAAGACCGCGGCGAGTTGAAAACCCTTGGCGCTGAACCCCTTGTACGCCATCAGCGCCCGACCGAGATTGCCGGCCCCCATGAGCAGCACATTCCAGCTTTTGTCTGTTCCCAGGATGTGGCGCAATTGCCCGATGAGATCATCGACATGATAGCCGATCCCCGCATGGCCGAATTGCCCGAAGTACGCGAGGTCTTTGCGGACCTGGGCGTCGGTCAGCCCCAGCGATTCGCCCAGTTGGCGGCTGGAAATCGTCCGGCGATCCATCCGCGCCACCGCCTCCAATTGTCGCAAATAAAGGCTGAGCCGTCGGACGGCGGGATTGGGTATCGGGTCTGGGCGGGCGGAATCCATGCTTCTCCTGGCGGCGGTGAGACAATTCTGGTGCGGCCATGATTATTTCGACTCATGGCTATCCGTCAAGCCGTCGGAGCGACCATCGCACCGGACAAGCCTCACGAATCGGTGTGCGCCGCAAGTCCATTCTCGCAATCCATGTGGTCCCATGAATGATGCTGCGCATGATGAATGATCCGTCGGATGATGGTTCCCACCTTGACGGCCGCCGCGCTATAATCGGAGCATGACCCATGCGATGCAGTCCATCAATCCCGCCTCCGGAGAGCGTGCGCGCGAGTACCAGGTGGATACCGATGCCCAATTGGAGCAAAAGCTGGCGCGGGGCGCGTCCGCTGCGAACCTGTGGCGCGCGGTTCCGCTGGAGCAGCGTGCCGAGCGCCTGCGCCACGTGGCCGATGTGTTGCAACACAACCGATCCGCGTACGCTCAACTCATGGTCACGGAAATGGGCAAGCCCATCACGCAGGCCGAGGCTGAAATCGATAAGTGTGCGGCGGCCTGTCGCTGGTTCGCCGACCATGCCGCTGAGTTGCTCAAAAATGAAATCCATCCTTCCGACGCGTCCCACAGCTACGTTCGCTTCGATCCCCTGGGGATGGTCCTGGCGATCATGCCCTGGAACTTTCCGTTCTGGCAATGCATCCGCTTCGCAGCGCCCGCGTTGATGGCGGGCAACGTCGGCGTTCTCAAACACGCCGACAATGTTCCAGGGTGCGCCCTTGCGATCGAATCAATCTTCGCCGACGCCGGCTTTCCCGCAGGGTGTTTTCAAACGCTTATGATCTCCGTCGAGCGAACCGACGAGCTCATCGCCGATCCCCGGATCGCCGCCGTCACCCTGACCGGTTCCGAACGCGCCGGGCGGATCGTGGGGCGCATGGCGGGGGAGGCGCTCAAGAAGGTCGTCCTTGAACTGGGCGGCTCCGATTCCTTCATCGTTCTGAAGGATGCCGATATCGCACGCGCCGCTGAGGTCGCCGCGATGGCGCGTTGCGTCAACTCCGGCCAAAGCTGCATCGCCGCCAAGCGTTTCATCATTGCATCATCGGTCTATGACGAGTTTGCCGCGGCGCTCGTGAAGGCGATGGGGAAGCTGACGGTTGGAGATCCGATGGATCGCGCCACTCAGGTCGGCCCGCTCGCCCGCCGCGATTTGCGCGACAAGCTCACCAGCCAGGTGCGGCATTCCGTGGCCGGTGGGGCGCGCGTCCTTCTGGGAGGCGGGGCGACGCCGCCAACAGGCTACTACTATCCCCCCACGATTCTTGGCGATGTCGTACCCGGCATGGCTGCGTTTGATGAGGAAACCTTTGGTCCGGTCGCCGCACTGGTGCGAGCCAAGGATGAGGAGGATGCGATTCGCCTGGCGAACCTCTCGCGCTACGGGCTTGGCGCGAGCATCTGGACGCGCGACATCGCGCGTGCCGAAACAATCGCCGCTCGGATCGACGCCGGCTCGGTCTTCATCAATGGCATGGTCAAATCCACCCCCTCGCTTCCTTTCGGCGGCATCAAAGCCAGCGGCCACGGCCGGGAGCTGGCCGCCTTCGGCATCCGCGAGTTCGTCAACATCAAAACGGTGTGGGTGGGGTGAGAAGACAAGGATGAAGGATGAAAGATGAGGTTCGGCCCTCAGGTCGCCTCCTTATCCGCTGCGGTGCTCAATGAAAATGAAGGATGAGACACACGTGTGTTTTCATCCTTCATCCTTCATCCTTCATCCTTATTGCCCTCACTGCCACCGGGCCGCTGCACAACCGTCCCTCCTCAATGAGCAGGGCGATTGCGCCGTCCAGCAGCGGCTGATCCTCATCCACCGCCTCCAGGAGTTTTCCATCGGCCGAGGCGGTGATGCGGTTGCCCTTCACCGTCAATGACATCGCGATCGTGGACTCATTTTGTTTCCACTCAAATGGAATCTCCGCCAGCATCTTTTCCTCGTCCAGCATCTTCACAAGCCGCAGTGTCTGGTCATCGCGGAGGATTAGCGCGTAATACCGCCGCATCCCCTGCACCCGAGCCGCCAGGCCAGCGACCTTCGCCAGGTGCGGCGTGAGCGACGCCGACACCGTGTAATTTTTCCATTGCCGCGTTCCGTGAATCGCCAATCCCCTGCCGTCATTTTGAATGGCGCTGAAGGCTTGGCCTGGCTTGGTCAGCCCCCACTGGCTGAATGTGTTCACTCCTTCAACCCACGCCTTGCGCCACATGTCCCCGCCCGAAGTCGGTGGCGCGAGTGTCAGAGTGGGCTCGCCGCTCCAATCGAGCCGGTCAAGATGAATCGTTCCGCCGCCGCGATCCGTCGCGACCTCCACGCCGATTTGCCCGATCGGCTGACCATCGGTTTGTGGAATCGTCCAGGACAGTTCCGACGACTGTCCCGGCGCGAGCGTGATTCGCGGCCCATACACCCGCACCAGCGTATCGGCCGGGCCATAATGCTGGAGATAAAGCGAGACCGACAGGGGGGCGGTGTTTCCCGCGTCGCCCATGAGCGACGCCGTCACCTGCTGCCCCGAATACAATGTTGGGCACGCCGTCAGAGCATACCCGGCAACCTTCGCGGCTTCCGGTGTGATGAATGTCGGGGAAAAGGCGCGGGCCACCCGGCCGGGCGCCAGATGCACCGTGGTGATCGACAGCTTTCCGCCGCCGTTGGTCACCACCGCCGTCCCCCGGCTCTCGGGCGATTCCTCCAGTGTCCACCCCTGCACGCTGCCCGGCAGCGAAAAGTGAAACCGCGCGCCGTCCTTGGGCGCGATCGCTTTTTCCCCCGCCAGCCGTCGCCCCATGTTGACGATCCGAATCGTCTCACGCGCCGCATCCGTGATGCACGAACCTCCGTCGGCGGTGGGGAGGTACAGCCGGTCGGCGACCGGGGACCGCCAGTCCGGCCCGGCGCCGATGCCCGCCAGCCCGTTCTTGATCCCCATGAGGCAACCCACGTTGCCGCTGTTGCAATCGGTGTCCCATCCACAAGTGTTGGCGATCATCATCGAGTTTTGAAAGGAATCCTCGCCATACAACAGCGCGAGAATGATGATCCCATGATTCGGCACGACGTGGCAGTTGCCGCCGTAGCGGTCATAACCGTAATGCTTTTCCATCACGTCCGTCATCGCCTTGCGCCAGTCGTTGTTGCTGGCGTGGAAGCCGCGCAGGTCATCGATCATCCGACGAATGACGCTATCCCTGGGGACGTAGCCAAGCCCTAAATCCAGCAACTTGCTGAGATCCGATTCGACAAACGCCCGCGCCTCCATCGACGCCAGCAGCCGCGCCGCATGGACCGCCTCCCCATCGTGGCTGGCGCTTGCCGCTTTGCCCGCCAGGTCAGCCGCGAGGTCCGGATTACCCGGCGCGACCATCGCCCAACCGTCGATGAAAATCTGCGCCCCGATCTGCTCGGCCACCACCTTGCTGTTCAGTTCAATGGATCCGCTCCGCGGCGCGGGAATGCCATCCCGCAATCGCTTATACGCCGTATGCTCCGTGCTCGTCCCCACGCCACCCCACCAGAGGATGCTCTTGTTCTCGATGATGTAGTTCAGCCACGTCCGCCCGACTTCCTCGGCGGACAGGTTGACGCCTCCATTGTGGTCCTCCAGCGCCCGCAGGAATGTGAATGTCCCGGAAATGTCGTCGTCGCTCACGACCAGCGGCACGTTCCGCTGCTCATGCACATAATATTGAATCTCACCAAGCTGCGTGAGAATGTCACGATACAGCATCCCTTCGATCGGTCGGCCGAGATAAACACCGATGAGCTTCCCCAACACCCCGGCATAAACACGCTCCGTGTAGTCGTTTGGCAATGTCATGGGCAAATCCTGTTGAATGCGTTTCCTTAAACCGCCGGACCACCCTATCGATTGGGTGGGCAAGTTCAATGCCGCCCTATCACCAAGCAGCGGCTTGCCCCGCCGATGATCCGCCGATGATCGGCCAATGAATTGCCAATGGCTTGCCGAAGGCGCTCGTGCGACTACACTCCGCCATAATCGCTGTTGCCCGACCTGTCCGTGACGGCCGGCACAGCGCGGATTTCACTCCCCGGCAGGTATGTCCCACAACCATCGCGAGCCACCCCAGGAACCTCCCCCATCCGATGACAATGGCGCGTTCTCATTGCCCGACGACTCGACGGCATCGTACGAATTGCCCGACACCGACCGTCCGGCGTCGGCCAGCGCCACCTCCGCGCAGATGCACGACAACGCGTTGGGAGGGGTATCCACTTCAGCGCCCGCCGCGCATGACCCCTATGCAGCGCTTCGCTATCGCGATTATCTGCTTTTTTCCGCCGGTTGGATGATCGCAGTCGTGGGCAACCAGATCACCGCCGTCGCCATCGGTTGGGAAATCTACGACCGCCTCCACATCACCGACCCGTCGCAGGCGAAGCTCGCCCTCGGCTGGCTGGGAGGAATCCAGGCACTTCCCCTCATCCTGCTGGCGCTGCCCGCCGGCGTGCTCGCCGACACGTTTGACCGCCGCCGACTCATCCAGTTGACGACCGCGCTGGGATCGCTGTGCGCGCTCACGCTCGCGTACCTGTCCTATCGCCCCGGTTCGATTCCACTCATGTTCGGGACCATGATGCTGTACGCCGCCGTCCTGACCCTCGGCCGACCCGCCCGCAGCGCGCTTCTCCCGCAAATCGTCCCGATCCGCGTCTTTTCCAATGCGATCACCTGGAACGCGTCCGCCTACCAGGTGGCGTCGATGGTCGGACCGGCGATCGGGGGACTGCTCATCTCCCGCAGCCTGCGCCACTTTGACAGCCTCGGCGCGGCGTATGTGCTCGACGCCATCTGCTCGATGATCTTTGTGGGGCTGATGTTCACTCTCGGCAAGCCGCGTTTTTCCCACATGGGAACCGCCGGGGGCGCACCCCGTGAATCCGCGATGCAAAAGCTTTCGCAGGGCATTCGCTTTGTTCTGCGCACGAAAATCATCCTCGCCACGCTCACGCTCGATTTGTTCGCCGTCCTGCTCGGCGGGGCGGTTTACCTTCTGCCCATCTTCGCCAAGGACATTCTCCATGTCGGGTCAGTCGGTTTCGGCTGGCTGCGGGCGGCCGAGGCGATTGGCGCATTCACCATGGCAATGCTCATCGCCCACCTGCCCCCCATGAAACGGGCCGGGCGCGGCATGCTCCTGGCCGTCGCGGCCTTTGGGCTGGCGACGATCCTCTTTGGCTTGAGCAAGTGGTACTGGCTTTCATTCCTGATGGTGTTCCTGATCGGCGCGTTCGACAACATTTCCGTGGTCGTTCGCCATACGCTGGTGCAGGTGTTGACGCCCGACGCGATGCGCGGCCGGGTGTCAGCCGTCAACAATATTTTCATCGGCGCGAGCAATGAGCTGGGCGGCTTGGAGTCCGGCTTGACCGCCTGGTGGCTGGGCGCTGTCCGATCGGTCGTCTATGGCGGCATCGGGACGATTATGACGGTGATCACCCTCGCCTATGCGTTCCCTCAGCTTCGCCGTTTCGGATCGCTGCGTGACGCCGTGCCGCCTGAACTGGATGAGGTGCTCCCCACGATCACCAAAGGCCCGAAGGCGGATCAATCGCCGTCGCCCGGCGCATGATTCGCATGGCGAAAAATGTTCAAGCATACGGTATAAGGAGTCCATTCCGTTTTGTCTTTGCCGATCGCTGGATTATGTCCGTGACACCTTCTCATCATCGCACCCCGCCGACTCGCGCGCCCGCCGTCGCGGCGGATCAGCCGTCGATCAAGCTTCTCGCCATCGACCTGGATGGCACGCTCCTGAATGATTCCAAGCAGGTCAGCGCCGAAACGATGGAAGCGCTGCAGAGCGTGAAGCAATCCGGCATTCGGATCGTCGTGGCCTCCGCCCGTCCGCCGCGAAGCGTCAGGCCAATCTACAAGAGGCTTGAACTCGATACCTGGCAAATCAATTACAACGGCGCATTGATCTGGGATGAGCCGCTGAACAAGCCAATTTTCCATCGCCCTCTGTCCGGCGCCCTGACCTGGCGGATCATCGACGATGCCCGCGACATGTTTGATGAAGTGCAGGTGAGCTGCGAGCTGATGGACCGCTGGTACACCGATCGCGCCGAGGAGCAGTTCACCACCGAGACCGGCAAGCTCTTCAAACCCGATGTCGTCGCGCCGCTGGAGACCTTCGCCCACACCGCCGTCACGAAGCTGATGCTCTTGGGCGAGCCGCGGATGATCCTTCGCCTTGAGCAGCGCATCGACGAGCAGTTCGGATCGAAAGTGTCGATCGTTCGCACCGACGATCACCTTCTGCAGATCATGGACAAGCGCGTCAGCAAGGCCGTGGCGCTGCAAATCGTGGCCAAGCACTATGGCCTACCCATGGACCACGTCATGGCGATTGGCGATGCCCCCAACGATGTGGCGATGCTGCAGATCGCCGGCGTCTCGGTCGCCATGGACAACGCCCACCGCCTCGTCAAAGGCGTGGCCGACTGGATCGCCCCCTCCAACAACGACCACGGCGTCCGCGCCGCCTTGCAGCGCTATGGCCTGGTTTGATTGTAAGGGGACGTTGATTGCAAGGGGGCGGGAATCAATTCAGGCGAACACTCACACCGTTGTCGGCAAGGAAAGCCTTCACTTGCCCGACGGTGTATTGCCCGAAGTGGAAGATGCTGGCCGCCAGCGCCGCGTCGGCGTGTCCTTCCCTGAGCACATCAAGCATGTGCTGAGGTGATCCCGCGCCTCCCGATGCGACGACGGGGATATGAACGGCCTGGGAAACAGCCGCTGTCATTTTCAGGTCATATCCCTGCCGAGTTCCATCGGCGTTCATGACGTTCAGGACGATTTCCCCCGCGCCGCGCTCCTGCGCCTCGGCCACCCATGCCAAAACATCGATCCCCGTGTTCACGCGCCCGCCGTTGATGAACACCCGCCACAATTCCTGTCCGTCGACGTCAGTGACGCGGCAGGCATCCAACCCCAAAACCGTGGCGCAGCGCCCGAACTTGCGGGAAACCTCATTGATCAAATCAGGGTTTTTGACGGCCGCCGAATTGAGTGAAACCTTTTCCGCCCCTGCCTGAATCAACCGGGTGGCATCCTCGATCGTCCGGATGCCTCCGCCAACCGTCAGT